>JAOADM010000300.1 GCA_026417315.1 Limisphaera sp.
CCAGCCGTTCCCGGCGCTGTCCAGCACCTTGATGGCCATGAGTTGGACGCGCCATGCCACTCCGGCCACTCCGCGTTGGTTGTTGGCCACCGCTCCGATCAGCCCGGCCACGTGCGTGCCGTGACCATTGTCGTCCCAGGGATCGTGGCTGCGGCCAATCGGATTCAGGCCAAACGATCCGTCCCGCGGATTGCGCCACAGGTTGGGCGCCAGGTCTTCGTGGGTCCATCGAATGCCGGTGTCCAGGATGGCCACGATGACGCCCGGGGCCTCGCGCACCACATCCCATGCCTCGGGCCCGTCCACGTCGACATCCGGCAGCCCCCCGTTCTGGCCGTAGTTGTTCAGATGCCATTGCGCCCCGTTTTGGAAGAATGGATCGTTGGGCAAGGTTTGCGCCGCCCGAATGGGCGCATCGGGTTCCACGAATTGAATCGCGGGATTCCGCCGGTACGTCTCCAGGGCTCGAACCACTTCCGTGTCCTTCGGCAGTTCGACCACCTCCCAGCCCCCCAACCGGTGGAGACGATGCAGCACGCGGGCCCGCCACGTCTGGTGGAGGGCTTCTGCCTCACTTTCCTTTCCCGGAGTCGGCAGCACCAGCAGGCGTGAATTCGCGCTCCCGGGCAGTGTGCTGCGCGGTTGCCGGGAAGTTGCGGACGCGCTCGGAGCAGGAGCGACGGACCCATCGGCCCGCGAGACCAGCAGACAGGCCAGTGCCAGGACGAGCAACCACCGAAGCGGTGGTGCATGATCCACGCGGGTGTCATCTTTTTGCATCGCCGCCACGGTACGCAAACTGTCGTTCCCTTGCCAGTCCGCCCGGCAAATCCGGGCGCGCGGAGCGCGTTCCTTCCCTCCGCACGAGGGGCGGTGTACCCGATCCGCAGTGTCGGGTGGACTACAGAAGGAACTTCCGATGATCTGCGGATGGGCAGAGTCTGGACGAGAAGCTAGAGTGAGTTTGTTACGAGCTCGGCATGCCAACTCGGGGTCTTGACAAGTCCGCTTGGGAGGCGTTGGCTTTCCGTGCAGAACCACCACATCTCATGAACACTCGTCCTTGCCTGGTACTGGCCAGCGCGGCCTTGTTTCGACGGTATTGCAAGCCATTCCTCGAGGGGGTCGGGCAACGCCTGCCGCTGACCTTACTTCGGAAAAAGTGTCGGTGGCTTCCAGGCCTGCTGTACGGGTTCATGACCGTGTTGTGGACGCAGGCCGGGGTCGAGTCGCTCACGCTGACCGAGGCGATTCCCGCTTCCTCATGGTTCGTCGCCGGGGCAACCAACAGTTTCGACGGACTGGGCACGGCCAATGCAGACGATTGGGTGTTTGACGCGGAAGCGGGCGATCGGATCAGCGCCCGGATCGAAACCAGCGTCGGGGCGGCGCGGCCGCGCTTGCGCCTGGTCAATCCCTCCGGCCAGATCATCGCCTCGGCCGACGGCGGCGTGACCGGAACCGCAGAATTCCATAATGCCGCCGTTTCTGCGCCGGGCAGCTACCGCGTGCGCGTTTACACGGATCATCAGGTGTCGGATTATCGCCTGCGGGTCGATTTGACCCGCGGGCCCGGCCTCGAGACCGAGCCGAACAACAGCCCCAACACTGCGAACAGCCCACCCCCGGTTTTCCTGGGCGGCAGTTTTCAGTTGCGTGCCGCCGGCACGTTGCCTGTGGATGATGCGAGCGGAGATTGGTTCGCCCTCGGTACACTGGACCCGGGGAACACGGTTTTGCTCCAACTGACAACCGGGGCCTGGAGCACCCTGGTTCCCGGCGATGCGCTTGTGGCGCTCTACCGGTCCGGCGAAACCAATCCGGTCACACAGACCACGACGCAAACCACCTTCACCGTTTCGCAGAGGGGCGATTATCTGGCTCGGGTCACCGCTTCCGCACACCAGGATTTGATGGCACGTTACCTCCTGTCCATCGCCGTGACCGATTCCGTGGCACCGGCGGTGCTGGATGTCACTCTGCCCGCCCAGGGATCCGTCAGCTCGGACATTATCAATGCGTTTACGGTGACCTTTTCCGAGCCGATGCGGCCGTCGACGGTGACCAATCTTTCCGCGTACGCCCTCCGTCAGCCGGGGCCTGACAACACATTCGATACGGCCGATGATGTGCTTTACCCGGTCACGCTGAGCTATGCTGGAGGGACCACTCTGAGCGTATCGCTCGTGGTTGGGCCCCTTCAGCTGGGGCCGACGCGGTTCACCATCGCCGCCACCGTGACAGATCGGGCCGGCAATCCGCTGAGTCCCCCGTTGAGTCGGCAATTCACCCTCGAAAGGCTTGGCCCGTTTCAGGTTGAGAACCGTTCGAACGACACGTTTTGGGGTGGGACGTCGTTGGGGGTGGGTGGGGCGGTGGGTGCGGAGGGGTCGTTTGGGCCGGGGCCCAGTTATGGGGTGGGGGCCAATCCGTATGCGGGGGTGGCGGGGCGGTGGGATGGGGATGGGCTGTGGGATTTGGCGGTGGCCAATTTTGGCAGCGACACGGTCAGTGTGTTGTTGGGGCAGGGGGCGGGGGGATTTGGGCTGCGGACCAACGTGGCGGTGGGCAACGGGCCGGTGGGGTTGGCGGCGGGGGATGTGAACGGGGACGGGGTGATGGACCTGGTGGTGGCCAATTACTACAGCCACAATGTGAGCGTGTTGTTGGGGGACGGCAGCGGTGGGTTTGTGGGCGGGACGAATTACGGGGTGGGGAACAATCCGCGCAGTGTGGTGTTGGGGGATTTGAACGGGGATGGGCGGCTGGACCTGGTCAGTGCCAACGAGGGCGGGGGCAGTGTGACGGTGCGGCTGGGCAGTGGGGATGGGAGTTTTGGGGCCGGGGTGAATGTGGCCACGGGCAATGGGGCCTGGGGGTTGGCGGTGGGGCATTTGAACGGGGACGGGCGGTTGGATGTGGTGGTGGCCAACTCCAGTGGGCAGACGCTGAGTGTGTTGTTGGGTCGTGGGGACGGGAGTTTTGAGGTGCCGGTGGGCTATGGGGGTTTGAGCTGGCCGCGGGCGGTGGCGGTGGGGGATGTGAGTGGGGACGGGTTGGCGGACGTGGTGGTGGTGAATACGGGGGACAACAC
>JAOADM010000029.1 GCA_026417315.1 Limisphaera sp.
AGATGTGTATAAGAGACAGCCCGAAAGCCGAGCCCAAGGGAATGTTCGGCCTCGACTACCTGAAACTGGTGCCGCAACAACCTTGAGCCGATCCGCAGCGCTTTTCGGAAATCCAACCGCCTGTCTGCGTCGGCAGCGGCCCGCCGAGGAAAAGTGGGCCGATCCTCCGCCTGTGCTGCGCCGCAGCCGCGCACCCGCGCATTCCCGAGCCGGTGCCGATCTCGAATCCGCGTCCCCTCGAAAGGAGCAGAAGCCGGAACGTTGCCCCTTCGCAGCCCCCAAAGGCAGCCGGCAACGGACGACCCCCTCCGGCAGAGCCTCAACCGGAGCTTGTGCGCGGTGGATTCCCGGCCCATGCTAAAAGCGTGAAGGGTTTTCTCCTCAGGGGGGTCACCGTGCTCCCGCTCCTGCTCTGGACCGGATGTTCGCGTCCCACCTCCTCGTCTGCCGACCGCACCGGCGGACCGTCCCGGGAATACGAGGTGCGGGGCGTGGTGCTGGAACTGAACCCGGCCCGCAGCAACCTGCTCGTCCGCCACGAAGAGATCCCCGGTTACATGCGGGCCATGACCATGCCATTTGCAGTTCGCGACACGAACCTGCTGACGGGCTTGTCCGTCGGCGACACCATCCGGTTTCGGCTCCGCGTCACCGACGACGACGGCTGGATCACGTCGCTGGAGAAGGTTGCTCCCGCCACGACCAACCGACTGCCCCTGACCGGTCCGTTTCGCGTCGTACGCGACGTGGACCCCCTGCAGCCCGGAGACCTTTTGCCTCCCTATCCGCTCACCAATCAATGGGGACAGGCCATCTCCACCACCAATTTCCAAGGCCGGGTCCTGGTCCTCTCTTTCTTGTACACGCGTTGTCCCTTTCCCACGTTCTGCCCGCGCACCATGCAGTTGCTGGTGCAGGCCCAACGCCGCCTGCGGAGCCTGGCGGATCCCTCGTTACGCTGGCACTTCCTGGTGGTGAGCTTTGACCCGGAGTTCGACACCCCCGAGGTGCTGCGGGCCTACGGCCAGACCCATGGGGCGGACACCAACCACTGCACGTTGGCCACCGGCGCGCTGATCGAGGTGACCGCTCTGGCGGAGCAGTTCGGGCTGACCTTCTGGCGCGAAGACGGTGGCTGGGCACACAACCTGCGGACCGCCGTGGTGGATCCAGAAGGCCGCATTCGACGCATTTTTCCAGGAAACGAATGGACGGCGGAGGAACTGGTCCAGGCCGTCCTCGAAGCCCACGATCCCCTCCGGCCAGCGGCGGATACGGCGGCGCCCGGGCCTCCGACCCGTTGAACCCGCCGTCCCCAACGCCGTCGCCCGTGAAAGCGGCGAGGCTCCGGCAAAGTTTGTATTGGCAAGGCATGGAGCCTTGCCGCATTTTGACGCAATCGAGACCGAGCTGGTGGGACGCTGATCCGCCTGCGCGCCCGGGACGTTTCCAGGTCGCGGTGCGAGCGAGTGTTGGATGTTGTCCCCCGCCCGGAAGCACCAAAGGTGTGCAAGAGGAAGGTCATGAAAGAACCGAACAGTGCATCGCCCGTCACACCGGATTCCCCGCCCCGAACTCTCTCGCGCCGCAGCTTCTTACGGCGCAGCGTGGCGTTGGCCGCCGCCTGTGCAGCACCGCAGATCCTGCCGCGCAGCGTCCTGGGCGCACCCGGCCGACCGGGTGCCAATGAACGCATCGGCGTCGCCTTCATCGGCATGGGCCGCCAGGCGGGCAACCTGCTCCAGGGTCTGCTCCGGCTGCCGGAGGCGCGGCTGGTGGCCGTGGCCGACGTGAACCTGCCGCGTGCCCAGGCCGTCACCCAGAAGCACGGCGGCGAGGCCTATCAGGACTTTCGCCGGGTCCTGGACCGGTCCGACGTGGATGCGATCATCACCGCCACGCCGGAGCACTGGCGCGCCTACATCTGCATCAGTGCCTGTCAGGCCGGCAAGGACGTATATGCCGAAAAGCCGGTGTCGTTGACCATTCGGGACGGCCGCCTCATCGTCCAGGCCGCGCGCAAATACAATCGCGTCTTCCAAGTGGGCAGTCAGCAACGCTCCATGTGGGTGGACATCGAAGCCTGTCTGGCCCTGCGCCGCGGCGACTGGGGCAAGATCGAAAAGGTCCTGTACATGAACTACCCCACCCCGTGGGAATGCGCCTTGCCGGCCCAAAAAATCCCGGACGGACTCGACTGGGACATGTGGTGCGGCCCCACGCCGGTGGTACCCTACCACCAGGATCTCTACCTGCCCCGGGCCAATCCGGGTTGGTTGTCGTTCCGCCCCTACTCGGGCGGCGAGATGACCGGCTGGGGTTCGCATGGCTTCGACATGATCCAAATGGCGCTGGGGATGGACGAAAGCGGGCCGGTGGAGGTGTGGATCGAGGGCGAAAAACTGCAGCCGCCCGTGTACACCCAGCCGGAACCAAAGGACCGGGGCGACCGCATCTGCAGTGCGGCGCGCGTGTTCTTCAAGTACGCCAACGGCGTGGTGCTGGAACCCAGCGACAACCCCAAGCCGCCCGGCTTCGGCGCCATTTTCATCACCGACCGCGGTCAGTTCCGCGTGGATCGCGGCCGGGTCGAATCCGAACCGGAAGAGCTGGCCATCGAGCTGATGCGTCGTCGGCCGCGGGGCTTCAATGACGATCACCTGAAGAACTGGCTCGACTGCATCAAGACCCGGCAGCGTCCCAACGCGGACGTCGAGATCGGACATCGCTCCGCCACCGTCTGTCATCTGGGCAACATCGCCCGCTGGGTCGGTCGCCGCCTGCGCTGGGACCCGGTCCGGGAAATCTTCCCCGACGATCCGGAAGCCAACCAGTATCTCGAGCGCAAGCGCCGCAAGCCGTGGGTCCATCCGGAAAAGGTTTGAACCCCATGGAGAAGCCCCCGCCGGATCGCTTCGGGTCGCGCACTCGAAGCGTGTGGATCTCCGCCTGGACGGGCGCGGCGGCTCTCGGCGCATTTCTGCTCCTGGCGGCCTGCCGGCAAACCGCCCCCACCGACGCGGCGCCACCGGAGGTCCGTTTCCACGACGAGCCGGCGCGCGGCCTTTTGCACGTGTGGATCGCCGGCCAACCCGCCCTCACCTACGTTTACGGACCGGAATGGGATCTGCCGC
>JAOADM010000002.1:0-64549 GCA_026417315.1 Limisphaera sp.
GGCCAGATCCCACCCTGCGAGAAAGCCGCCGAACACGGCCGCCAACACGGCAAAGGCCAGGGCCACCAGCCGGCGATCCATCGGCGGCACCGGCGTGTCCCGCACTCGAATCACCGCCGCCCCCAACACCCGCCGAAAGCCCCACCACAAGATCCCGAACTCCACCGTCATCCCCACCACCGCCGCCGGCAGCAGCGACCGCGTGAACTCGAGAAACGAAAGGCCCGACAGCGAGCCGATGATCATGTTCTGCGGATTGCCCACCAGGGTGGCCACGCTGCCCAGGTTGGCACTCATCGCCAGCGCCAACAAATACGGCGGCAAGGGAAGCCCCCCGCGCACGATGACGGCGACCACCAGCGGCGTCATCATCAGACACACCGTGTCGTTCACCAGGAGGGCCGAGGCCACCCCCGAAGTCATTACCAACCCCGCCAACAATCGCACCGGCGTGCGTGCCCGACGCAGAATCTGATCCGCCGCCCATTGAAAAAAGCCGGCCATGTGCAGATACGCCGCGATCAACATCATCCCCAGGAGCAGCACCAGCGTGTCATAATCCACCGCGCGGTAGGCTTCCTCCGGGCTGAGCACTCCGGCCGCCACCATCAAAACCGTGCCCAGCACGGCCGCCGCCGGTCGGTTCAAGGGCAACACCTTCAGCCGCCGCCCGCTGATGAGGAGATACGTCAGTGTGAAGATGGCGATCGCCAACAGCTCCGTTTGCAGATCCATATCCTCGCCGCCGTGATTGCAGTTACGGCCGCCGCTTTAACTTGCGGTGCTCCCTCCCGCTTCTCGGGCCGACTCGCTTTTCCCGTCAGTCCACCCGGCCTCTTCACCGGGCCGCAACCCCCGACCGCGTCGGCCGCCCCACCCGTCGCAGCGCACCGTCGAAATGCGCCTCCGCCCCCGGTCGCAGTTCCACGCGTGCCTGCTGCGCTCCGTACATCAAGACACACGAGCGCCCGGGCCGGCTGCGGACCGTCACCGATCTCAGCCGACCTTCCTCCCAGGCCAGGTCCACCTCGAATCCCCCGCGCGCACGCAACCCCCGGACATGGCCGGTGGGCCAGGCCGACGGCAGCGCCGGCAGCAAATGAAGGATGAACCGCCCCTCCTCGTCCCGCAAATGGCTTTGCAGCAACATCTCGGCAATCCCGGCCGTGGCCCCGAAGTTGCCGTCGATTTGGAACGGCGGATGCGCGTCGAACAGGTTGGGATACAACCCGCCATCGGCTCGACTGCCCACCGGAGCCAACAAGTTCCGCAGAATGCGGTATGCCCGGTCCCCGTCCAGGAACCGCGCCCACAAGTTCACCTTCCAACCCATGCTCCAACCGGTGGCCTCGTCCCCCCGGAAGTTCAACGACTGCCGCGCCGCCTGAAACAGATTTGTCGTGCGCCAGGTGATCTCCCATCCCGGATACACCGCCCACAGATGCGAAACGTGCCGGTGTTTGTTGTTGGGATCGTCCTTGTCCTCCAGCCATTCCTGCAACTGGCCCAGGCGACCGATCTGGTTGGGCGCAATCCGGGTCCGCAACCGATCCAACTGCGCGGCCAGGGCCGCGTCCGTCCCCAGAATGCGCGCAGCCTCGCTCACCGCGGCAAACAACGAACGGATGATCTGGTGATCCATCGTCGGGCCCATCACCAGCCCTCCCTGCTCCGGCGAATTGGAGGGCCCGCTGATCAGCCAGCCCGTGCGCGGGTCTTCCACCAGGTAATCCACAAAAAACAACGCCGCCTCGCGCATGATGGGATACGCGCGCCGGGCCAGAAACTCCCGGTCCTGGCTGAACAAATAGTGCTCCCACAAATGCAGGCTCAACCAGGCCCCGCCCGTGACCCAGATGCCGTGGTTGCTGTGATTGATGGGCGCCGTCCCCCGCCACAGATCGAAGTTGTGATGCAGCACCCAGCCGCGGGCGTTGTAGTGATTCCGGGCCGTCCGCTGTCCGGACACCACCAGGTCCTCCAACGCATCGAACAACGGCTCGTGACACTCCGGCAGGCTCGTCACCTCTGCCGGCCAATAGTTCATTTCCACGTTGATGTTGCAGGTGTATTTGCTGTCCCAGGGCGGGCGCAGGCTTTCGTTCCAGATTCCTTGAAGATTCGCCGGCTGGGTGCCGGGACGGCTGCTCGCCAGCAAGAGATATCGTCCGTATTGAAACACCAGCGCCGCCAGGCCGGGATCGTCATGGTCCCGTGCCCGCGCCAACCGCTCATCGGTGGGCAGCGCATCGCCCGGGCCGCGTCCCAAATCCAGCGAGACCCGCTGAAACAATGGTCGATGTTCGGCCACGTGGGCGCGGCGCAGCGCCGCGTGATCCCTCCGTTTCAGCCGCTCTAGGACGGTGGTGCAACGCTCGGAGGGATCGGCCGACACGTCCTGGAAGTTGCGGAAACTCGTGGCGGCGGCCAGCAGCAGCGTCGCCGAACGCGCCCCCTCCACCCGCACCCGATCCGCCTCCACCGCCACACGGCCCCCCTCGGCGCGGACTTCCAGGACGGCTTCAAACCGCAACGGATTTCGGATCTCCAGCCGGTTCCGCTCATCGTAATCGCGGACCCGACCGCGCAACACCAATCGGCGGGGCGCCATGGCCGCCACATGGGCATTGGTGTGGGGACAGCGAAAACCGGCCTCGAACCGCAACGCCCCCGGCCGGTCTGCCCGCAGATGCACCACCAATACCTGATCCGGCGCGCTGGCAAACACCTCCCGCTCGAACGTCACGCCCCCCACCCGGTACCGCACCCGCGCCACGGCCTCCTCCAGGTCGAGTTCGCGGCGATAGGACTCCACCGGACCGTGTTCGGGGAAACGCAGCCACAGGTCCGCGAACGGTTGATAGGGCATCTGGCGCAGCGGCACACTCATGAATTCCCGCATCGCCAGCTCCTCGGCCTCCCGCTGGCGTCCTTCGAACAACAACCGTCGCAACGTTTCCAAATGCCGCCAGGCACCCGGACGGGAGTAGTCTCGCGGCTCGCCCAACCACAGCGTGTCCTCGTTGAACTGGATCCGCTCCTCCTCCACTCTCCCGAAGACCATCGCCCCCAGCCGTCCGTTGCCCACCGGCAGAGCTTCGGTCCACACCCGCGCCGGTTGTCGATACCACAACACCCAGCTGCCGGGCGGCGGCTCCTCCGCTCGAGCCGGCCCCCCCACCAGTCCAGCCCAACCCATCCCCAGGCACGCCACGCAAAGGATCCAGGTCCGCATGCCCCGCATCATGAAAAACCCGTGCCATCGCCTTCCAGCAGAATCCTTCAGGACGTTTCCCCTGTTGAAGCAACGACGAACCCCGATCGGATCTGACCAGCCCAGCGGATGAACAGGCGCACGCGAGCCGTGACCGTCGTCAGTCTGCCTCCCGCGATTCCCGGTGCCCGGGACTTTGCCAATGGCTGCCCCGCATCGAGCGCAGTTCCCAACCGCTCTTGGCCACCCGGATCTGCACCGCCCCCTCGCGGCTCGAATACCATACCGGCACCGGGGCTTGGGCCAACACCGTGCGCACCGGGTCCGACTCACGCAGGGGTGACCCGGGGCGACCATCCAGGACCACCACGAACTCCGGTTTCACTCGAGACAACAGCGCCGGCAACCGCCCGGGGTCGCTCGCGCCCCCCAGGATCAGCAATTCCGCACGCAGATCGTCATGCCGTGTCAGCAGGCGTTCCTGACCCTCTCGACCCAGGGCGCCAAGCCACAGAACCCGCACCTCGTGCCACCGGCCCAACAAAACAAGCGCCCCGTCCGCCGCACGCGTGAATCGATCTTTCTCGTCCGGATGCAGGACCCGCCACGGCCCCATCGCCTGGCCCTGCGTCACGGACCGCACTCTCCCCGGTGTCTCTTCCAACCGACGAACGACCTCGCGATACACTTTGGAGCGCGCGTCCGTGGCCGGGATCCAGACCGTGTTTACCCCGGGCCGCTCCCCCAATCGTGCCGCCCCGCCCACAGAATCCGCCGAGCCATGCGCCAACACCAGCGCCGGCACCCGGTTCATTCCTTGCGCCCTCAGAAACGGTTCCACCAGAAAGTCAACGTCCTCGTCCCGTCCACAGTTGATCAGCCAGGTTCCTTCGCGGCCCGGACCTTCCACCCACAACACCGCGGCCCGGCTCGTGGGCAGTGCGGTCAAACGCACCTCCNGGGATTCTTCCCACCTCTGCCAGCCCAACCAACCCAGCCACATCGCTGCGACGACTGCCCAGCCGACACGACCACGGGCGCTTTTCCACCCGCCGGTCAGCGCCCAGACGCACAAGGCGTAGTAGCCGGCCACCTCCAGAGCGACCGGCCGTTTTACGAACCAGCTACCCCCGGGCACGGCCGCAGCCCACTCGCTGGCCCGCAACATCAACTGCATCCACAGCCACGCACTGTGATTGAACAACTCCGCCAAAGGCGCGGCCCACCCTCCGCACACCCAACTGCCCACGCAGCTCGCCAGCGCGAGACTCGAACATGGGACCACGACCAGGTTCGCCATCAAAGTAATCGGCGTCACGATGTGAAAGTGCCAGGCGATCAAGGGCAGCGACCCCACCCAGGCGGCCCACGAGGTGCCCCCGGCCAATGCGACGGCCCGGAAAGCCGGCGCCAACTTCTGACGCAACCCACGGCGAGCCTCCGCGGGGACATACGGATCCGCCTGCAACCATCGCTGGATCCAGAGGTCCACTTTCGGCAGCCAGAGCGCCAGGCTGGCGACAACGGCAAAGGACAGTTGAAATCCCGCGTGAAACAACTGTTCCGGCTGCCACAGCAGAATCAGCGCCGCCGCCAGCGCCAGTGCGTTGAGCAAATCTCCCGGACGTCCCAGGGCCCAGCCGGTCACCATCACCGTGGTCATGATCGTCGCCCGCACCGCGGAGGGTTGCCATCCGGTGGCAGCGGTATAAAACCAGATCATCGGAACCACGAGCCAGGCACAGAGCGGACGCGCGATTCCCAGGACCCGCAACCCGGTCACGAGCATCCCGCTGAGGAGGGCAATGTGCAGCCCGCTGATGGCGAAGACGTGCATCGTGCCCGAGCGCAAAAACGGCTCGGAGACTTCGTCCGTCAGCGCCGTCCTCCAGCCCAGCGTCATGGCCCGCAACAGTCGTATGGCCACATCGTCCGGCTGGCCCCGCTGCAGCTGGCGCGTCGCCCACGCCACAAACCGGTCTGTCCACGGCTCCGGAACTTTCTCCCCCCAGCACCGCCAATCCGATTCCGAGGTCACCATGAGGCGGTAATACACCCCGCGCCGCTCCAAATACGCCCGGTAATCCAGCAGACCCGGCGCCGCCGCTTCCGGCGGAAACTCCAACACGCCCTGCACCTCCACCCCCTGGCCCCCGTGAAAGCCCTGCCCCAATGCGGCTGGCGTCAGTGCCAAAACCCGGCCCTTGGCCGGCTGCCATTCCCCGCCCAACCGTACCGCTTCCACGTCCACAAAGGCCGCGGTCCGGTACGCTTCCTGTCCCTCGGCGATGCGCAATCGCAGCGTCGGTGTCTCCGCCAGGTGACCGCGCAATGTGGTCAGAACCGGGACTCGTTCTCCGACGACCGCGCGCAGATCGTGAGGCGCAAGAGGCACCGTCCGCTGCGTCAGGTTCAACGCGCCGAGCACCCCCACGAACAAGGGCAGCAACCACGCCCGTCCTTCGCGCCAAAGCCAGCACACCCCCCAAAGCCCCAGCGCCGCCACCCAAAGCCAGGTCAGCGAGGGCTCGACACGGTCCGCGAGCCAAACCCCCGTTGCGTAAGCAAGCGCCAGCCCTACTGCCGGGCGTCGCATTGCCGGAACCAACCACTCAATCCGGGGTCACCGAGCCGGACAGCGCCTGCTTTTCCGCAGGAGCACCGGCCCGCCCTGCGCGCCGGTGCCAGACCGAGTACACCCACCGGGCCCCCAACAACCCGCAAAACGCACCCACGGTGTCCACCAGCACATCCCACGGACTGCCCTCTCGGTTGGGCACGAACGTTTGGTGATACTCGTCCGAGACGGCGTACGCCACGACCACCGCCAGGGCCCACGCCGCCGCTCGCCAGCTCCAGGGCCGTGCATCTCCGCGCTGTGGCCGCCACAAGGCCCGCCAGACCAGCACCGCCAGCACCGAGTACTCCACGAAATGCGCCACCTTCCGCACCACCAGCACCGCCAAATCGACCCGGGGCTCCGACCAGTGCGGGAACAGCCAGCGCACCACCGGCGCGATGATTCGCGAGGTGCGATGCGACGACGCCTGGTCGCTGGACGCCGTGAAGATCAACGCCATCCAGATCCCCACCGGCAACCAGTACCACAACCACGTCCGCACCCGTTTCACGGCCGCACAGAGAACCAGCAGACACCCGCTCGAGCAAGCCGCTACCAACGTCCGGATCCGCCCCACCTTGCGCGCATTACCGCGGCAGGGAGCATCGAGGTCGGCCAAAAGGGCATCTCGGCAAAGTGTCGGAACCGTCTGTCGCCCACGGAACCCATGCAAATGCCTTCGAAGAATCGAGGGTCGCTTTCGAAACACTCCGCTTTCTCAACAGCCTGTCGGAGGAGCCGCGTCAGGGCAAAACGCCCGGCCGCGCGCACGGCAGACCGTTCGCTGCGAGCAGCTCCGCTGACATCGGTAGCAGGAGTTCTGCCTCGGAAGTCCGCGCAAACTTGCAGGCCGCTCCCCGCCATGGAGCGTCTGCTCTCCGGGGAACCTTCGATTCGCAAAGCCGACTGACTCGGCACCGAAGAGCCTTGCCGGCAGAACAGGGGCAACCGGCCACAAGGCGGGCCGAACGTGCGACCGCGCCAAGCGCCGCGCCCACGCTTGGAGGCCGTGCATCCGCACCCGCGCGCGCGGCAGGGAATCCTTCGGCAGCTCGGGGTGTCAGCCGGGCGCGCAGGCAATGGGTCCGTAATGAGCCTGCCGCAGCAAGCGCTCGGCCGGCGGTTCAAGGGCACCGATGCGGAAGCGGCCCGGGGCGTTTTGCCCCGGGATCGTTGCACAGCCGCACATTCGAGGACGGTCCCGAGTCTCGCGCCAGACTCGACTTCGGCTCCCGTGCTTAAGGTGGGTTGGACCCGGGTGACAAAGACGTTCCGGCGCCGCCGCCCGGGCGCAAAACAAAGGTCCCTGCACGGTCTTTGCGACCGCGCAGGGACCCATCGGGAGTGGGAGTGCGCCACGCTCTCTTTCCCGTGCCGGCATTAGGCGCCGCGTTGGGCTGCCGGCTTCCCGACGCTATTCTCCGCGGCAGGGCGGAGTTGTCGGCCTCATAGCAGGGCCGTCCCGGGCCTTGCGGCCCCGGGATTGTTGAGTGAGGCTTTTCAGCTCGCTTCAGCGAGTGGTTGCGCCACCCGCTTGCGAACCAGGCCAAGACACGCTTGCGAGGCATCGCGTCTTGACCACTTGGCGCCGGGGCGGCCACCGCGGTTGGCGGTGCGTTGACCCGGTGCCACGGGTCTCGCCTCTTACCTCTCAGGTTGCCTTTCCCTCGCAAGGCAGCGGTGCCCTTTTCGACATCGCCACCCTTTCGGAAGGTTTTCACGGGAACTGCCCGGTCCCGTGGCCTCCCCGATGCGGACGCCCTTTTTGTCTCCCTTTCGGGAGTTTTGTTCGGGCGGCCTTGCGTCACCGTGGCCGCCAGGTTCGCCCGCACCGTGCTGGTACGCAGTAGCAACCGTGAACCCTCGGGGTAACTGCGATTCGTCCGAGGCCGAAGCCCACCCGGACTACTTGACTCGGCTCGGAGCGGCTTCCGGGACACTCCTAACCGCCAAGCTCCTAGTTCGCAGTACCGGCGCGTGCGACCGCGCCAGAGGAGCCGGTGAATCCTGCCTCCACGCCAGTGCGGTTTCTCGCACCCGTAAGAGGGGTCGCTCCCACCAGCCGGGAACGACCTTTCCCCGGTCACCCGGGATTATCCTCGAGACGAACCCCGCGGCGTTGCCGCCGCAGCCGGTCGCCTCTGTTCTTTCAATGAACCACGGCTACTCTACCACGGTTCACGGGATCTCCAAGGGAATCTTATGCACCGACTTATTCACCGCTGCATCGCTGGTCGAAGAGCCGGGGAGGCGCTCAACGGGCCTTCTGGCCGTGCGTTTGCGCGCACGCGAAGAAGTTATTCACCGAACCGGCCGGGCGGGCCTTCGGCCACAGTGAACAACTTTTTCCTGCGTCTTCCCGGCGTCGATCCCGCAAGTCCCGTCGGGGACTGGCGTTTCGGTCGAGCGGTTCGCGCGACCGGCTTTCCGCGGCACGTCCTCATCGGTTTCGCGTGCATTTTCCTCGGACTCGGCTCATTTTCGGGCCATGCGAGTGATCGGCTTCCTGATCCTGGTCGTGCTGGACCTCGGGCTCCTTGTGCCCCGGGATTCCATGGCGCAGGATCCAAAGGGGCCCGCCCCGGAGGATCCCGTTTACCTGTTCAGTACCTTCCGCGAACCGGAACAGGACGGGCTGCGCTTTGCCTACAGCACGGATGCCCATCACTGGTCCAACCTGCCGGGCCTGTTTCTCGAGCCCCGCGTGGGCGGGGGCATCCTGCGCGATCCCAGCGTGTGCCGCGGTCCCGACGGTCGATGGCATGTGGTCTGGACCAGTGCCTGGCGGGGCGACCGTGGGTTTGGCTATGCACAGTCTCGAGACCTTGTCCACTGGTCGGATCCCCGGTTCATCCCGGTGATGGAACACGAGCCGGACACGGTGAACGTTTGGGCGCCCGAGCTGTTCTACGATGCTCCGCGGAACCGTTTCATCATTGTCTGGGCTTCGACGATCCCGGGTCGATTCCCCGACCATCTGGAACCGCGAACCAACAATCATCGGCTGTACTACACCACCACAAAGGACTTTCAGGAGTTCACGCCCACACAGCTTTTCTGGGACCCTGGTTACAGCGTCATCGATGCGCAGATCGTCTTCGTGGATCCCGGATATGTGTTGGTGCACAAGGACAACACCCGGCCCGAACGCCGCCTGCGGGTTGCGTTCGGTCAGTCTCCGCTCGGCCCCTGGCGTGACATTTCCCCTCCCCTGACCGCTCCCTTTACCGAGGGACCCTCGGTCCTCAAAGTGGGCGCGGAATGGATCGTTTATTACGAGGCGTATCGGGATCGGCAGTATCGTGCCCTCAAAACGCGCGACTTTCGTTCGTTCCGCGATGCGACTTCCGAAATGACCTTTCCTCCCGGGCTCAAGCATGGCACGGCCTTTGTGGCGACGCGACGGGATCTGGAGCGTTTGCTCCAGGCCGGGGCACGGAAGGGTGAGCCGACGCCGACCCGGCGGTGAAGCCATGGGGGAGCCGCGGCGCTTGCGTGTCGGACTCGTCACCCTCCACACTGTCGCCCGTGACCGAACCGGTTGGTCCTGTAAAAACCGCCTCTCCACGATCGGGCGTCCTGCGACCGGCCTCTGCACGCGCCGCGCGCCGAGCCTGCTCGTTGTGGACCGCCCTGAAGGTGCTCGTGATCGGAGGGTGTCTTCAACCGGCGGCAGCCGCACCGGCGCACTGGGACGTTCGCGAGTTCGGTGCGCGCGGCGACGGCGTGACGTTGGACACCGCGGCCATTCAGAACGCCATCGACGCCTGTGCGGAGGCGGGCGGCGGCGTGGTGCGCCTGCCGCCCGGACGGTATCTGAGCGGCACGATTCGCCTGCGCAGTCATGTCACGTTGGAACTGACCGCAGGTGCCCGCCTGGTCGGGACCACCAACCTCCACGCGTACGCCCATCCGAGTCCACCCTCCGACGCTCCCGAAGCCCGGTGGGGCAAATGGCACCGTGGTCTGATCATCGGGGAGAACATTCAAAACGTCACGCTGCGCGGCCCCGGGGTGGTGGACGGCAACCGCGTGTTCGATCCGACCGGGGAGGAAAAGATGCGGGGGCCGCACGCCATCGTGCTCATGCACGCCCAGGATGTCACACTGGAGGATCTCACGATCGAAGACGCGGCCAACTACGGCATGTTCTTCATGGTCAGCGACAACGTCACTCTGCGTCGGGTCCGTTTTGTGGGAGGCTGGGACGGGGTGCACTGGCGCGGCACGCCGGACCGTTGGTGCACAAATGTGAACCTCTTGAACTGCGAGTTTTACACGGGGGACGATGCCATCGCAGGCCGCTACTGGGCCGGAACCCGAATCATGCATTGCGTGATCAATTCTTCCTGCAACGGCCTGCGGTTGATCGGGCCGGCGTACGATCTGACCGTGGCCGGCTGTTCGTTTTTCGGCCCCGGCCGACGACCGCATCTGACCTCCCGAGAGCAGCGTCGCACCAACATGCTCAGCGGGATCCTTCTGCAACCCGGGGCGTGGGATGCCACCCGCGGCCGGCTCGACGCCGTCTGGCTGGTGGACAATACGATGCAACAAGTGGCCTCGCCGGTGACGTTGTGGACGAGACCGGGCAATTCCGTCGGCCGCGTGGTGGTGCAGGGTCTCGAAGCGATCGGCGTATATCGCGCGGCGTTTTCCGCGGAACGCTGGGGGCCCGAAGCCATCGAGTCCGTGGTGTTCCGCGGGGTGCGCGCGGAGTTCACGGGGGGCGCTTCTGCGGACGCGGCGCGGCGTCCGGTGTCCTCGCCGGGCGTGGATGCGCGTCCCCTGCCGGCCTGGGGCTTCTACGCCCGCGGCGTTCAACGTGTGGAACTGGATGACGTCCAGCTGAGGGCCCTTGTTCCGGATTCCCGGCCCGTTTTGCAGGCCGATCAAGTGGAGGAGCTGATTCTGGGCCGCTTCGACTTTTCCGATCCACCGGCAGGGGTGGAGCCGCTGGTGCTCAACGAGGTCAAACGCGTCCTCCGGCGCCGCATGCCGGCGGCCGGCGGGTCCGAGTGACCCGAGGTGTCCTGCCGGACGAGGCGGCCGGCCCGGGCCCCGGTGGAGAAAAAGGCCCGCTCGATTGACGCGGGGTTTGCACCGGTTCGGGCGCCCTTTTCCCCGAGAGTGTCGCCCGGCCTTCCCGGGTTCGTCCCCAAAAGAGACCGTGGCTCTCACTTGCCCCGGAAGGATCGTGTGTTAGAGTCCCGCCAACGTCATGCAAAGAGAGGTTTGGGAGGTGCGAGCCTGCAGACTTTTGCGGGGGATCGTCGCTGCCTGTGTGACCGGGTGTCTGATCCCTGCGACGCTTTCCGCTGCCGTCTTCACGGTCACAACCACCGCCGACAGCGGCCCTGGAAGCCTGCGCCAGGCCATTCTGGATGCCGAGGCAACCCCCGGTCCGGACACGGTGCGCTTTCAACTCGCCGGGGCCGGCCCGTTCACCCTCGGCCTGCAGAGTCCGTTGCCGGCCATTCGCGAGCCCCTGATCCTGGACGGCTCGAGCCAGCCCGGCTACAGCGGGACGCCGCTCATCGAGCTGAACGGTTCGGCGGCCGGAGCCAACGCCCATGGGCTTTACCTCCTGACCTCCAACAGCGTGATCCGGGCACTGTGCATCAACCGCTTCAGCGGCGACGGGATCCGCATCGAATTCGGGGGCAGCAATGTGGTGGAGGGCTGTTACATCGGGGTGACGCCCGACGGCCGTGCCGCTGCCCCCAACGCGCAGGGCGGCGTCACCGTACGCACGTCGGGCAACCGCATCGGCGGCACCCAACCGCATCAACGCAATGTCATCGCCGGAGGCAACCAGGGCGGCATCTTCCTGCTGGACGCACCGGCCTCGGGCAACGTAATCCAGGGCAATTACATTGGCGTGGACGCCACTGGGACCAATGCCCTCGGCAACGCGCAAAACGGGATTCTCATTTCGGCCGCTGCGGGCAACCGGGTGGGCGGCCGCGAGCCCGGGGCGGGCAACGTGCTGTCCGGGAACGGACAGGCGGGCGTTTATCTGATGGGCCCGGCGGCGCTGTTCAACCGGATCGAGGGCAATCTCATTGGTCCCGATGCCACCGGACGCCGCGCGCTTGGCAACCTGCACGGCGTGGTGATCCTGGGTGGAGTCAGCAACCGAATCGGCGGACTGGAGGCCGGCTCGGGCAACGTGATTTCCGGAAACCGGTCCAACGGCGTTCACATCACGATCGGCTTTGGCGGCGGCGGATCGTTCAACGAGGTGTTGGGCAACCGCATCGGCACCGACATTTCCGGGACCAACGGCCTGCCCAATCGCGGCCGTGGCCTGGAAATCCATCGGGCTTCGTTCAACCGGGTGGGCCCGGGAAATGTCATTTCAGCCAACGCGCTGAGCGGGATCGCAATCACCGGGACCGGTGCCGTCTCCAACGTGATTGCCGGGAATTTCATTGGAACGGACGCCACGGGACTGGCGCCGCTGGGCAACCAGTTCGATGGCGTGCTGCTGCAAGGGGTTTCCTCCAACCTCGTGGGGGGCACGGTTGCCGCGGATCGCAACGTGATTTCCGGCAATGCCGCCTATGGCGTGTATGTGAACGGCGCCGCAGCCCAGGGCAACCGCATCCAGGGCAATTTCATCGGCACTGACGTCCAGGGACGCCAGCCCCTGCCCAACGGGTTGTCCGGGATTCGCGTGGACGGCCCCGCCAACCTCGTTGGGGGCGAAGTGGCGGGCGCCGGCAATGTCATCAGTGGCAACCTCGAAAACGGCGTGTTTCTGGTGGAGCGCAGTGCCTCCAACAACGTGGTCGCGGGAAACATCATCGGGCTGGACGCCTCGGGCCACACGACCCTGGGCAATCAGGTGGCCGGCATCGGCATCACCAACGCCCCGGACAACCGCATCGGAGGCGGCATTCCCGAGGCGCGCAACTGGATTTCGGCGAATGCCGACAGCGGCATCTATCTCCAGGGGCCGTGGGCCACCCGCAACCGGATCCTCGGCAATTACATTGGCACCGATCGCACGGGCATGTTGGCCCGCGGCAATGTCCGAGACGGGATCTCGGGATATGATGCACCCACCAACCATGTGGGCGGCATCGCGGCCGGTGAAGGCAACGTTATTTCGGGCAACGGATGGAATGGCCTTTACCTGACGGGGCCCGGCACGCGCGGCTGGGTGATCCAGGGAAACTACATTGGCGTGCAGGCCGACGGGTGGAGCCCGCTCGGCAACACCTATCACAACGTGGAGTTTCTCACCAACAGCTCCCACCACCTCATCGGCGGCCCCGCTCCGGAAAGTTACAACCGCATCGGCTGGGCCCGGAGCAGCGGTTGGGACGGCATCCGCATCCGCAGCGGCTCCACCAATGTCACTGTGTTGGGCAATAACATCTTCAGCAACGGTGGCACGGCCCCCAATGGATTGGGCATCGACCTCGGCAACGACGGCGTGACGGCCAACGATGCGTGCGACTCCGACGGTGGGGCTAATTTCCAGCAGAACTTTCCCGTGTTGACCCAGGCGGTCGCCTCGGCCACAACGCTCGCCGTGCGGGGCTGGCTCGAAAGTGTCGCCGGCCGGACTTACACCCTGTACTTCTACGCCCACCCCACCAACGAACCCTCGAGCCACGGCGAGGGGATGTTCCCTCTGGGGCAGGCAGTGGTCACCACGGCGGGGAATTGTCGCGGCGTGTTTTCCGTCACCCTGCCGGTGTCCGTCCCAACGGGCATGTGGTTGACCGCCACCGCCACCGATGCCCAGGGGCACACTTCCGAATTCTCCCAGGCGATTCCCGTGCAGTCTGCGCCGCGCGTGGAGGTCCGCCGTTTACGGGCCTCCGGAGAGCTGGAGTTGCGGTGGTCGGCGGTCCCGGCCGGCTTTGTGCTCCAGCAGACCACCAATTTGACGCCTCCGGTGATCTGGTGGCCGGTCACCAACGCACCCGCCTTGCAGGACGCCACCTACCGAGTCGTCCTGCCGGCCCTGCCGTATCCGCAGTTCTTCCGACTGGTCCTGCCGTAAGATACGCTGACGCCCGTCTGTTGCGGCCCGGGCGCTGGTCCGTTCCGGGGGGCGTCGGCAGGGGTGCGACGAGCAAAGGGCCGACCCCGCAACTGCCGTGACACCTCTGGCCTGATCCCGGGCCGACCGGGACGCGGCCCCAGCAGTCCAGAGAGTGAAGCTGGCAAACCAAACGCGTACCACGGGTTCAGGGACCCCCGCCGAGGCGGTCAGGCGATCCGGCGATCGGGAGCCCCGCCTGTTGTCCCTGCACCGGAGGTCAGCCCTGCTACACCCGAACCATGCCCCTTGCCATTCGGCCGTCTTGCCATGCTCGCACCGAAGGTTGGGAGGCAGTCGGAAACGCACTCGGGCCGGCAGCAGATGGCCAACGCGGGCGAGGGCGAGGTGCCAGGGTGCACCGCTTGCATGAGCCGGCTTCCCTGCGAAGTGCCCGGTGGCCGGCCCGGCGGGGCTGCATGCTCAAGGTCCCGTCTCGAACCGAACCTTCCAGTGAAGAATCCCGGTTTCTGTCGGATGCCAGAGCACGCGGGCCAGGCCGTCCTCGGTCGTCATTTGCGCAGGCGCCCGCGCCGAGCCATCGCCCGGGAGAGCCTCCGCGGCCGCGACGCGCCAACGTCCCGTCGGCTCGGGTAGCACCATCCGGATCTCGTACGGGTCGGCAGCCACGACGCGGCTTCGACCGGACAACGTACGTGTGGCAGGGTCCCATGTTTCTTCGAGGACGTCCACAATCCCCTGGGTAACGTGGCGGGAAGTGCTGAGCAATTGGGGGTGATCGGCTCGAGGCCGCAACGCCAGGATGCGACAGGCGGCCGCGGGGACCTCGATTCGGAGGCGTTCTTGCAGGGGCGGCAGACGTTGTCGGTCCCAGAAATCGAACACGTCGTAAACCGTGTCGGGCCGCAGGTCGAGAGACTCAATGGGTTCGTCCACGGACCAGGGCTGACGGGTCCAGTTGAACAGGCCCAGCACCAGGCGCGGAGGCACAGAGCGGTCGTCCCTCAGAAGCCAAATCCGGGCAGGTTCGCGTTCGAACAGATCGGCGGGTCGGGACCGGAGTCCGTGTGGCGGGAGCGTGCGTTTGAGGATGTCGAGCCGTTCCGGTGGCAGCTCCGGTAACCAGTCGCTGTTCATCCAAAGATGGCCGCTGAGGGCCACCCAGGAGCAAAGCAGTCGCGCCTGCTCCAATGGAACCGTGGTTCGGACATACACCGGGTCCGGGTCATTGTACCAGATCCGTCCATGGAGGAAGTACTGCCGGGAGCTGAAGAGGGGACCGCGGAGAAGTCGCTCCCAGTCCGGTCCGTTGTCCGGTCCCACGCGCATGGCATCAACCAGTCCGATGGCGCCGCCGTAGGAACGCATGTTCTGGGGGCCGTTGCAACCCAGCAGGAAAACGTCCGGACCCGCAATGGCACGAACCAGGCGCAGGCCCTCCCGGTACGCTTCGAGGTTGGAGCGGTGAGGATCGTGGAAGACGGCGTCGCCCATGTGATCTTCCTTGTAGCCGCTGTTGATGTATTGCTGTCGGGTGGCCGTGCCGGTCCAGAGTCCGTCAAGCTTCAGGTACCGGAAGCCCCATTCGTGGACGATGCGCCGGGTGACGTCGGCCACGTGGGCCCGCGCGCCCGGGTGAGTCAGATCCAGACAGGTCCCTCCCCAGGCCGTTTCGTAGGGTTGACCATCCTCGCGTCGGACAAACCAATCCTGATGCGACGCGAAGAACGGATCGTACCAGGTACCGGCAAAGGGCATGAACCAGAGACCCGGGATCAATCCCACCGCGCGCAGGCCGTCGGCGGCGGCTTTCATGCCGGAGGGATAGGGCCCCTGCGGGTCGTGTGTGGTGAAGTTGCGGCGCGGACCGTTGGTGGACACTCCCGCCTGCCACTTGTCGTCGATCTGCACCACGCGGAAGCCGTACGGCGCGAGCTCCCGGGCGGCGAACTCGGCCAGTTGCCGGAGGTGCACCTCGTCGGAGGCGCCGCCATGGGGGCGAGAGTACCAGGTGCAGTAGCCGGCAGGTTGCGGGGGCAGGCGAATCCGATACTGCCGTGCCACGGCCTCCGCCCATTGTTCCAGGCCCAGCCGCGCGTCCTCGAACCAGCCCACGGCCCAGGTCTCCGTGACGACCGTGTCTCCGGGACGCAGCGCCACGCGACCGTAGTCCAGCCGGGCGCGAACGCGAACGGTCTCCCCACCACCGTCAGTAAACCACACACCACTTGCGCGGTCGTGGGTGAGCCAACCACAGACGAGACCTTCGCGCGACCGGGGTCGCACCACTGCGAGCCATACATACGAGCCGGGATTCCGATCCGGCTCGGCCAATCCCCCGGTGCCCAGGACCCGCCAGGGTTCCCGTCCCGATGCAACCGTCAGGAGCCCTTGCCAAAGCTCGATTCGCCGAAGTGTCCCATCCGAAAAGGCCTCGGCTCCAAAAGTGGCCATCCCCAGGACCAGCGGCAGGCCCGGATGGAGGCGGACCTGGAACTTTGCGTGACCCGGCATCGACCATTCCAGGGCCTGCCCTGTCCCGAAGACGGGATCTTCGATCGTGTAGAGCCGCGCCGGGTTGCCGGCACTTTCCGGTAGTGGGATCTGAAGGAAGGTCTCTGGAGGCGCGCCTCGGGCCAGAATCAACTCCCCGCTGGTTGGAACCCAGCGCACGTCGAGCACCTCATTCGTGATCCGGGCTTGCTGCGCGCCTGCCGTCTCCAGACCGGCACAAGCCAGCCACGGCACCAACATTATGCCGGCGCACTTCATGACACGTGCAACCTTACGGGTTTCTCGCATGCCAGGGGTCTCGAATGAACGTATGAGCCTCTCGAAAGACGGTTGCGCGGGGTTCCGGCCGCTCGGACCTACTCCAGGCCACGGTCCGTGAGTTCCTCTTCGCTCAACCCCAGATAATGCCCCAACTCGTGGAGATAGGTCGTCCGGACCTCTTCTCGGTAAACCTCTTCGTCGCCGCCGGCAAACTCCCACAGGTTCAGAAGGAACAAAATGATTTGAGGCGGCAACGGCACCTGGCCTTCCTCGGCGAAGGGCGCTCCGGAGAACATGCCGAGCGTGTCGGGCGCATAGCCTTCTTCCAACAGCGCCCGGCCGGGGCGCCGTTCCAGCGTCACCGGAACGGCGCGGGCGCGCGCCCGCAGCGGTGCGGGCAAGGCTTCCAGTGTCGCCTCCACTTCTTCGATGGCCAGACGTTTCAGCTTGTCCCAGCAAGGCTGCATGCCGTTCTCAATCGATGACCGGTGGGCCGCGGCGAGCAAACAACTTCCGGGTCCGATCCGGCGCCGCCGCTCGTCCGCACTTTTTGCGTTCCCAGCAAAACGCCAATCGTCCCGCGGGGAAAGGTCTTTTGTGGTCTGCCGGACCATGCGAACGCCTCGCACACCCTTCCGTCCGGCGCCGGTCTGAATCGTCAAAGGCAACCCCGGGTCTCCTTATGCTGCGACTCTACAGCCCGTACCCTCGCGTCCCACACCCGCACGAGCCCGGCCTTCGCGGCTCCCGCCTCCTCCACGGCGTCGGCTCATGGGGCGAGCGGCTCCGCCGGCGAGGGGACTTCCGTGCGGAGCCGCCCACCCGTCGCATGCGGAAGACATCGCGCCACGCGTGCCTGGGGGAACGGAGGCATCGGCTGACAAGTCGGGCTCGTCCTGCAAAGTCGCCGGAGGGTTGTCCGAGATTCATCGGGTCGACGGCAACGCTTGCCTCCGTTCCCGCGTCGTCATCCCGTGATCCGACAGAGTGGGGCAGCGAGGTCCCGCCGACTTGCACACCGCGAAGCGGACCCGGGTCCGGCCAGCCGCGGTCGGACTCGCTGGGGGCTCACCTGTTCCATGCGAGCCTCTCGAGGGACTCGAGCATACGTGCACGCGCGATGAACCCTCCCCGGAACAGCTTGCTCTCTGGGACGCAGCCCGGCGTTGCCGCGGCTCCGGGGGTTGTGAGAAGCTGGGCCCGACGGACGATGCACCCGAACCTGGCCGTGGGTGGCGCGTCACGGGAGTCCTCATGACTGCGAAATGGATTGCGCTCGGTTTGTCCCTGGCAATTCCGGTGGTTGCGGAAACCGTCTGGCTCGACACCCTCGATCTCTCGACTTTGCGGCAGGGATGGGGCACGCCCCAAATCAATCGTTCCATACGTGAGCGGCCCTTGCAGATTGCAGGTCGGACGTTCGAGCGAGGCGTGGGCACTCATGCACAGAGCCGGTTTCGGCTTCACCTGGATGGGCAGGTGGATCGGTTTCGGGCGTGGGTGGGAGTGGACGATCATGCGCAGGGACCCGGTTCGGTCGAGTTCCAGATCCTGGGCGACGATCGCTGGCTGTTTCGCTCGGGGGTGATGCGACCGGGAGACGCCGCCCGAGAAGTGAACGTGGATCTGCGCGGCGTCCGGGTGTTGCTATTGCGGGTGACGGACGGCGGCGATGGCATCAGTTACGATCATGCGAACTGGGCGGAGGCGCGGTTCGAAGTGCGCGGGTCTCCACCGCGACCCGAGCCGGTGCCGGAAGAGAAGCCCTACCTGCTGACGCCGCCGCCGGGACCGGCACCTCGGATTTGCGGCCCAACCGTGTACGGAGCCCGGCCGGCTCGGCCGTTTTTGTACCGGATCCCGGTGCAGGGCGAGCGCCCCCTGCACTTCCGGGTTTACGGGTTGCCGCGCGGTTTGCACGTGGACCCGCGTACCGGAATCGTGAGCGGTACGACGCCGGCGGGCGCCGGGACTTACGACCTGACCTTCGAGGTCCGGAACCGTCACGGCGTTGCCTGGCGCTCCTTCCGGCTCATCCTGGGCGATCGGCTGGCGCTGACCCCGCCGATGGGCTGGAACCCCTGGTATGCCCACTATGACCGCATCACCGACTCCATCGTCCGCGAAGCCGCAGAGATCCTGGTCCGGAGCGGTCTGGCCGATGTGGGGTATCAGTATGTGAATCTGGACGACTGCTGGATGAACGCCGAGCAGCACGGCGATCCCCTCCGCGTGGGGCCTTTGCGGGGTCCGGCGGGCCGGATCCTGCCCAATGCTCACTTCCCCGACATGCGCGCCTTGACCGACTTCATCCACGCCCGCGGGCTGAAAGCGGGGATCTACGCCTCGCCCGGCCCCCGCACATGCACGGGCTTCGCCGGCAGTTTTGGCTTCGAGGCCCGGGACGCCCGACAATTGGCCGAGTGGGGCTTCGACTTCCTGAAGTACGACTGGTGCAGTTACAGCGAGGTCGCCCGCACGAATCCCGGCCCGGAACTGGAGAAGCTGCAACAACCCTATCGTCAAATGGGCCGGCTGCTCCGAGAACAGCCGCGCGACATTGTCTTCAATCTCTGTCAGTACGGCATGGGCGAGGTGTGGAAATGGGGTGCGGAGGTCGGCGGTCATGCCTGGCGGACCGGAGGCGACCTGGGGTTCGAGCTGGATCAATTGTTCGAAGTGGCCCTCCGGAACATTGCTCTGCGCGAGCACCAGAGACCCGGCGCGTGGAACGATCCCGATTACATTCAGATCGGCTGGATCGGGGATGCACGTTCGGCCGGGCCGCCCCGGCCGTGCCCCCTGACGCCGACCGAGCAGTACGCGTTTCTGTCCCTGTGGGCGCTGATGGCTGCCCCGCTCTTTTACAGCGGAGACCTGACGCGGCTGGACGTGTTCACCCTCAACGTGCTGGCAAATCCCGAGGTCATCGACATCAACCAGGATCCGCTGGGGCTCTGTGCCCGCCTCGTTCGCCAGGACGAAGCCACCTTCGTCCTGGCGAAGCCCCTGCAGAACGGAGACGTGGCCGTGGGACTCTGCAATGCGGGAGAATGCGCGGCGACCGTTGCCGTGCAGTGGACGGAGATTCCGGAATTGCGGCTTGTGCAACGTCCCGGCGCGGGAGAACCCGGGGCCCGACAACTCGTCCGGCTGCGGACCCGCGCCCCCGTCGTGCGGGACGTGTGGCGGCATCAGGATCTCGGCCGCTTTCCCGGGGGCTTCTCTGCCCGGGTGCCGCGCCGGGGCGTGATGCTCCTGCGGGTGTCCCCACCGGGATGAACCGACGGCGCCCGGAGTCCTCCGCGCCCATCTCAGGGGGTGGCCTCAACCCGGCGGCCAGCCCATTTTGCGTCCTCCGAGGATGTGCCCGTGCAGATGCGGCACCGCCTCGCCCGCGTTCGGGCCGCTGTTGAACACCATGCGCCAGCCGCTTTCGGCCAATCCCAACTGCCGGGCCACCTCGGCCGCTTTGACCATCAGGTGCCCCAGCAACGGGGCGTCCTCCGGGGTCACCGAAGCCAGGTTCCGAATCGGTTTGCGGGGCACGATCAGTACATGGGTCGGCGCCTGCGGATTGATGTCGCGAAACGCCACCACGTGCTCGTCCTGATACACGATTTGCGCCGGCAATTCGCCGTCCGCGATTTTTTGAAAGATGGTCTTGCTCATGGTGTTCTCGTGCGGCTTTTCCTTTTGTGTTCCAGGCCCCTCGCACCGGCCGGCCACGCCGGCGCCATGGGCGTGTTCAGGGTCAGTCCACCACCAACAGGCACTCTCCCGGGGCCGCCTCGCGCAAGCAGGCCCGTAAATAGTCCACGATGCGGTCGCGCAACGCCTCGCATCGCGGACACCAACGGCGCGCCCCGGCCAGGCGTTTCACGCAGGCGCGCAGGCCGTGAAACTCCACCCGGCCCGGCGAACGCTGCAACTGCATTCGAACCGCCCGACGCAGCTCGGGAAAGAACAACAATTCAGTCCGCCCGGCCGCCTCTGCCAACAACCGCAGATCGGCCGACGGGACCCGGTCGGCGGGAACCTCTGGCGAGGCGCCGGCCGGCCGCTCCAGATACTCCCGGATCACCTGTTCCAGCGCCTGACTGAATTCCTCCGGCGTGACCGTGTCGCGCGCCTGCTCGTGGCGAAAATAGTGGAACACGGCCTTGACCATTTGCTCCAGGTACTCGTGATCCACCCGTTGGCAGCCCTGCCCGGCCAACAGCGCAGTGATCCGTTCCGCCGAATAGGGGATCCGTTCCCCGCTCGACAGTTCGAACAGCAGATAATCCGTGGCCAACAGAATCATGACGTCCCCTCCAAGCGGCGTACCTCCTGAACAAAATCGGTTGCCTCCTGAAACCGGCGGTACACGCTGGCAAACCGCACGTAGGCAACCTGGTCGAGGCGTCGGAGTTCCTCCATCGCCAGTTGACCAATGACCTCGGCCGGCACCTCCCGGTCGTATCGTTCTTGCAGGGCCTGCATCACCCGCTCGATCAGGGCCTCGACCGCCTCGGTACTGACGGGGCGTTTTTGGCAGGCCTTGGCGATGCCCGCCGCCAGCTTTTCCCGCGAAAAGGGTTCGCGCCGCCCGTCCCGCTTCAACACCACCAGGTTCTCGTGTTCGATGTGTTCGTACGTGGTGAACCGGTGTCCGCAACGGGCGCACTCGCGCCGTCTCCGAATGGTCGCCCCTTCGCGTGAGGTGCGGGAATCCACCACGCGGTCCTCGAGACATCCGCACTTGGGACAGCGCATAAGCGGCCGCTACAGCCCGTAGCGGCTTCCTCCACTTAGCACCCCAACCGCTGGGGTGTCAAGCGATGTGTGCAGAAACTTCACCGCCTTTGGCACAGAATCCGCTAAGCTGGGGCGCAACCCACCATCCTGCCGGAAGGTTCTCCGGAAACCGCGCAAGCGGACTTCTGCTTCCGCCCTCTCCACTGGGAGCCGATCCCATCAGCCCGGGGAGAAAGGGCCCCTTCCAAGACCCGGCCACCGGAGAATCCACACCCTGGGCGGGCCGCGTCGTCACGAAGGCGCCCGGTTGCTCCATTCGGCCAGGAACCCGTCGCAGCCCCAGGGCACCCCGCCTCAGCTTGTCCATTCAAAACGACCTGCAGGAACAGCGTCCCAGACGGTCGTGCTCTTCAAGCAAGGGACGCTCTTCGCAAGGGTCCGAATGCGTCACGGCAGCCGAAGGCGAGAGTTCACCCTCCTCGATGGGCTTCCCAGCTTTTGGTGCTGCTCTCTTTCCGCCGGGTCTTGCCCATGCCCGACCGTGGTGGTTCGAAGCTTGGATCAGTCCACGGGGGAGCGGCCCTGGCCGGGCTCGGTTCTGCCCCGAACTTGGCCGTTTTCATTCGGTGGCTGGCGGGGCATCGGCGGGCGCAGCCCACTCCTTGCGGCGGCATGCATGGGTTTGGGCTCAGCGACGAATGCAACCCGAACCAGTTTCGTGGGCACATTGGGGGGACCTTGCGTCCGGTTGCGGGAGAAGATCCTGGATGGTCCCTTCGAGGTCGGCCTCGAGGAAAGACTTGAATTCCGGGCGAGCTGCGATAGGGTGAGGAGGGTTGCGCGCTTAGCTCAGCGGTAGAGCATCAGTATCACACACTGGGGGTCGCAGGTTCAAATCCTGCAGCGCGCACCATCTTTTTTTTGACTCCTTGAGCCCGGGGGCTCCGGCGGCTCACGGCGGCCGTCAGGATCCCTCGCGGCACGCGCGGGGGACGCAGCGATTCCGAGCCGACCTTCAACTCGCCGGGAGCCGGGTGAGTTGGAGGCAAGTGGTGGGCCGGAGTTGAGGCTTGCGAGGTCATCGGAACCGTCGTAAGGTGGAATACACTCGAGGGCGCACCCGTAGCTCAATTGGATAGAGCATCTGACTACGGATCAGAAGGTTCCAGGTTCGACTCCTGGCGGGTGCGCCAGTTTTTGCTGAGGCAACGGTTGCCGCCACCGCAGGTGCCGATTCCACCGGGGGTCGATGGCTCGCACCGCCACAGCCGGGCCGGGCGTTTGTCGAAGATTGTTTTGGCGGCGCAGCGGTGGCGTGACCGTGTCCGGTGCGTTCGCCATTCTCCAGCCAGCGTCCAGGGCCCCTTTGGCAAAAACCCGACCCGCCCAAAGGTTCACGGTACGCCGCAGGGGGTCAGGGGAGCCCTTGGATGCGTGCCCCGGTGTGCGTATGGACCTCGCCAAGCTGCAGCAGCCCGGGCGGCCCTGAAATCCATGCGACACGGTCCTGCTCGCTTCGTTTCCGGTTTCGAGCCCGGCGTCCGTCAGGGGGAGTTGTGCGGCCCGCCGAACCGTGCCGGGATTCGGGGGCCGCGCCACTGCGGGCGTTAACTCGCGGAATTTCCACTTTGCCACCCTCGATGGGCACCTAGAATGAGGTCATGGATGTGAGCACCTTCCTGGGACAGTTCCCGGCTCGGCGCATGCGCCGGTTGCGACAGACACCCGCGCTGCGTCGTCTGGTGGCGGAGACCGGCTTGCAACCCTGGCAACTGATCTGGCCGCTGTTTGTTCGCCCGGGCCGCAAGGAACGCCGTCCGGTCTCTTCCATGCCCGGGGTGTATCAGTTGTCGGTGGACGAGGTAGTCCGGGAGGTGGATCAAGCCGTGTCGGCTGGCGTGTCCGCCGTGCTGTTGTTCGGCATTCCGGATCGCAAAGATGAAAAGGCCAGCGGCGCATATGCCCCCAAGGGAGTGGTCCAGCAGGCCATTCGCGCGCTGAAACGGGAGTTTCCCGATTTGATCGTGATCACGGACGTTTGCTTGTGCGAGTACATGTCGCACGGGCATTGCGGTGTGGTGGAGCAACGCAGGGGCAGGGTTCGGATCGCCAATGATCCCACCCTGACGCTGTTGGCGCGCACGGCCGTCAGCCATGCCGAGGCCGGAGCGGACATGGTGGCCCCGAGCGACATGATGGACGGGCGCGTGGCCGCCATTCGCGCGGCGCTGGACCGCGAGGGATTCGAGGAAATGCCCATTCTCTCCTATGCGGCCAAGTTCGCGTCGGCCTTTTACGGGCCGTTTCGGGAGGCAGCCGAATCCGCCCCAAAGTTTGGGGACCGCCGCAGTTACCAAATGGACCCGGCCAACGCGCGCGAGGCGCTGCGCGAGGTCGCCCTGGATGTGGCGGAGGGAGCCGACCTGGTCATGGTCAAGCCCGCGCTGGCCTACCTCGACATCCTGCACCAGGTAAAAACGACCTTCGGGCTTCCGACCGTCGCTTATGCGGTGAGCGCGGAGTACTCGATGATCAAGGCCGCCGCGGCTCAGGGTTGGATCGACGAACGAGCCGTCACCCTGGAAACACTCTTGGCCATCCGACGTGCAGGCGCGGACCTGGTGATCACCTATGCCGCGCCGCAAGTCGCACGGTGGCTCCGGGAGGGCTGAGCTCCGCAGGCGGCGCGACGGTCGGTTCTGGAGCTTTTCCAACTCCTGCCCCTCGAGCAGGCACTGGCTACGGAGGTTGTCCCGACAAAGGCGGTGCGGCGCGGCCGTCGCAGCGCAGGAACTCCCCGAGTGCATCCCCCTATCCAAGTCGCTTGCGCTCGGACTGACGCGCCGGACCGCGCCAGGTTGCAAGGGAAACCAAATCCGGCTTCGGCAAGAACGGCTGCCATGCGCACTTCGAAGCGAGGCCCTCCCAAGGGCGGAGGGACAAAGGGTGCCCAACCCGCGGTGCTCGAACCGGGGTATGGACCCGCCAACGTTACCGGATGGTCAAATACCCCCAAACCAGCAGGCCAATGATGATCAGGCCGACCACCGCAAAGACCGCCCAAAAAAGAAGGCCGGTTTTGTCCTCCTTCTTGGCGAACCCGGTCTTTTTGAGGTCCGCCGGGCGCGCGCCGCTTTCCAATTCGCTGAGACTGACGCCGCGCGGGATGGGGGAGGTTTGTCCCAGGGGCTTTTTCGGCGGCGCCCCCGGCGCCGGAGGGGCGCCCGGAGCAGAGGTGGGCGCCGGACTGGGCGCCGGGGCCGCAGGGGCGGTCGTGCTCGCCGCTGGAGCAGTCACCGCCGTAGGTGCAGTATCCTCCTCCAAACGGAGTTCGACTGCGCCCAGCCGCAGGATTTGGCCCGGTTTCAAAACCGCCTCCGTGACGGGTTCGCCATTGATGAAGGTGCCGTTGGTGGACTGCAAATCGCGGACCACAATGTCCTGTCCGCGGATGTAGATCTCGCAGTGGTGGCTCGAGACGGACGGCTCCGGAATTTGAAAGGTGTTGTCCTCCAGGCGGCCGATGGTGATTTTGTCACCCTTCAGCTCGTGGGTACGACCGGCGAATCCCTCTGAGAGGACAACAAGTTTGGCCATAAACGCGTCAGCTTACCCGTGCGAGGGCGATTATTGCCGGGGCCGGTCTCAAGTCAAACCCTATTCCCTCCGGAACTGCGTGCGCACCTCGCGACCCTCGATCGCAACTCTCAAGGCCACGAGCCCCGGCGCCAAGAACCGCTCCAACACCTCCTGCATGCCGGGCGTCGGCGTCCCAAAGGCCCCCGGCCAACCTGCGGCGATCATGTGACCTGGCCGCCCCTCTGCCGTAATGCGCGCCGGCTCTCACCAGCTCCGCCGACAACACGTCGCCCGCGGCTGCTGCTTCGCTTTTCAACCGCCCGCCGACACATCGGTGGCTCTCGCAACGCCGACCGCGACCGACGCCACCAGCGCGGCTGACTCTTCTCCCTCACTGAACTTTCGCGTGCATCCGAAACGACCTTCACCCAATCTCTTGAACCTTCGAAAACAAGGTCGTTGCCCCGGGGTCACGGCACCCGCCGGACGCTGAACGAAGGCAGTTGCAGACACGGCCCCTTGCGAAAGCGCGCGCAGGGGTCCCACAAATCCACCCCGACTTTTAAGCGAGATCTTCTCGAAGCCTTCCCGGACGCACGGCGCGGGCAATCGCCGCAAAGCTCGGGCTCACCGTTCGTCGGGCACCGGAGGATCCCGAAAAAGCGGATCGTGCCGCCCACGCATGAAGGCAAAGCGCGTGCCGGGCGTACTGCAGGCACGAAACCGGTTTGGCGAAACGGCCGTTTTCCACTACTGTTGGGCACGCAATTTCGGGGCATGAACGCAGCTCAAACCAGCTTGGGGAACCGCCCGTCGGTTGCCGTCGTGGGTGCGGGGATTACGGGTTTGACCGCGGCTTTCGAGCTGCAACGGCACGGCGTGCCCGTGACGGTGTACGAGGCGACGGACCGCGTCGGAGGCGCCATTCGCTCCGTGCGTGTCAATGGATTCCTGGCGGAGTTCGGTCCGAACACGATTTTGGAAACCTCGCCCCGGATCACCCAATTGGTGCGGGATGCCGGCCTGGCGGCGCGGCGGCTGGATCCGGATCGGCGGGCGAAGGCCCGCTACATCGTGCGGGACCGGAGGCCCGTGGCACTCCCGAGCTCGCCGCTGGGGTTTTTCACCACGCGGCTTTTCAGCTGGCGGGCCAAGTGGGCCGTGTTGCGCGAGCCGTTCGTACCCGCGCGCCGCGACGATCAAGAGGAGAGCATCGCCGATTTCGTGCGCCGGCGGCTGAACCAGGAGTTCCTCGATCACGCCATTGACGCACTGGTGGCCGGCATTTACGCGGGCGATCCGGAGCGATTGTCCGTGCAACAGGCCTTTCCGAAACTGGCAGCCCTGGAACGCGAATATGGATCCCTCATTCGGGGCCAGATCCTGGGAGCACGGGCCCGCAAACGCAGAGGCGAAGTCGCCAAGGACCGCGCCCCCAAGTTTTCCTTCGACGAGGGCCTGCAGGTTCTGCCGGACACATTGCGCGAACGCCTGGGGCCCGCGGTGCGTTTGCAATGCACGGTGACGCGGCTCCGGCGCGCGGGACACCGCTGGCAGGTCACGGTGCGGACCGCCGAAGGCGAAAGGGTCGAAGAACACGACGCGGTGCTGCTGGCCGCGCCGGCATTCAAACTGGCGGAAATCCAGTTGGACACCGAGCGGGCAGACCGTCTGACGTTCCTCGGGGAGATTCGGTATCCGCCGGTGGCCAGCGTGGTGCTGGGGTTCCGACGGGAGGACGTGGCCCATCCCTGCGAGGGATTCGGCATGTTGATCCCGCGGGTGGAGGGGTTCCGCATTCTCGGCACGATCTTTTCGTCGTCCCTGTTTCCGAATCGGGCCCCGGCCGGACATGTCACGCTGACCAGTTATGTGGGCGGGGAACGGCAGCCGGAGCTGGCGGGTCGGCCCGCCGAGGAGTTGTACGAAATGACCTGTCAGGATCTGGCGGTGTTGCTGGGTGTGCGCGGTCGGCCCGTGTTTTGTCACCATTACTACTGGCCCCGGGCCATCCCGCAGTACAACCTCGGTTATGGTCGCTATCGGGCGGAAATGACGCGCCTGGAGCTGGAACACCCGGGTCTGTTCTTCGCGGGTCACTATCGCGACGGCATCTCGCTGGGCGACTCGATCCTTTCCGGTCTCAACGCGGCCGAACGGATCCGCCAGTTTTGCCGGAACCTTGTCCCCGTTGTCGCATGAAACGAGCCGTACTGCTGATGAATTTGGGGTCCCCGGACTCTCCTTCGGTGCCGGATGTGCGTCGGTATCTGGACGAGTTTCTCATGGATCCCCGGGTGATGGATGTGCCGTGGCTGCTGCGCCGGTGGATCGTGGGAATGATTCTGATCCGGCGGCCGAAACAGTCGGCCCATGCGTACCAGACCATCTGGACCCCGGAAGGATCGCCCTTGATCGTGATCAGCCGGAATGTGCAGCGGAAGTTGCAGGAACGGCTGGGTTTGCCCGTGGAGCTGGCGATGCGCTATCAGAACCCCTCCGTGGAAAGCGCCGTGGACCGGCTGTTGGCCCGGGGCATCGAGTGGGTCCATCTCATCCCGCTGTTCCCGCACTATGCCATGTCCAGCTACGAAACCGCGGTGGTGAAGGTGCAGGAGGTGATGCGCCGGCGGGCACCCCGCATGCGGTTGACGGTGGAGCCGCCGTATCCGGATGCGCCGGATTACATTGCCGCGCTGGTGGAAAGTGCGCGCCCGTACCTGGATCAGGGGTACGATCATCTGCTGTTCAGTTTCCATGGCGTGCCGGAACGCCAGATCCGCAAGAGCGATCCGACCGGTCGTCACTGTTTGCAGGTTCCGGACTGTTGCAACGTCCCCAGCCCGGCCCATGCAACCTGCTACCGGCACCAATGTTTCCGGACGGTGAAAGCCTTTGTGCAAGCGGCCGGCGTGCCGGAGGGACACTGGTCGGTGGCTTTCCAGTCTCGTCTGGGGCGCGATCCCTGGCTGCGTCCTTACACGGACGAAGAGATGACCCGCCTGGGACGGGCCGGCGTGGGGAAACTCGTGGTCATTTGTCCGGCATTCGTGTCGGATTGTCTGGAAACGCTGGAGGAGATCGGCATGCGCGGGCGAGAGACGTTTTTGCAGTCAGGGGGCCGGGAGTTTGTTCAGATTCCGTGCCTGAACGAGCATCCACGCTGGATCGAGACCCTGGAGAACATGGCGCGGCGCGCGTTTGCCGGATCGGAAGCAGAGGCGCGGGCCGGAGCGGCCGCGGGCCCCGGGGTCAACAGGGCTTGATCGCCCGGTGCAGGCTCATGGCGCCGCCCAGGAGGTTGCGCATTTCCAGCGGCTGACAACCCAGCTCCTGGAGGGCCTGCAAGACGCCAAGCTGGGCCGGATACGACTCCAGCGATTCCAAAATGTAGGCGTAAGCGGCGCGGTCCCCGGCCAGCCACTGTCCCCACAGCGGGACCACGAAGCGGAGGTAGCCGAAGTAGATCTTGCGCCACCACGGATGCGCGGGTTTGCCAAAATCCAGGATCACCAGTCGTCCCCCCGGCCGGCAGACGCGCAGCATTTGGCGCAGTCCCTCCTGCCAGTCGGCCAGGTTCCGCAACCCGTAGGCGATGGTTACGGCGTCAAAGCTGTTGTCGGCAAAGGGCAGATTCAATGCATCCCCGTGAACGAATTGGATGCGGGCCGCCCGGGCGCCGCGGCGTGCCGCACGACGACGGGCAATCTCCAGCATCGCCGCACTGAAGTCCAGGGCCACGACTTCGGCTCCGGTGGCGGCCAGTCGCCATGCCACGTCGCCCGTGCCACAACAGACATCGAGGGCCCGCTGTCCGGGGCCCACGGCCGCCCACCGCACCATGGTGCGTTTCCACAGGCGGTGCAGGCCCGCACTTTGCAGGTCGTTGATCAGGTCATAGCGTCGGGCGATCGCATCAAACAGCGCCCGAACGCGCTCGGCACGGGACGGTGGCGGAGCCGGAGCGGACGTGTTCATGAGCTTTTTTCCGGCGCGGGCCGCGGGGGCAGCCCCCTTCGGACATCTGCGACGCTGTGAAAAGTCCGTTGCGGACCCGGCGGCGATGGGGTATAGCACGGGTGGGCGGACGGCGCACGTGGGCTCGCACTATGAAGGGCAAAAAGATTTTGATCCTGGACGACGATCCGGTGGTGGTCAAAGCCCTCGGGATCAAGTTGGAAAAGCAGGGGTACACCGTTCTCAGCGCCACCAATGCCGAATCGGCCCTGCGCAGCGTCCGCACCGAAACGCCGGACCTCTTGATCGTGGACATTCATCTGCCCGGCTCGCCGATCGAGGGACCCGAATGGAGCGGGTTCACCCTGGTGCAGTGGTTGGAGCGACTCTATCAGGACTGGCGCAAGCCCGTGATCATCATCTCCGCCGACGACCCGGCCAGGCACCGCGAAGCCACGCAGCGCGTGGGAGCGGTGGCCTATTTCCAAAAACCGGTGGATCATGATGCATTGCTGGCGGCCGTGGCCTCCGCGTTGAACACCTCGGCTTCTGCACAAAGCTAGGCCCCTTGGAACCCGGCCGGTTCCGCGGAATCCGCCGGCAAATCCCTCGGCTCAGCCCGGCGGCCCGCCAAACGTACGTACTGCCGGTACCCTGCAGCCCGGGCCAGGGCCAGCGCCGCAGACCAGTCGGCGGCCACTTCCTCCGGGGCATGGGCATCCGAGCCGAAGACAATGGGGACGCCCGCGCGACAGGCAGCCCGGAGGATGGGCAGCGAAGGGTACATCTCGCGGCAGGCCTTGCGCAGGCCCGCGGTGTTGATCTCGATGGCGCATCCCGTGCGTCGAGCAGTGGTGAAAAGGGTGTCCCAAAGCGGCGCACACTCCGGGGGCGGTGCATGACCGAACTTCTTGGGCAGGTCCACATGACCGAGTACGTCGAACAGACCGCTGCCGGCGGCGGCAATCAGACGCTCCAGGTAGGCCTGCCACACTTGCACCGGTTCGGCGGTGTTCCAGCGCGCCTGCTGGTGCGGGTTGTCCACTGCCCAGTCGTCGGTGACGTAATGCACCGAGCCGATGAGATAATCCCAAGGATGTCGCCGCATCAGGTCCCGGATCCATTCTTCCATGCCCGGGAGGTAATCGACCTCCAGGCCAATGCGGATGACCACCTCCGGGACGGCTTGTCGGGCGGCCTCGACATCGCGGAGGTACACATCCAAGTCGGCCTGCCGCATGCGCCAGTCATCGAAGTCATCGCGGGGCATGGGGGCATGATCGGCAAAGCCGATCTCCCGCAGCCCTCGTGCCCGGGCCTGCCGGGCATAGGCCACGGGCGTGCCTGTGGCGTGTCGGCACAAGGGCGTGTGCATGTGATAGTCCGGCGGCCAATCCATGAGGCGCAGTGTCAACGTCCGCCCGCCCGGGCGCAAGCACGGGGCGTCGACGAGCTCCTGCGCTTGCGGAACCGTCTTCTGCGAGCCGGGGCCGGTGCGCGGAAGAACAGGGTCCGCCGGTCCTGGCCCGGAGGGCAGCGGCTCCGCCCCGGAGGTCTCGACTTGGAGCCGGCATGGATGGTCAGGCCCGAAGACCGGGGCAACGGGTACAACCTCGGAACCCGGGGGTTCAGGCAGGAGGACTTTGTGCCGTTGCGTAACCGGAGGCTGGTTGTCAGACCCTCCAAATGCCGATAGATTGTCGCGCGGTGCGTGGTAGCCACCGCCCGATACGATGAGTTTTTGGAACATTCTCTATATCGCCGCTGCGGTCGTGGTCCTGTTCGGCGCAGCGGTGTTCGTGCATGAGTTTGGGCACTTCTGGATGGCCCGGCGGCGCGGCTTGAAGGTCGAGGGCTTTTCCATCGGCTTTGGCCCGAAGTTGTTCGGCTGGACCCGGGACGGTGTGGAGTATGCGTGGCGCCTGATCCCGGCCGGGGGCTATGTGAAGCTGCCGCAGATGACTACCGCGGCCTTTTTGGAGGGTCAAACCGAGGACGGGCAACCGCTGCCTCCGGCCTCGCCGGCGTCGAAAATCCTCGTGGCCGCAGCCGGGCCCATGATGAACATCCTGTTCGCCTTTGGGTTGGCCACGGTGATCTGGATCGTGGGCCTGCCGGTCCCGGTGAACCCCCCCATCGTCGGTTACGTGGAGCCGGATTCGGAGGAGGCCCGGCTGGGCATTCAACCGGGAGACCGTGTGGTGTTGGTCAACGGGCAGAAGATCCGCTCCTGGCAGGACATCAATCTGGCGACCGCGCTGGCGCGGACGAACGTGGTTCCGGTGGTCACGGAACGCAACGGCGTCTTTTTCACCAATCACCTCACAGCGGTGGTCAACGAAACGTTCGGACTGAAGCTGCTGCGACTGGAGCCCCGCGATCATCCGGAAGTCATCGAAGTGTTCCCGGACGGCGCCGCCGCCGAGGCGGGCCTGCAGGCCGGGGACCGGATCGTGGCCTTCGCCGGGGTGCCGGTGGTCAGCCGGGAGCAGTTGATCGAATTGATCCGGAAACGCCCGGATCAGCCCAGCGAGATCCGGGTGGAACGTAAGGGCCAAAAACTCACCCTCACGGTCCAACCCCGCAAGGATCCCGTCACCGGCCAGGGCCGCATTGGCGTGAGCATCGGCAGCAGCTCCACCCAGGTGTACGTGGTGCAACGACCCGGACCGACCCCATGGGAGCAGGTGAGCGACGTGGTGGACAAGACCTTCAAGACCCTGGCCGCGCTGATTTACTCGAAACAAACCGGCGTGGGGGCCAAGGACCTCAGCGGCCCGGTGGGGATCCTGGCCATGTTGGCCGGCTGGGTGAACACGGATTACCGGCTGGCCCTCAGCTTCCTGGTGCTGTTGAACGTGAACCTGGCCATTTTGAATCTGCTGCCGATTCCGGTGCTGGACGGCGGCCACATTCTGATGGCCCTGGTGGAAAAGATCCGGCGCCGGCCGCTGAGCGTGCGGGTGGTCGAAACCACCACCACTGCTTTCGCCCTATTGCTGATCTCTTTCATGCTCTACGTCACCTTCTTCGATCTGAAGCGAATCCCGTTGTTCAGTGCCTGGTTCAAGGCACGGCATCAAATCGAACAGACGACGCCGGAACCCCCGGCTTCGGAATCGATCGCGCCATGAGCTACTGTCCCTCCCCCTACCGGTATCAGCGGCGGCGCAGCCGCGAGATCTTTCTCGGCGACCCGCGGGACGGTGGCGTGGTCCTGGGCGGGGACCACCCCGTGGTGGTGCAGTCCATGATCACGGCGGACACCATGGACACCGAGGCGTGTGTGCGCGAAACGCTGGCCTTGGTGGAGGCAGGCTGCCAGGTGGTGCGGATCACGGCGCCCACGGTGCGAGACGCGGCCAACCTGCGCAACATCGTGGCCGAGCTGCGCGCGCGCGGCTGCAAGGTCCCCATCGTCGCCGACATCCACTTCAAACCCGAAGCCGCGATGGAGGCGGTCAAATGGGTCGAGGTCGTCCGCGTCAACCCCGGCAACTACGCCGATTCCAAGAAGTTCGTGGTCAAGGAGTACACCGACGCGCAATACGCCGCCGAACTGGCCCGGGTCGAGGAGAAATTCACGCCCCTCGTTTTGGAATGCAAACGGCTCGGCCGCGCCCTGCGCATCGGCACCAACCACGGATCGTTGTCCGATCGCATCCTCAACCGTTACGGAGACACGCCGCTGGGCATGGTGGAGAGCGCCCTGGAGTTCGCCCGCATCTGCCGCAAGCATGATTTCCACAATTTCAAGTTCTCCATGAAGGCCTCCAACCCCAAGGTGGCCATCCAGTGCTATCGATTGCTGGTCGCGCGGCTGGCCGCCGAGGGCGACGACTGGAATTACCCGCTCCACCTGGGGGTCACCGAGGCGGGCGAAGGCGAGGACGGGCGCATCAAGAGCGCCATCGGAATCGGCGCGCTGCTCTGCGATGGTCTGGGCGACACCATCCGGGTCTCGTTGACCGAGGACTCCGTGCATGAAATCCCCGTATGCCGTGCCCTCCTGGAGTGCGTGCCGGCATTGACGCGTCCGGACCTGCAGGTGCCCACGGACGAGTTTCCGTTCGATCCCTACCAGTACCAGCGGCGGCCCACGGTCGAGGTCGAACTGGCCCCCGGGATCCGGTGCGGCGGCGACCAAACCATTCGCGTGGTGGTGCCGCGCGCAGCCTGGATGACCTTGCAATCTCGCATCTCCCCGCGGGCCGACGTGCGACCCGAAGCCGTGTACGAGGACCTCCGAATCCTCGAAGTGGACCCGCGGGAGCCGTTCGAGGTGCCGACCGATGCCCTCCTGGTCACGGTCAAAGATTTGCCGGAACTGCCGGCGCTGGCGGCCTTCCGCCTGTTGGCGTGGCGATTGAACCGCATGGGGCGGCGCAACCCCATCCTCCTCAAGGACACACTGCAGGTGCCGCAGCCGCCGTTGGACGCCCAAACCGCCCTGCTGCGCAGCTCCATTGTGTTGGGTGGGCTGCTGGCCGACGGGATCGGCGACGCCATCCTCGTGCGCAACGAAGCCCATCCCGAGGCCGCCCTGCGCCTCGGTTACAACATCCTGCAGGCCGCGGGCTGTCGCACCTTCAAAACCGAGTACGTGGCGTGTCCGTCCTGTGGGCGCACGTTGTTCAATCTCCAGACCGTCACCGCGCGCATCAAGGCGCGCACGTCGCACCTCAAGGGGGTCAGAATCGCCGTGATGGGGTGCATCGTCAACGGGCCCGGAGAAATGGCCGATGCCGACTTCGGTTATGTGGGCGGCGCGCCCGGCAAGGTCAACCTGTACGTGGGCAAAAAACCCGTCAAATTCAACATTCCGGAGGAAGAAGCCGTGGACCGACTGATCGACCTCATCCGGGAACACGGCAAGTGGGTCGATCCCGAGCCCGCGCAGGGCTCTGCAGGTACCGATTCGCCCTCGGTCACATGTTCCGTTTCCTCTACGGCCTGATTCTGGGTGCGCTGGTCGGGGCCGGGGTGACCTGGTGGTTGCTGGCCCCACCGGAGCCGGCCCGGTGGGAACAGTGGCGCGAAGACCTGGCCGCCACGGGGCTGGGATTGCGCGACGTGGTGCAGGAAAAGCTCCAGCTCCTGCATTTGACGGCGACCAACATTCAGGAGGAACTGGCCCGACGCGGGCAGGTGGTGCGTCGGGCGGCGCGGGACCTGGGCCACCAGGTGGCTGACGCCGCCACGGACGCCCGGATCGTGGCCGCCATCAAGGCCAAGTACGTGGCCGACCCCCGGCTTTCGGCCCTGCGCATCTCCGTCCAGTGCGAGGGCGGCCGCGTGACCCTGTCGGGTACGGTGGATTCTGCGGAAGATATCGGGCGCGCGGTTCTGCTGGCCATGGAGGCCGACGCTCGCGTGCGCGAGGTGGTGTCGCAACTGCAGGTCAGGCAGTAGGTGTCTGTCCTGCGGGAGGGCATGCCGCGGATTGGAGCCCCGGACGGGACCGTCTCGGGGAGGCGTGGCCGGCGACCAGGGCCGGCAAGGAGTGGCATGAGCCAAACGGACAAATCCAGCCCCGTCCGTCCGGTGCCCGGTCCGGGGTCACTGGAGCCGGATACGGACGCACCTGCGCTACTGGAGCGGCTGGTCCAATGGGCGGAACAGTCCGGTGCCAGCGACATCCATTTCCAACCCGCAGAGAACTGCGTCCGGGTCTTTTTCCGCCTGGACGGAGTGTTGACGCCGGTGACGGACCTGCCCGGGGCCCTGGCAGAACGGCTGAGCGGTCGCATCAAATATCTGGCGCGCTTGAAAACGTGGCAGACGGCCCTGCCGCAGGATGGGCGAATCGATCACTCCGAGGTGGGCACGGCGCACGACATTCGTGTCTCCACCTATCCCACCGTTACGGGCGAGCGGATCGTGCTGCGTCTGTTCCGGAAAGCCACCCTGCCTGACCTGCAGGGCCTGGGCTTTCCCGAGGCTGCGCGCAAGGAACTGGAACACTTCCTCCAACGCCCGGCCGGGCTGCTACTGTTGACCGGCCCCGCCGGCAGCGGGAAAACCACGACCATCTACGCCTGTCTGCAGCACCTGGTACGCACGGGCAACCGACACATCATCACCATCGAGGATCCGGTCGAACAGATCCTTCCCGGGGTCACCCAAACGGAGATTCAAGAGGCCCTGGGGCTTGACTTTGCCCGGGCCGCCCGTCACTTGTTGCGGCAGGACCCGGAGGTTTTGGTGGTGGGCGAAATCCGTGACGAGGAAACCGCCCAGATCGTCGTGCGGGCGGCACTGACGGGCCACTTGGTGTTGTCCACTTTGCATGCCGGTTCTTGCCGCGGGGTTCTGGAACGACTCCGGTTGATGTGCCGGGACGCCTACACCGCGGTTTCTGCGGTCGAGCTGATCCTCAACCAACGCCTCGTGCGACGCCTTTGTGGGCAGTGTGACGGACGGGGGTGCGACGCGTGCATGCAAACCGGATATCGCGGTCGAATCCCGGTGGTCGAGTGGTATCGGGTCACGGAATCGGCACGGGCCCGGTTGCGGGAGGGAGACTGGGCCGTGGTGGCGCCGGACCCTTCGCTGGCGGATGCCGCGCGTGGACTGATTGCACGCGGCTGGACCACAACGCAAGAAGTACAACGCGTGGTCGGGCCATGAACCTGGAACAGTTTGCTTTTTTGAACCGGCAGTTGGCCGGTATGCTGCGTGCCGGATTGCCGTTGGAGGCGTCGCTGCGCCAGGTGGCGCGCGACCTGCAAAAGGGCCCCTGGCGCGCGGAATGGGAACGCCTCGAGGCCGATCTGAGCCGCGGCCTGCCGCTGGCCCGGGCCCTGGAGCCCCGCGTGTTTCCGGAGCTCTACAAGCGGCTTCTCGTGGTGGGGGCACAGGCTCGGGACCTGGCGGCTGTGCTGAACCTGTTGGCCGATTATTACCTGGCCCAATACCAACTCTGGCTCCGTTTGAAGGGACTTTTGGTTTATCCCCTGCTGGTGCTGTTTGGGGCCTTCGCGCTTTCGTGTCTCCTACACTTCCATTTCGTGCCACTTTGGCTGGACCTGGCCACGGAGGGGCTCGGGAGTTGGAGGGGCAATGAAGATGCGGCGGGGGAACCATCCCTGCGGTGGATTGTGGTTGGTTCCTGGGGTGCATTTCTCTTGCTGGCGTTGTTGTGTGCCGGTGTGTCTCTCGTGCTCGGGTCGCGCCGGCTGCGTGAACGTCTCGCCTGGCACCTGCCGGCCTTTCGGGAGTCGTGGGTGGCGCAGACGGCCTCCTCGCTGGCCCTCCTGTTGAAGGGAGGCGTTCCCCTGGCGGAGGCACTGCCTTTGGTGGAAGGGCTTTTCACGGATCCGATCGCCCGGGCCGATCTTGCCCGGTGGCGTGAACGGTTGGCCCGGGGCTACGCGCGCTTCGCCCAAGTGGCGGAGGGAAGCCAACGGTTTCCGCCATTGTTCATCTGGATGGTGGCAGGCGCGGGCGAAGACCTCGCGGCCGGGTTCGAGCAAGCGGCAGGCTTTTACGAAGAACGCGCCCGTGCGCGGGCCGAACAGCTCCTCGCGGTGACCCTGCCCGTGCTGGTGATCGTGACGGGCGGCATTGTCCTGCTGCAAGCCAGTGCCCTCCCCATGACCCTGCGGGCGTTGTTCGTGGACGTTCAGGTTGCACCCTGAGGAGCGTGGTTGAGGAAGAGCGGACAGCCGGCAACTCAAGGGCGGTTTGGAATCGGTTTCATGGACGCGTTGTGGGAGGCATGGCAGCAGTGGATGATGGACCTTCGGGTCGGCGGTGCGGCCTCGCTTCTTTTTCGGGCGTTCTTCCCGGCTCTGGTGGTTCTGGGACTGGGCGCGATTCTGGCGATCGTGGTCTGGGTCGTCTCGCGCGGGCCGGCCCGGCGGGCCAGGACGCTGCTTGTGCTCGGGTTGCTCGAGCACCTGGTGCGAGCGGGCCGTCCGATCGAAACCGGGCTGGGAGAGGTCGGGCAAACGGGCGATCGGGGCCTGGGGAGGCAACTGGGTCGTTTGAGCTACTGGCTGCGGTGTGGCGTACCGCTCCAGACCGCACTGGAACGAGAACGCCGTCTGCTCCCGCCCGAGGTGCAGGCGGTCTTGCGCGCCGGATTGCAGTTGGGCGATCTTCCCCGCGTTCTCCCGGTCTGTCGCCAACTGCTGGACCGTCCCCGGTCGCGGCTCCTGGGCTCCATGATGTACGTGGCCTGGGTGGCCTTCGGCCTTGCCCCGCTGGTTTCAGCGTGGATCCTCGTCACGGGCCGCTACATCGTGGATCACTGGAACCAGCTCACGGGGGAGTTTGGAATTGCGCAGCTGGATTACGGTTGGTGGTTGCGGTGGGGATGGCTACTCACTGCGGTTTGGTTCGCGTTGGGAGTGATCATGCTGGGCTTGATCCTGGGGGGTCCGTGGATCCGAGGATGGATGCAGCCCGCCCGATGGCCCTGGTGGGATGCCATTTTATGGCGACTCCCCTGGCACCGAAAACGGGTGCTCCGAACGTTTTCGTTGGTGCTTGGAACATTGCTGGACGCGGGCATGCCGGAAGCACAAGCGGTTCGGACGGCTGCAGAATGTACGGCCGATGGAATGGTCCGGCTTCGCGCCGTTGCGGTGGAGAAGGCCCTGGCTCAGGGGCAGCCCTTGCCGGCGGCGCTGCGCAAGCTGGAGGACCGGGAAGAACTCTGCTGGCGCCTCACCAACGCGGCCCGGACCCGAGAGGGGTTCACCGCGGCGCTGCGCGGCTGGCAAGAAACCCTGGCCGCCCAGGCGGCCGCCCAGGAGCAAGCCGCCGTACAGCTGGCCCTTACCGGCTTGATCCTGGTGAGCGGGGTTTGGGTGGCGGGGAATGCGTGGATGCTGTTTGGCGCCTTGGTGCGCCTCGTGGAGGCAGCGGGATGAAGCCGTGGCAGAGAGGTCGGAGCCGGGCCGGGACCGGCTCGAGGCGACGCTCGCGCGGGAGCGCGTTGATCACCGAGTTGCTCGTGGCGATGGCGCTGGTGACGGGTGCCCTGGTGCCGCTCAGCCTGGTCGTGGTTCGCGACATGCGCGCCCTCCGGGCGGAGTACCATCGGGCTGCCGCCATGGAATTGGTGAGCGGGGAGTTGGAAGTCTTGCGGGCCGGGGCTTGGCGGGCCTGGCCGGAGGGAGTGCACGAATACCCCGTGTCAGGTTGGGCGGTCACCAACCTGGCCGAGGGCCGTTTCACATTGACGCGCGCCGGACGCTTGCTGCGGCTGGAATGGGCGCCGGCGCGGCGGCAGGGTGCGGGCCGCGTTGTTTACGAATGCGAATTGCCATGAATACGCCGGTGTCACCGCCAGCCCCGAACCGGCCGGTGCGAGGCGCCGCTCTCATCGAGCTGGTGGTGTACATCGCAGTCGCTGGCGTGATCCTCGTCGGATCCATGAAGGCTTTTTACGAATGTTTCTCCGCTTCCCATCGACTTCGCGAACAAGCCCAACGGATCTCCCAGGCGTTGCGGGCTGGAGAACGGTGGCGGGCGGACGTGCGCCTGGCCACCGGGCCGCCTCAATTGGAGTCCATGCCCGGCGGCCAGCGGATGACCATTCCGCAGGCAAACGGAAGGGTGCAGTACGAATTCGGTCCCGAAGGCGTGTACCGGGCAGGTCCGGAGCATGCAGGGCCCGTGCTGGTGTTGCGGAACGTGGCGGCCAGTCAGGTGCAATCCGAGCTGCGGCACGGTGTCGCGGTCTGGCGGTGGGACCTGGCGCTGGTGCCCGATCGACGTTCCACGAGGCTCCGGCCGGTGTTCACCTTCCTCGCCGTGCCTCCCCAGACCCCATGAAACCTTTTGCTCCAGGCATGCAGAGCGGAAAAGTCCTCTGGCGGCTTCCGGCGAAGCGAGGGGAACACGGTTTTGTCAGCGTGGCCGTGGTCACGCTGATGTTGATCATGACCACGCTGGTGGTCGGGAACAGTCGCGTGCTGCACCAGTTGCGGAAGGAAATCCGCTGGATCGAACAGCGCCATCGGACCCTTCTGGCGTTTTCACCCACCAATGCACCGGCCGGGACGGTCACCCCGCGGGATTCGGAAGCGCCGCCTCGGCAATGAGGGTTTCCCAGCCCTGGGGCGAAGAGTGCCCAAACACGGGCAAGCTTCGTCGTCCGGGCCGGCACAACCTGGCTGTCGCCGGCGTGGCGATCGAACGCTCATCCGATCGGCAGCCCGGAGGGTCCTCAACCGAGCCCGGAGGAGGGTTGGTAAATGCTATGAAACACCAAGTATGTTTCCGGGCTCAGAGGGGGCTTTTTCGTTTTTGAGCCGCCGCTTCGACGATCCCGGGCCAATGCCCTTTTCCCTCTATCTTCCCCGAGCCGCAAACACCCGAAACTGCGCCGCGCTTTCCGCGGGGTTCAGAACCGAAAGCGCGTCGGACAGCGGACCCGCGGCGCCCAGGGTCCTGTCAGGGCGAACGCTGCGAGCGGCTATCGTCCAACGCAGCCGCTGCAGATTCATTTCCACCCAACCCATCGAGGGTCGGAGAGGTTTCGGGCCTTCGGCGCCCCGTGGCTTCGCCCGCGTGATCCATGAGTTGGGCATCACGATGTTGGCCACGGGGGGAGGCGCCGGACGGCGTGGGCCTTGCCTGTCTCAGCGTTCTGAGGGGCAATCCTCGAGTCCAACGCCATCCAAATCGAGTCCAGCTGAACGCCCCACGACCCGGATATGTTTTGTGCCTTCGGCCCGTGGCGTGTCCGCCGCATCGGGGCGGGCATTCATCAGCCCAGGGTAACCCCCCGGGTGACCGGATACGGCAATTGACCCCGCCCTGAAGGGGCCGAATTTGGTGCAGGCACGCCCGGCCCTCGCGATGGGGTCGCGGGTGACGCCCCCTTCAGGGCGCACTCGGTTTTGCGGGCCGGTTTGCCGGGGCGTTGCCCCGGGGCTATCGAGTTGAATGCGCCTGCAGCACGTGCACTGGCCCGCGCGATCAAATGGATAATGGAGGGTGGATTTCCGTGTTTGAGCCTTGAATGCAAGAATCCCGGCGGACGCCCTTTTCCCACGGCTTTTCCCACCGATGAGGCCCGACCTTGCGCCGGGCTTTCGGAGGTGCCCAGAAGCTGCAACGCAGGGGCTCGGGTCAAGTTCCGGGCGGCCCTTGCACTGGTTTCCGGCCGGAGTAGGGTGAGTCATGGAAGTCTCTCAGACCATCGTTTGTCCGCACTGCGGCCAAAAGTTCGACCTGGTCATCGACACCAGCGAAGGATTCCAGCGCTTCGACACCGATTGCGAAGTGTGCTGTCGGCCCCTGGAGATCGTGGTGGAATGCGAACCCGGACTGATCATCAGTCTGGACGTCGTCCCCCAATGACGTACAGTCGGCGGGGATGACACCGGACAAAGTGCTTTGGGTTTACATCGTGTTGTTGGTGGTGGGCGGGCTGATTGGCTGGCTCAAGGCAGGCAGCAAGATCTCGCTGGTGGTATCGGTGGTGTTTGCCGCGGCGCTGAGCGCCTGCGCGATGGGCTGGGTGCAGTTGCCGTGGGGGGCGGATCTGTTGCTGGTTTGCCTGCTGCTGCTGTTCGCGTGGCGGCTGCTCAAAAGCAAGCAGTTCATGCCCTCGGGGCTGATGCTGACGCTCACCGTCGTGGCTCTGGCCCTGCGGCACTGGCGTTGGTAGGGCTGCTTTGCTGCAGCGGGGGATCCGTCCGGTTTGGGGGCCGGGGTTCGTGCATGGACCCGAGACGCTTGATTGCCCGGGAATCGCCCGCCTGCGCTTTGCACGAGGGCGCCTCGCGGGTACCGAGGCGGCAACTCATGGCGCGGCATGAACCCTTCCCGGGCCGGGCGACCTGATCTTTGTTCGGATCGCCGGGCTCATGGCCCGGATGGATCCGCGGTCGCCAACCGGAGACACCCTCCTTGCAGGTTCAGCGATCTGCCGGATGAGCCGCGGATGCTCGTGGGGCGGTGCGCCGTGCTCCCGGGCGGTTGGGTGCAGCGAGGAACCCGTCCTGCGAGAAACGAGTGGGGAAAGTCCCCGATCGGTAACAAGCCATGCCCCGGACTCACCCTTCCCCATGGCCCATCAGGCGCGGGCGCGTTTCGTAAAGGCGCGCCACGGGGCAACGGCCTCACCCGCGCAATTCCTGTTGCAGATGGGGGGTGTAGAGCCGGGGCTCCAGCAGGAACGAGTCGTGCCCCTTCTCCGAGTGCACGGTGATCCAGATGCACGGCACGTGGGCCCGTTTGAGCAGTTGCACCAGCTTTTCCTGCTCGGACCTCGGAAAGGAGAGGTCCGAGTCGATGCTGAAAACCAGGTATTTCTGACTGCGACAGCGCTCAAAGGCGCTGGGCAGGTCGGCTGCACCGGCCTCGGCCGCCAGATCGAACCATTGCCACGCATCGAGACTGCGCAGATAGGTGTTGGCGTCGAAGCGCTTCACGAACTTGAGCCCCTGATGGAGCATGTACGACTCCACCGGGTGGTTCATTTCGTACCACCCGTGGGGGGGCTTGTGGGGGACGACCTCGCTCCGGGCGCGTTCGCTGAGCATCTCCAGAGAGACGAAGGTCTTGTGGGCGATGCGCCGGGCCAGGGCCAGTCCGGTTTCGGGCGGCGGTCCGTCGTAGTAGTTGCCACCACGAAAGTTCGGGTCGCTCTCGATGGCGGTGATCTGCTCGAAGTTGATGATGCGGTGGTAGATGGTGGTCTCCGGCCCGGTGCCGATGGGCACCACGATGCGGACGCGGTCGGCATAGCGGGTCGCCAGGGTCAGGGCGAGGAATCCGCCGATGGAGGCTCCGATCACAGCGTGCAACTGGCGCACGCCCAGCTCGTCCAGAAGGCGCATCTGCGAGTCCACAATGTCGCACATGCGCAGCACGGGGAAATCGGCGGCCCATCGCCGGCCGGTTTTTGGGTTGATGGACGCCGGGCCGGTGGAACCGTAGCAGCCTCCGAGATAGTTCACGCACAGCACGCAGAACAACCGCGTATCCAGGGCCTTGCCCGGTCCGATGAAGGCGTCCCACCAGCCAATGTGGTTCTCTTCCGTCCACCGCCCGTCCACACCGGGCACCTCCGGATTGTACCCGGCGGCGTGTTGGCTGCCGGTCATGGCGTGAAAGAGGAGGATCACGTTCGACCGGTCGGAGTTCATCTTGCCGTACATCTCGTAGGCAAGGGTGAAATCGTCCAGTTCCCCGCCCACGCGCAGTCGCAGCGGATGCTTGCGGTCGCGGAATCGGATGAACCGGGTTTGGACTCTGGGCAGTTTTTGCATGGCCAGGGAACGCCGGCCTCCCGGGGTCCCGAGGCTTCACCCGGCAGACGAGCCGGGGTGGCGCGGGCTCCCCTTGGGAGCGCGGCTCAGGCCGCGGAGCGGGTCAGGGCTTGATCGAGGTCTTCCAGGATATCGTCGATGTGTTCCAGTCCCACACACAGTCGAACCAGATCGGGCGTGATACCGCCGGCCCGTTGTTGTTCCTCGGTCAATTGGGAATGGGTGGTCGTGGCCGGATGAATCGCCAACGACTTGGCGTCTCCCATGTTGGCCAGGTGCGAGAACAACTTCAGGGAATCGATGAATCTCTGGCCGGCCTCGCGGCCACCCTTGATCCCGAAGACGACCACCGCCCCGCCCTTGCCCCGCAGGTACTTCTGGTTTCGCCCGTACTCGGGGTCCTCGGGCAGGCCCGGGTAGCGCACCCAGCTGACACGCGGATGTTCTTTGAGCCACCGAGCCACGGCCAGCGCGTTGGCGCAATGCCGTTCCATGCGCAGGGGCAGCGTCTCGATGCCCTGCAAGAACATCCAACTGTTGTCGGGAGAGATGCAAGCCCCCAGGTTGCGCAGCGGCACGGTGCGCATGCGGAGGATGTAGGCCAGCGGCCGCAGGGGGTCCGGCAGGTCCAGGCCCCAGCGCAAGCCGTGATAACTGGTGTCGGGCGTGGTGTAGAGGGGATGCTTGCCGGCGGCCCAGGGAAAGCGGCCGCCGTCCACCACCACCCCGCCGATTCCCACGCCGTGTCCGCCCAGCCATTTGGTGAGTGAATGGACGACGATGTCCGCGCCGAAATCGAGCGGACGGGTCAGATACGGGGTGCTGGCGGTCGAATCCACGATCAATGGCAGGCCGTGCGCGTGTGCGATCTCGGCCACCGCTTCCAGGTCGGTGACGTCCAGGGCGGGATTCGAGAGGGTCTCGCAGAACAGGGCCCGGGTGCGGGCGTCGATGGCCGCGGCGAAGTTTTCCGGCCGGGTCGAGTCCACGAACTTCACGGTAATGCCCAGGGTGGGGAGGATGTCGTTGAACATTGTGTAGGTGCCGCCGTAGAGGTTGCGGGCCGACACGATGTTGTCGCCTGCCTGGGCCAGGTTGATGATCGAATAGAATACGGCGCTGGTGCCGGAGGCCAGGGCAAGGCCGCCCAATTCGGGGGCTCCCTCCAACAAGGCCATCCGCTTCTCCAACACCTCGGTGGTTGGATTCATGATCCGGGTGTAGATGTTGCCCAGTTCCTTGAGGGCAAACAGGTTGGCCGCGTGTTCGGTGCTCTTGAACACGTACGACGAGGTGCGATGCACCGGGACACCCCGGGCCAGCGTCACCGGATCCGGCTGCGTACCCCCGTGCAGGCAAAGCGTTTCCAGCTTCATAGGGGCCGCAGCTTACTCAAACCCAGGATGGCAGGCAACGTCCCCCGAGCCGGTGCAGTGGGAAGCGCTTTGCAAAGCGCCTGTCCGGCCCCCTCCCGCGGCCCCGTCCAACAGAGAGTGTCGCGGCCGGCTGCCGGCCCGGCCCGGTTGGCTCGTGCCGGGCTGCGAGGACCGTGCCGGGTTCGGAGTGGGTTGGAATCGGGGCAGCAGCGGCAACCGACTCCTGCCCGTCCTTGCGCGCCCGCGTTTGCGAATCCCACCCCTTGCCTGGCGAGGGGGCTCAGGGCGGTGTCAGCGCCGGTGAGGCTGGCGCGTTGGTGCCCGTGGCCGCCGGGGCATTCGTGGCAGGCGCCGTGGGTGCGGCTGCCGTTTCGGCGGGCAGGTTCAGCTTCGTACGCAAGACGGCCCGCTCCTCTGCGGAGAAGGGACTTTCCCGGGGGTCCAGCAGGCGGCGAAGGACTTCGCCGGCGATCTCCTCGAAGGGCGGCAACCCGATGCGCGCCTCCGAGCCCTTGATTTTGCTCATGTACGAGTCGTAGACGAGTCGCGCCAGCCGCTGATAGGCGTAGGCCTCGTCGTCCAAATCGAGGATCAACCGGGCATAGGCGTGCGCAAGCATGCCCTCCAAGTGGGCCTTCACCCGGATGCGATCGGTTTCGCCGACGTCCTCGGTGACACGGGCCACGGCGTACTGGTCCAGCGTAACATTGCGCGGGACAGAGTCCGGTTGTCCCTCGAAGAGCGGTTTGTCGGGGTACAGCCGGGCCAGGTATTGGAACCATTGGTTGGCCTCGGTCTGCCGACCGGCCGTGTACAAGAAATACACCGCGTCGCGCAGAAAATTCCGGTGCGCGATCCGGATGTTTTCCCGGTTGGCCGGGTCCTCCTCCATGGCCTTTTCGTACGCGTAATTGACCTTGGGGATGATGTCGAGGTTCGGACCGAATTCGAACCGACGGTTGATGTAGTCCGGGATGAGGCGGCCCCGGTGGAAGCTCATGAGCATGGACTGAAAGATCACGCGGCGCAGACGAATCAGATCGTTGGTGTTGACCCGTCGCAGGTTTTTTTCCGCCACGTCCAGTCCCTTGGCGGCCCAATAGATGGCATGGGCTTCCGGCAGGCGCCATTCCAGCGGACCGAATTCCTCGTCCACGCGTTTGAGGAAGGCGGGATCCATCTTGTACTTCTCGGTCAGCAACCGGACCCGCTCGCGATCCTCCTCGGTTTGGGGATTCAGCAGCGCATCGAAGTTGGGCCGCTCCATGCCGAAGATCTGGCTCATTTCATTGGCCCACTGCTGTTTGTAATACATGTGGGCGTCGTCAAGGATGTGACCCATCTTGTGCTGAAAGATCCAGGCGAGCTCGCGGTAGAGGAGCGGTTCGTAAGGGTTGTACTTGAGGGCCTCGTCCCGGAGCAGTTCGAGCCCCGCCTTGACCCAGCGCCAGCGGTCGGGATACACGCCGAACTCGGTTTCTTTGAACTTTACCGAGATGTTGTAGGCCATGTTCCACGCCTGCACGGCCCAGACCTGCACAAAGTGAGGTTCCAGCTTGGTGATCCAGTCGGCCAGCTGTTTCATTTCAAAAAACTTGTCCTGGTCCTGCAGCTCCATCATCCGGACCCAGAGCAGGTTGGAAATCAGGCCCCGGAAGCCCCCGAGGGCCACGGTGGTGAACGCGAGCAGGGGCGGTGCATTCTGCAGAGGTTCGGTGCGCGTCAGCCCCAGACGGTCGCGGTCCAGGTTCATGGACCGCTCCACCTGGGCCACGCCGGTCCACAGCAATGCCGCCACCAACAGGAGCGCGACCTTTTTCCAGCGCGAGGGCATGCCGTCGGTTCTCATGGGCACGGACCGAGCATGGTTGAATCCGGGCCGGGCAGGGGCCGACGCCGGCCTGGCAGAGGCGCGCTTGCGCGCCGCGGCAGTGGAGGGAAGGCCGGACTCATTGCATCGGACTCGCGGTGGCCAGTTCCCTGCGGTGGAAGGCCCAGATGCCGGCGGCCGCAAACAGGCCACTGAGCAGAACCACAATCTGCCCCACCGCCCGGGCCAGCTCGGTCCACGGAACACTCCGGCCGGTGCTCAGGGCGTCGATGGGGGCAAAGCCCTTGGCCAGTTGGATCACCCACCAAAGCCCCTGGAACACCGGCACCCCGATCTTGTCGATCCAGGTCTGCGAGGGGGCCTCGGCCTCGGCGTCCCACCCCAGCAGAGAGCCCTCGGTGATGACCGTGCGAATCGTCCCGCTGCTGAAGACCAGCACGAGCATGGCCAGCGAGGCGAAGGCCGCCACGGGGAAGGACAGAAAACTGGCCGCACTCAGACCCAGCGTGGCCAGCAGGATCATCCAGCAGAAAATGATCCCCAATCCCCGCAGGTAGTTCAGCAGAAACCCACCCTGCCAATAAAGCACTTCAATGCCGTCCTCCAGCGGAAACAGGAGGGTGACGTTGTTGGGATTGAAAAAGGCGATCGTCAAGACCCCTTTTTCGTCCATGAGATCGGGCGGGATCTCGAATTCGTGGAAGGTGTCGGGAGCCAGGCTCATGGGATCGCTGCGCCATACCCGCGGTGTTTCCGGAACCCCCACCTGCCAGAGCCCGGTGAAGGTTCCGGTTTCGGAAGCGACGGCTGCGTTGAACTTGATGCGCAGGTGCATCGGCCGCCCCTGCACGAAGAGCCGTTGCAAGCCGAGGTCCACCTGCCAAATCTTGACGTAACCGGGCGGGACGATCTGGTACTCGGCCTTCACCTGTTCCTCGATCTGCCGGCGCACCTCGGCCAGGTCCACTTTCAGGAGCGGTTGCTGTGCCAGCCGATCCCGCAGCCGCCGGTCGGTTTCCGCCGCGATCTCATTGCGGAAGTCAGGTGGGCGCGCCGACCCGCGCGCGACCAGCACCTCCTTGAACAGCACGGCCTGTTGGTCGGCCGGCAACTTGCCCGCACGGTAGAGCAACAGGGCGTAGACACAGGCGCCGGCGAGGAGGAGGAGCACGCCGTTGAGCGTCACCAGCCCGAGCCATTTGCCCGTCCAGATCTTCCACCGCGCCACCGGTTTCACCGCCACCAGTTGCATCTGGCACTCCTCAATGTCGCGGGCGAGCGTGCCACAGGCCAGCCACAGCGTGCACAATCCCAACAGCCCCGAGATCGCGCTCAACGTGTAGGTCAGGAGAATTTGCGTAAATCCGCGGGCGGTCCCGTCATCTTTCAGGATCAAGGGCAGCCCCACCACGGAAGCCAGGAGCAACACGGTCACCACCCAGAACAGGCGGAAGCGGAAGGCGGCCTTCCACGTCAGCACGGCGATGGCCCAGACGGGTTTCATGCGACTCTGCGAACGTCAAGGTCCGACCGAGCCCGGCCGTGCGTGATCGGACCGGTTGCCACCGACGGCGCTGCTGCCCCCATGGTCTCCTTGCCACGCATCGACCCTCCGGCCGGTCTTCATCCCTTCGGTTTACCCAGCAAATTCGCGAGTTTCTCGTCGGCCCTGGCCAACGCCTCTTCTTCTGCGGGCGCGGCCGGCGCTGCGGGCTCTTCCCCCCGGGGTTCGGCCGCGGCCGCGAGTGTCTCGAGCCTCTTTTCGTCCACCGCGGGCTCCACGGGTGCGGCTTCGCCCGCCTGAGTGGGCGCCCGGGTGGGCAGCGTCAGTTTTTCCAACAATCGCTCGCCGGCGGGCGCGGGCTCCGTCTCCCCGCGCAGGTACGGGGCCACCCGGGCCCCGGAAACGGCCCCGCTGGTCTCGGTGGCCGCTTGTCGCGCGCGTTCCACGACCTCCAGGAAGAAGCTCTCCAGGTTTTGCGTGGGATTCTCCACGCGCACCTCGGCCTCGGGTCCCACTTCTTCCCGAATGGTCGCCAGCACGCGTTCCAAGGTGGGGCGCGACAGCACCGGCGTGGTAATGCGCAGCCGGTCGGGCTTGCGGAGCAGTTCCTTCAGCGGGCCGATGGCCTGCACGCGGCCGCCGTAGAGGATCAGGACCCGATCGCAGACATCCTCCACATCGGCCAGCAGGTGGCTGCTCAGAATGACCGTCTTGCCGCGGCGCGCCAGGGTGAGAATCAAATCCTTCATTTCCCGGCAGCCGATCGGGTCCAGGCCGGACGTGGGCTCGTCCAGGATGACGAGCTGCGGATCATTGATGAGAGCTTGTGCCAGGCCGATCCGACGTTGCATGCCCTTGGAGAATTCGCCCACCGGTCGGGACCGCACCTGGCTGAGCCCGACCATTTCCAACAGCTCTTCGGTGCGACGGGCGCGTTCCCGTGCCGGCAGTTCAAACAGCCGCCCGAAGAAATCCAGCGTTTCGCGCGCATCCAGATACCGGTACAAATACGATTCCTCCGGCAGGTAACCGATTTGCTCCTTGGTGGCCACATGGCGCGGAGACCGACCGAGGACCTGGATCTGACCGCGCGTGGGATACAGCAATCCCAACAGCAGCTTCACCGTGGTCGATTTGCCCGACCCGTTGGGCCCCAGCAGGCCGAAGACCTCGCCGCGGTACACATCGAAATCCACGTCGTCCACCGCGCGGGCCTTGGGACGGCCCCAAAAGTCGTAAAAAATCTTGGTCAATCCGCGAACGGACACCACCACCTCCGGCTTTTTGCCGGTGCCGGGGGCGGCTTGGGATTGGTCGATGGTCGCAGTCATCCTTTGTTTCGCACCGCACGGAAAACATAGCTGCCCCTCCGACTTGCGTCATCCAATTTCCCTTGGCCCGCGGCCGGCCGGGGTCGGTGTGGAACGTCTTCCCCGCAGGGCCGGTACGGGTGCGGCAGCCAACCGCGCCCCCGGGTTGACCGCCAGTGTCGCGGCCGCCCCGCCGGCGCGAAATGCCTCGACAAGACGCACGGTCCGGCACCCGCCAAGCCGGGCCGGTGCAGCGGTGAAGGATCCGTGGAGCGGGCCTTGGGAGGGCCCGAGCCGACGGTGTTGGCAAGTTGCCGGTTCCGGTTGAACGCCGCGAACCCTCCATATACTAAACGACTGCCGGGCTGGCCCGGGCTTGCACGGATCAGCGTGGGAATTCGCAACCGGTCCGGCCGCGGCCCCGGGCCCATATGTGGGTCGGCCGGGAGCGGGAACGGAGAAAGAACGGAGGAAACGAGACATGTTTTGGCTGATCTTTTTGGTCACGCTGGTGTTGTCCTTGTGGGCAACAGCGCGGGTGAAGGCGACGTACCATCGGTACAGTCGCATGTTAGTGAGCTCCGGTTTGACCGGAGCAGAGGCCGCCGCGGCCATTCTGCGCCGGGCCGGCATCACAGATGTGGAGATTGTCGCCCACAATGGTTTCCTGGGGGATCATTACGATCCCATCCACAAACGGCTGGTTTTGTGTGAGGAGAATTTCTACGGACAATCGCCTGCGGCCCTGGGAGTGGCGGCGCACGAGGCCGGCCATGCCCTGCAGCATGCCCAGGCCTACAAGCCGCTCCAGTTGCGCATGGCGGCGGTGGGAATTACCACCTACGCCAGTCAGGTGGTGACCTTCCTGCCGCTGCTTTTCATGTTCGGCGGTGTGATCGAGCCCATGGTAGGGCTGATGCTGATGGCCCTGGCATGGGGCGTGATCATGGCGTTCAATTTGATCACCCTGCCCGTGGAGTTCGATGCCTCGCGCCGGGCTCGTGCGCTTCTCACCACCTCGGGCATGATCCGGACGGAGGAAGAGGCCGAAGCCGTCCGCCGGGTCTTGAATGCTGCTGCCTGGACCTACGTGGCGGCGTTCGTAACCTCGTTGCTCTACTTCCTCTACTACGTCCTGCCGCTGTTGACGGGCGGCCGCTCGCGGGATTGATCCCAGGGCGGTCGACCCGCGCGTCGGCGCTGATCCCACGGGCGGAGAAGACCGCCTTCGGCGCCTTCACGGCGCGACTTCGACCCGATAGAACCACGCCGCGCCGGTGCGCGAGGCCGGAAGGGTGTAGCGCAGAATCGAACTGGATGCCCGAATCCAATCCCCAAGCGGTTCCCACGGGGTCGCGTCCGTGCGACCCCACAGCCGATAAGCCCTACCCGGCACGGCGTTCCATGTGAGCCGCAGACCGTCGGTGCCCGGCAAGAGGTCGGCCCTGAGCGCCAGGGCCGAGGCGGCGTTGGTGGGGTTGGTGCCGGCGACGAACTCGGCCCAGTCGCTCATGCCATCCCGGTCGGCATCCGAGCCGGTGCCGCGTTCCGGATCTGGCCCTCCAAAGTAGGCCGTCTCGTAATCGTCCGGAAGGCCATTGGCATTGGTGTCGAGGAACGTGTAACGGCCCTCCAGCACGAGGGTCTGACCGGAAACCAGCGTGTTGGTTTGTGGGGCTGGCGTGAGGTGCCAGGGAAGATCGGCGTACTCGACGATGTATTGGCCGGGCGGCGCATTGCTCAACACCGCATAAGCCCCGCGCATGCGGCGTGCCACCGGCCCGGACAGCACCCACTCCGCCTGGTGCAGGTTGTTGCTGAAGACCAGCACGCCGGGATCCACCTGGTGAACGGTGATGCTGACATCGTCCACCAACCAGCCGGACCGCGGAATGGCGTCGAACGCGAATGAGAGCATCTGGTAGGCGAAGACCACGTTGATCATGTGCCCCACGAAAGGCGTGAGGTCGACTTCGACCCGGGTCCAGTTCTCTGCCTCGAATCCGTACTGGGCCACGGCGATGGGGGTGCCGACGCCGTTGGTGATGATGTAAACCGTGCCGGATTCCCAGATGTCCAGTTCATCGCGCGGGATGAAATCGTAACTGTGCCAGAACGTCAGCGTGGCCGTGTTTCCGCCCCCGAGATAGATGGAGGGGCTGATCAGGAAGGTTTCCATGTAATCGTAGGCCTGGCCGCGGAGGCTGGTTCCCCAGGCCCACGGGGGCGAGTGCGCTTGAGTTTCGTGTCCGTTGTCCGGCCGGCCGCGTTCCCAGCCGGAGACGGACTCGTCACTGCTGTAGACCGTCCATGCCGTGTTCGTGCCGTTCATGTCATCGACAAAGGGCGGAAGCAGCGGTGCGAGCGTGCGGAAGGTGTAGAGATTCCCGCGGTTGTCATCCGTGCCGAGATTCCCCGCCGCATCCCGGCTGACCACGCGATAATAGTACACCGTGTCGGGGCGCAGCCCGGTGACGGTGACGTCATGCCGGGTGGAGGGAATGGGGTCGTAGGCGGTGCGCCCCAGCAGGGGCGATTCTCCGAACTGCACGAGCGCGTCGGCTGGCTCATCGGTTTCCCACGAAACGGTGGCCTGGACGTATTCGGGTTCGTGACGGGTATCGGAGACCGCCGGCGGTTGTGTGTCCACTTGTGCGGTGGCCCCCACCTCTCGGCCGATGGAAGTGTCCTGGTAGCGAACCCGAAGGAGATCGCCGTGGCGGGCGCGAAGCCGGCCGGGCCCGGCCGGTTCGGTAACCGGGATCAATGCGAGTTCTCCCCGGAAAACGCCGGGTGTGACGGTTTCCTCCAACCAAAGTTCCTGCCCACCGGGGTCGGTCTCCGTGCTGACCTGCACGGAAAGGCGGCCCTGGCCGCGCTGGTCGGGGTCGCCCAACTCCAGCCCCACCAGCGCGGGCAAGGTGTAGGCCGTCCGATCGAGCCTGAGACTGGCTTCGCCCTCGGCGCCGGGCGCCAAGAATCGGAGGACGTTTCGCATCAGTTGGACACGGTCATTCTGGCCGTTCTCCAAGGGCACCGCGTCCAGCGGGAAGGAACAAAACACCAACCGGCCCTGCCCCGGGGCCGGATTTCGCGGCCACCGCAACCCCACCACGCCGCCGAAACCGTCCCCCAGCACCGGCACCGCTTCCGGGGACGGGCTGAACGTGTCCGAAATGTCGCTGATGAACCCGGCCCACAATTCCTCGTACACGGAGTAGTCGAGGTCCACCTCCAGACCCTCGCCCACCGGATCGCCCAACCCCACGATCGACGGCACGGTCACGTCCTCTTCGAACGCATCGACGTGCAGGACGTCGCGATTGAAGGCCGGTCCGAACGTCTCCACATTTCGCGTCAACAGTTCCATGGAAGCGACGAACAGGGCACCGCCCGCAGCGAGATAGTTGCTGATCAACAAACCCTGGGCCGGGGACCATCCGGTGAACTCCCCCACACGCCAGATCACGGCGCGGTGGGCCAGCAGCGCGGCCAGAGGCGGATCCCCCCGCTCCGCCACGACCCAAACCTCGTACTCGGCTCCGGCCTGCGACAGCGCCATTGTGTAGCCGTCGAGCGGAGGGGCTCCAAAGAACGGATCATCGTAGCCATCCACCAGCAGCACCGGAGGGATCGACGGGATGACCACGGTGAACAGTTGACCCCCGTTGTTCTCCACGGCCAGGTTGCCGGCTTCATCGGTGGCTTCCACTTGATAGTACCAAGTGGTGCCGGCCGGCAGGGCGCCCAACAAAACCGTCGGTTCCGTGGACCACTCGTCGGCCCCGGCTTGCAAAGTGAGCGGTGGGTTTGTGCCGTATCGCACCAACCCCCAGACGGGTTCGTCGGTGGTCCAGTGGATCGTGACCACACCGAAGTTCACCTCGCTTTGCACGCTGCGGATCCGCGGGGCGACCAGGTCAGCCAACGCAGTGACCACCCGGATGCGGCCCTCGGACTCGTCCAGATACCGGACCGTGATGACGTCCCCGTGTCGAATCTGCAGTTGCCCATCCGCGGTTGCCGGACCGGTGACGGTGGCGACGTGGCCGGTGAAGGAGCCATGGGCATCCGCAGGGACCAGTGGGACGATTTCCCCTTGCGGCTCCGTACTGCTTTCCACTTGCGCGGTCAGCCGGGGCGCACCCGCACGGTCACTGTCGAAGATCCGGATGTGGATCCGGCCCGGCGCAGTGTACGCGGTGCGGTCCAACTGCATGGAGGCGACCCCGGGAGGAATGAAACGGCCCGAGATGACCAGCGCAAAGTCCTGATCGAGCTCGGGCGTGTCGCGACGCGCATCTTCCGGGACGCGATGGGCCCGCACGCGAATGGTGTAAGGTCCCGGAACCGGATTCTCCAGGTACACACATTCGACATTGTTGCGACGGTCCGCGGCAGGCGGGTTGGGCACCGACTCCCCCTGGTGGAACGCGTTGCCGAGGAAGCGAACGCCCCGCGGGTCGATCACCTCTAGGTCCAGGTCGTTCACCAGGGCCGGCAGGACAAAGGGCGCCCCGGGGACATCCGTGTACGCCATGGTCACACGCAGCGGCTCCGATCCATCCACGGGAACAACCTGCTCCCAGTTCTGATCCGTGGCCAGGGGAACCGACTGGTCGAAAAAGCGGAATTCCCTATCTTCCCCGAGCAGCCGCGCCACATTCAAGCGACCCCACCCCTCGTCGAAATTGGGCACGGGCGCGGTGCCCAGGCTGTCGTCCATGTCATCGGCCGAGTTGATCAACGCCGCCTTGACCAGGGCCGGCGAGGGAGTCGCGTTGGAGAAATGGTGTCGGTAATACTGCACAAACAGCGTAGCCGCACCGGAGACGTGCGGGCCGGCCTGACTGGTGCCCCCCATGTACACGTAGTGCGGCGAGATGGGCAGCCAGGCATTCTCGTCCGGGGCTGCCGCACTGGCCAGCGACGCAATCCACGTCCCCGGAGCGACCAGGTCGGGTTTGATTCGACCATCCTCGCAGGGACCCCGACTGGAAAAATCCGCCATGGCGTCGGCCCCGCTGTCATAGAGAAACAGGTCGAACCGATCGTTTTGACACGCCCCTGTGGCGATGACGTTCTTGGCCACGGCCGGGGATCCAATGGTGCGGGCGCCCGGGCCGGCGTTCCCGGCGGAAAACTCGAGGATGTAGGGTTGGTCGCCCAGTCGCAACGCGTCCGCATCCCGCACCAGTTCGTCGAATTCCATCGCGCTGACATCATAACGACCGCCGGTGTCGTCCCCCCAACTGTTGGACCCGATCACCGCTCCGGCCCGCACCGCGTCCCGCGTCAACCGCTCGAAACTCGGCGGCGGCTGGTAGAGACCCAACCCGTCAAAGATGCGTTGCGTTACGATGCGCGCGCCCGGGGCCACGCCCAGCCCGTACAGTTGACCGTTCTCGTCCGTTTCCCCGGTGGCACCGTCTCCGGCGATGATCCCCGTCACGTGCGTCCCGTGGCCGTGTTCGTCTGCGGCATCGGACAGGCTGCCGTAGTAAAAAAACGCCGGGGTGCGTCCCCACAGGTCGGGATGCATCGTGGCGGCCTCGCCCAGGGCAAGGCCGCTGTCCGCCACGGCCACTGTGACGCCGCTGCCATCCCAACCCAGCTGCTGGGTTTGCAGCCGGCCGGGCCCGCCGTCGCCGGCGACAATTTTGGAGGATACCTCGTCGTACAGTCGCATCCGGGGAGCGGGCTCCACCCACAACACCGCCTCGGAGGCCGTCAGATTGGGCAGCTCGGAGGCCGGCACTCGACCCCGCAACACGACACCGCTGCGGAGCCGGTTTTCCTGGATGAGAAGCTGAAACCGCTGCCGCAGGGAGGCGACCGTGCTTGCGTCCACGTCCGGCGCCAGCAGGACCGTGGTTTCCACCACGGACGGCGCCGTTGCAGCGGCCAACGCCGGGTGCAGCTTGTGACGCGCCAGATACGGCCCGATCCACTCGACAAAGGGCAGGTTTCGCACCTCCCCGGCCGGCACCTGCGCGCACCGGACGACAAACGCGTCCTCGGGCACGTAGCGCAGGATGCGCAGCCCGAGCTGCTCCAACGCGGCGCGCCAGTCGGCCCGGGGGGCCTGCTTGAGCTGCACCAGATACAGTCCGTGGAGCCGCGGCTCCTGCCCCGGCACCCCCGCGGCCGCCGTCAACTCCGGAGAACGGTTCGTGCTCGGGTCGAAGGGGTCCGTTCGCAAGTGGATGGGCTTGGCTTCACACCAAAGGCCGGCGCCGGCGGCCAGGCCCAGGATCACCGTCACCTCCCAACAACGGTACACGAGCCGAGAGCGGTTCACTGCGCGACAATACGCCAGGGGCGCCCCCCCGGCAAGGGACCGCGGCCCTGGTGAGCGAAGCCCTCCCGCCAGCGCCTGCCTGCCACTGGGCGCCCGACCCGCAGCCGCTGAAATGACAACGTCCTCCGCAACCCACCGGGTGGAATCCACGCCGGCAGAGTTTCCGACAAATCGCCCGGCGGTTTACACCCGCCTGTCCCGCGTGTCGCGCTCCCCGGGTAAAGAGCCCGGCGGCCGTTCGAAATTCACGCGGCGCTGCGGTTGCGGGCTGTTTTGCCGCTGGTCAAGCGGGAGGGGTGGGGTACTTTGGGGGTGGGTATGCAGGGTGGTTTTGACACGATTGAGTCGGTGTTGGCGGACTTGCGCCGGGGGCGCATGGTCATTGTGGTGGACGATGCGGACCGGGAGAACGAGGGGGATCTGGTGATGGCGGCGCAGTTTGTGACGCCGGAGGCGGTCAATTTCATGGCCAAGTACGGGCGGGGGTTGATTTGCGTGCCGACGACGGCCGAGCGGCTACAGCAGCTGGGCATTGACAGCATGGTGCGGGAGAATCGGGACAGTTTTCGGACGGATTTTCAGGTCAGTGTGGATGCGGCCCGCGGCATTACGACGGGGATCAGTGCGGCGGATCGGGCCCGGACGATTCAGGTGCTGGCCGATCCGACGGCGGTGCCGGAGGATTTGGTGCGGCCGGGGCATGTGTTTCCGTTGCGGGCCAAGCCCGGGGGGGTGTTGCAGCGGGCGGGGCACACGGAGGCGGCGGTGGATTTGGCGCGTTTGGCGGGGCTGCGGCCGGTGGCGGGGATCTGCGAGATCATGAACGAGCAGGGGCGGATGATGCGGCTGGGGCAGTTGCGGCGGTTTGCGCGGCGGCATCGACTGAAGCTGTGCACGATAGCGGATTTGATCGAGTATCGGCGGCGGCGGGAGAAGTTGATCGAGCGGGTGGAGACGGTGGGGTTGCCGACGCAGCTGGGGCGGTTTCAGCTGCATTTGTACCGGTCGCGGCTGGACGGGCAGCATCATGTGGCGTTGGTGATGGGGGAGGTGGCGGGGCGGCAGGGGGTGTTGGTGCGGGTGCACAGTGAGTGTTTGACGGGGGATGTGTTTGGGTCGTTGCGGTGTGACTGTGGGCCGCAGTTGCGGGCGGCGATGGAGCGGATTGCGCAGGAGGGCTGCGGGGTGTTGGTGTACATGCGCCAGGAGGGGCGGGGCATTGGGTTGGAGGGCAAGATTCGGGCGTATCGGTTGCAGGAGCAGGAGGGGTTGGACACGGTGGAGGCCAATGCGCGGCTGGGCTATCCGATGGATTTGCGGGAGTACGGGTTGGGGGCGCAGATTTTGGTGGATTTGGGGCTGCGGACGATTCGGTTGTTGACGAACAATCCGAAGAAGCTGGTGGGCCTGGAGGGCTACGGGTTGGAGGTGGTGGAGCAGATTCCGCTGCGGGTGGGGGCCAATCCGCACAATGCGGGGTATTTGCGGACCAAGCGGCAGAAGATGGGCCACTGGCTCTGAGGGGAGGGGGCGGGAATGTTGCGCAGGCGGCAAGCAGCACGGGTACGGGGGTCCGGGGGGTGGTATGTCATCGTGGCCTCGCGGTACAACGGGCGCCCTCACGGTCGCGGTTCTTAAAATGCGATTGTTGCGGTCGCGGGTCTCGAGAACGGGGCGCATCAATCCTGGGGGCCTGGCTCGCCCGAAGCGCGACCGCCCACAAAGGCGGGCTCCGGCTCAGCCAGCGCCCCTCAGCACGCAGGGCAGCCAAAGGGTGACCGTGGCAACGACCGCCACGACACCCACCAGGTCTGTGACGAGCCCATGCCGCAACATGGTTCCCAACGAAATCCAACCGGATCCATACACCAGGGCGTTCGGCGGCGTGGACACCGGGAGCATGAAGGCCAGGGAGGCCCCCAAACAAGCCCCGAGCGCGGGGGGCACGGGCCACACGCCTGCGGCCTCCGACACGGCCAGGGCCATGGGCACCACCAGGTTCGCGGTCGCCGTGTTGGACGTGGTCTCCGTGAGCAACACCGCAATCCCGGTGAACAACACGGTCAGGGTGAACGGATCCGGATTCGGCACGGCGGCTGCCAGCTGCTGGCCGATCCATTGGCCCAGGCCGCTCGAGACCACGCTCTCGCCCAGCGCCAGCCCGCCTCCGAACAAAAGAATTGTGCCCCAATCCACCGTGCGGACGTCCTCCCATGAAAGCGTGGATTGTCCCCGGCGGTCTCCTGCGGGCAGGGCAAACAGCAGCAACGCTCCCAGCAAGGCACAGATTTCCTCCGGCAAATGCCGGTGCAGCCATCGGGAGGCGGCGGTATCGGGGCCCAGCAAAAGACCGGCCAGTCCGGGCAGCAACCAGAGCGTCACGGTGAGCGCGAACACCGCGAGCACCTGAATTTCCCCTCGCCGCCACGGACCCAATTGGGCGCGGGCGGTTGCCAGCCAGGTGGTCGCATTGCTCCACGCCCCGTTCGGGGCCGGGCAGACCCGGTGGAAATACACAACCAGAAACCCTGCCAGCACCAGGGCGATGGGCAGGCCCAGGGCCACCCACTGCAGGAAGGAGATTTCCACCCCGGCCTGCTCGCGCAGAAGGGCCATCCCAATCAGGTTGGGCGGCGACCCGACGGGTGTGGCCATCCCACCGATGGAGGCTCCGAACGCGGTCACCAGCATCAGCGCCTTTGTGTACGGGAGGTCAGCCGGGTCCACGGGTTGGCCCGTCAGGACGCTCTGTCGGCGCGCCATTTCCCGCAGCAGGGCCGCTCCCATGGGAAACATCATGGCCGCCGTGGTCGTGTTGGAGATCCACATGGAAAGCAGCACGCACGTGACGGTATAGGCCGTCAGCAGCCGCGCCGGCCGATCCGCCACGCCGGGGAGGCTCATCAAAGCCAGCGCCAGGCGTCGGCTCAACCCGTGCCGGACCATTGCGGCGGCCAACAGAAAGCTGCCCAAAAACAAAAACAGCACCGGGTGACCGAAACTTTGGAACACGGACCGGACCTCGCCCACGCCCAACAAAACACACAAACACGGGCCCAACAGCGCTGTCGCGCCCAGCGGTAACGCCTCGCTCAGCCACAGCACCATGACCAGGCCCAGGATCGCCAGCATGCGATGGGCCGGCTCCGGGAGACCGTCGAACGGCCAGGCCCAGAGCCCGACAAACACCACGGGGGCCAGAATCCATCCTCCTCGCCGGCGATACCGTTCAAAGGTGGGCAAGGGGGGCGCTGCAGGCTCCGCCATGGCCGCATCCTCGTGCACGCTTCCGCTTAATCTGCAAATCCCCGGGCTTTGCCAAGTCCGAATCCTGCGCCGGCCGGCCGGTTCTTGAAGCCCTCGTCCCGGCCCGCCGGGGCCGGCCCGGGCTGCGCGCCGGGGCTGCGAAAGCTGTGGCGCAGGGCCGCCTCCGGCGCGACACTTCGACGAGCACGCTCGGAAGTTGGGGTTGCGCGGGGCGGGTTCTTGGCGTTAATGGTTCACGCTATGGGCAAGGCCCTGGTCATCGCAGAGAAGCCCTCCGTGGCGGCGGACATCGCCCGCGCCCTGGGTGGCTGCAAAAAAGTGGGCGACCACTACGAGAACGACCGGTACGTCATCTCGTCAGCGGTCGGCCACCTGTTGGAATTGACACCGCCGGAAGGGGTCGAGCCCGCCCGGGGCAAGTGGAGTTTTCATCACCTGCCGGTGTTGCCGGACCACTTTGATCTGCAGCCCATCGAGAAGAGTGCGGCCCGACTCAAGCATCTGATCCGGCTGATCCAGCGGCCGGACGTGGAGGAGATCATCAACGCCTGCGATGCCGGGCGGGAAGGCGAACTGATCTTCCGCAACATCATTCGCTATTCGGGCACGCGCAAACCGATCCGGCGGCTGTGGCTGCAATCGATGACCCCCGCCGCCATCCGGGAGGGGTTTCAACACCTGCGTTCGGACGAGGAAATGCAGCCACTGGCCGAGGCTGCCATCAGTCGTGCCGAGGCCGACTGGTTGGTTGGCATCAACGGCACGCGCGCCATGACGGCGTTCAATTCCAAGTCCGGCGGCTTCTTCAAGACCACGGTGGGCCGGGTTCAGACCCCCACCCTGGCCATCGTGGTGGAACGCGAAAACCGGATCCGGCGGTTCGTCCCGCGCCCTTACTGGGAGGTGGTGGCCACCTTCACCTGCGCGGCCGGCACGTACACCGGTCGGTGGTTCGACGAAAAGTTCGTCAAGCCGGAGGGACGGGACGCGGATCCGGACCTCAAACCGGAACGGTTGTGGGAGCTGGCGCGGGCGGAGGATCTTCGCGCCCGTTGTCTGGGCCAGTCCGGCACGGTCACCGAGGAAAGCAAACCCTCCAGCCAGCCGGCCCCGTTGTTGTTCGATCTGACCAGCCTGCAGCGCGAGGCCAACGCGCGGTTCGGTTTCAGCGCCAGTCGCACGCTCCAGCTGGCGCAGGCCCTCTACGAACGACACAAGGTGTTGACCTACCCGCGCACCGATTCGCGAGCGCTGCCCGAGGACTACCTGGAGACCGTCCGCACCACGTTGCAAGCGCTCGCCCAGACCGCCTACGGTCCGTTCGCCTCGGAAATCCTGGAGCAGGGCTGGGTCCGCCCCAACAAGCGGGTCTTCGACAATGCCAAGGTCTCCGATCACTTTGCCATCATCCCCACGCCCCAGCCGCCCAGGAATCTCAACGAGGCGGAGCAAAAGCTCTATGATCTGGTCGCCCGCCGCTTCCTGGCCGTGTTCTACCCGGCGGCCGAATTCCTCGAAACCATCCGCATCACCCGCGTGGCCGGAGAGCCGTTCAAGAGCGTCGGACGTGTGCTGGTGAAGCCGGGCTGGATGGTCGTTTACGGCAAGGAAGCCCCCGGCGCCGAGGAAACCCCCCGGTTGCCGCCGATTCGGCCCGACGAGACCGTTCACACCCGCGAAATCGAAATCAAGGCCGGCCAGACCAAGCCCCCGCCCCGCTTCACGGAGGCCACGCTGCTCACGGCCATGGAAGGGGCGGGGAAACTTGTCGAAGACGACGAGTTGCGCGAGGCCATGCGCGAAAAGGGCCTGGGTACTCCGGCCACCCGCGCGGCCATCATCGAGGGTCTCATCGAGGAAAAGTACCTCGTACGGCAGGGGCGCGAGCTGGTCCCCACTGCCAAGGCCTTCGCGCTGATGGAGCTGCTCAACGGCCTGGGCATCCCCGAGCTCACCAAACCGGAACTGACCGGCGACTGGGAGTACCAACTGCGCCAGGTCCAGCGCCGCCAGAAAACCCGCGAGGAATTCATGCAGGGCATCCGCGAAATGACCCGGCGCATCGTGGAACGCGCCAAACAGTACGAGCTCGACACCATCCCGGGTGATTTCGGCGTGTTGCAGGCGCCCTGCCCCAAATGCGGCGGCGAAATCCATGAAAAGTACAAGACCTACCAGTGCGTACGGCCCGGCTGCGACTTTGCCATCCCCAAGATCCTCGGGGGCCGAATGTTCGAACTGGACGAGGTGGAAGCCTTGTTGCGCGACAAACAGGTCGGCCCCCTGCAGGGCTTCCGAAGCAAAACCGGCCGTCCGTTCAATGCCATCCTCCGCCTCAGCCCGGCGGGTCGGGTCGAATTCGATTTCGGACAGGCCACCGCCTCCGACGCCGGCGGTGCAGCCGATACGCCGCCTCCCGACTTTTCCCAGCAGCAGCCCCTGGGGCCGTGCCCCCGCTGCGGCGCCCCGGTGTACGAAGCCGGAATGCATTATGTCTGCGCCAAAGCGGTGGGGCCGGACAAAGCCTGTTCCTTCCGCGTCGGCCGCGTCATCCTTCAACAGCCGGTGGAACCCGCCCAGATGCGCAAGATCCTCACCGAAGGGAAAAGCGATTTGCTGCCCGGTTTCATCTCCAATCGCAACCACCGAAAGTTCGAAGCCTACCTGGTTCTCCAAGACGGCGACGTGAAGTTCGAATTCGCCCCTCGCGAACCCGGCGCCCGGACGCGCCGGGTGCGCGCCACCGCCGCCCCCCCGGCCCCGGTGGATCTCTCCGGCCTCACGCCGTTGGGTTCATGTCCCAAATGCAAGGGCCGCGTCTTCGAGACCCCGGAGGATTATCGCTGTGAAAACACCCAGGCCGCCACGCGACCCTGCACCTTTCGCCTGGCCAAAACCATTCTTCAGCAACCGCTGCCGCCCGAGCAGGTCCGCAAGCTCTTGAGCGAGGGCCGCACCGACCGACTCGACCGGTTTGTGTCTCAAAAGACCGGGCGCCCGTTCGCCGCCTTCCTCGTGCTGGGCCCCAAAGGCAAGGTCAAATTCGAATTCCCCGAACGAGAGACCCCCGACACAACCCGGGAGCCAACCACGGCTTGAACGACCCGACCCGCGCCGGTCCCCATTCCCATGTGGCCCGATCCCGACCCTTCCGATCGCCCGGCCCGCTCCAATCCCCAGCCCGAGACTCAAGACTCTCCTGCCCCACCCCGGCCCCCGACACCGCCCCCCGGCGGGGCGTCCGACCCGGACGCCGATGTGGAGGCTTTCCTAGAGTACCTGGCCACGGAACGCGGTGCCCCGCCCTACACCTGTCGCAACTACCGCACCGCCCTCGAAGCCTTCCGCCGCTGGTACCGCGAAACGCGACAGATGCTCCCGGCTTGGGCCGGGCTCCACCGCGATGACTTCCGCGCTTTTTTGCGGCATCTGGGCCGCCAGAACCTCGGACGCGCCACCATCCGGCTCTGGTTCAGTGCGCTGCGCAGCTTCTACCGGTTTCTCGTCCGTCGCGGCCGCGCCGCGGCCTCTCCCGTGCACGGTCTCGATTTGCCCAAACTGCCGCGCCGGCTCCCCCGCCATCTGACCGTCCAGCAACTGGTTCAACTGCTCCGCGCCCCTTTCCAGGCCCTGCAAGCCGCGACTACCCGGGCCCAGACCCGCCGGGGCCGTCCGCCCCTGGCCGTGGCGTATTACCGCGATTACGCCATCCTGGAGACGATATATTCCTGCGGCCTGCGTATCAGCGAACTCTGCGGCCTGCGGGTTGGCGACATCCACTGGCAGGAGGCCTTGGTCCGCGTCCGGGGCAAGGGCCGCAAAGAACGCCTCGTCCCCATCGGGGAGCCGGCCCTGGAGGCGATTCAAACCTATTGGAATCTCCTGCCGGAGCCGCCGGCCCCGGATCACCCCGTGTTCCAATCCCACTCGCCCCGCGCAGGGCGGCCTTCGCGTCGGCGGCCTTCCTCCTCCGCCGGCCCCGCCCCGATCACGGCCAACCTGCTGCAGCGCCGCCTGAAAATGTATCTCGTGTGGGCCGGTCTCGACCCCGCCATTACGCCCCATCAACTCCGGCACAGTTACGCCACGCACCTGTTGCAGAACGGCGCCGATTTGCGCGTGGTGCAGGAACTGCTCGGCCACGCCCACCTGGTCACCACCCAGGTATACACGCATGTCACCACCGACCGCCTCAAACGCGTGTACGACCAGTCCCATCCGCGCGCCTGAACGGCTGACAGAAGGGGGCGTGGGCCGACAGAAACCCCGGATCACGCCAATTCCGCATCGGCCGTCGGGTTGGATCGATGAGCCTTGTAGTGCTGAGGGGGGCGAAGCACTCGCAGCAACAGAGCCCGTGCCCTCGAGCCCGCTTGGCCCGCGTCCGACCGGAGCATCTCGAAGCGCGAGCTGCGGGAACAACCACCCGCCGGGCCTTCTGACTTTTCGTGGACAGCTACGGGTCGGGCAGACCCGATCCCAAGTTCCGGGCAGCCACTCGACTCCCTTGGGCCGTTGTCCCTGACGGGCCCACAGTGCGCGACCCTCCGTTTTCCAACTCGACCCCGCCGCGCCGAGTGTACGGCTCGGCCGGGTCCTGCGACCGGGACAACCTCACCATTCCGACCGCTCCCGGGCATGCCTCCGCAAGCTCCTGCGAGCGGCGCATGCGTGTGTCCCGCCGAATCCCGCCCTCAGGCGGGATGAATGGCGGCGACCCGGTTACCCAGGGCGTTGCCCCGGGCTGGTGAGTTTTCGCCCCGTTGGGGCAATCACTCAGTGCGCTGGCGGAACGCACATTCCCCCGGCAGCGAAGTGATCCGGTGGCCCGGGGCGCTACCCTGAACCGGCGCGTCCGCACCCTCTCGGGGCAAACCCACGGCGCGGCGAAGGCACGGAACCTTTCCGACCCTGGATGGGCTCGTTGGGGGTAGATCTTGCAAGGGCTGTTTGGGAGGATCGAGGCGTGGATCTTTGGCGTGGGACAGGGCTCCCTGGCACCGCAAATCCGCGGTCCCTGCGCTTTCCGGTGTCGAAGAGAGCCAAAAATCCGGCGGCATTTGGGAGGTGCTCGGCACCCAAGAGCCGAGGGAAAAGCGCGTTTCCCGGGAATGCTTGCATTCGGCGCCCGGTGAATGCGCCCCTCCGCAAGGCACGCCGGGTTCACGACTCGACGGCGCCGGTGCGAGCGTCTAGTTTTGGCCGCCATGGAAGCAAGCACCGTCGAAAGCCTGCCGGATGCACGAGGGCATTTCGGACCCTACGGAGGTCGGTTCGTGCCCGAAACCCTGATGCATCCGCTCGAAGAACTCGAGGCCGAATATCGAAAGGCCAGCGCAGACCCTGCGTTCCAGGCCGAATTCGAATACTACCTCCGCGAATTCTGCGGCCGGCCCACGCCGCTGTATCTGGCCGAGCGTCTGACTCGCCAACTGGGCGGCGCCCGCATCTACCTCAAACGCGAAGACCTGCTGCACACGGGCGCTCACAAGATCAACAACTGCATCGGCCAGGCCCTGCTGGCCCGGCGGATGGGCAAGCGCCGCGTGATTGCAGAAACCGGCGCCGGACAACACGGCGTGGCCACGGCCACCGTGGCCGCCATGTTCGGCATGGAATGCGTCATTTACATGGGGGCGGTGGACTGCGCCCGACAGGCCCTGAATGTTTACCGGATGAAACTGCTGGGGGCGGAGGTGGTGCCGGTCACCGCCGGCCAGCAGACACTCAAGGAGGCCATCAACGAGGCCATGCGCGACTGGGTGACCAACGTGCGCACCACCCATTACATCCTGGGCACCGTGTATGGCGCGCACCCCTATCCTCTCATGGTCCGAAACTTCCAACGCGTCATCGGAGAAGAAGCCCGTCGCCAAATCCTGGAAAAAGAGGGGCGACTGCCGGATCTGTTGATTGCCTGTGTGGGGGGCGGGTCCAACGCGATGGGTCTGTTCCATGCCTTTTTGGGGGATGCAGAGGTTCAGATGGTCGGCGTGGAAGCCGGCGGCGAGGGGATTCAACCCGGCAAACATGCAGCCCGATTTCAGGGTGGATCGCTGGGCGTCTTGCAGGGCACCCGCTCGTACCTGCTGCAGGACGAGTGGGGCCAGATTCAGCTCACCCACAGCGTGAGCGCCGGCCTCGATTACGCGGCCGTGGGCCCCGAGCACGCCTGGCTGCGCGACCAGGGCCGGGTGACCTACACCTATGCCACGGACGAAGAGGCGCTGGAGGCCTTCGAACGGCTGGCCCGCACCGAGGGCATCCTGCCCGCCCTCGAGAGCGCCCACGCGGTGGCCGAAGCGATCAAACGCGCCCCGGCCATGCGGCCCGATCAAATCATCATCGTCAATCTCTCGGGACGGGGCGACAAAGACGTCGCCCAGGTGGCCGCGCGGCGCAAGCTCTCCCTGCCGGTGTCACTGGAATCGGTACCATCGCACTGACGCCGCGATGCTTCGCTTTCGCCCTCGGCGGTGGGCCGGGGCCGGGCGCAAACGCTCGCCCGGTGCAAGGGTTTGGGCACTGACCCGGACTTTTGACCCCGTCCAATGCCGGGAGCCGACCCCGGCCTGAGTCGCCCGGGCACAGGGTGGGTCTCGATCGCGCCGGGGCGAACCCTGCCCCGCGAGGAGACAGGAGACGTTTGCCAGGCAGGCCGGTCTCCGCTAGACATACGGTGTCATGTGCCTCGCAGTACCAGGAAAACTGCTCAGCGTGAGCGGGGAGGACCCTCTGGAGCGGACCGGCCGCGTCAGTTTCGGGGGCGTCATCAAGGAGGTCAGCCTCGCTTGTGTGCCCGAGGCCAAACCCGGGGACC
>JAOADM010000002.1:64559-68406 GCA_026417315.1 Limisphaera sp.
CTCCGGAACGATCCCCGCCATGAAATTCGTGGACGAGTACCGGGACGCCGCGGGCGTGCAGCGTTTGGCGGAAGCGATCCGCCGCGAGGTGACGCGTCCGTGGACAATCATGGAGATCTGCGGCGGCCAAACGCACGCCATCGTGCGATTCGGTCTGGATGAGCTGTTGCCGCCGAAGCTCACGTTGGTTCACGGACCCGGCTGCCCGGTCTGCGTCACGCCCGTGGAACTGATCGACAAGGCGGTGGCCCTGGCCCGGCGGCCGGAGGTCATTTTCTGCTCCTTCGGAGACATGTTACGCGTGCCGGGTTCGAAAGAGGATCTGTTATCGGTGAAGGCTGCCGGGGGCGACGTTCGCATGGTTTACAGCCCGCTGGACGCCGTGGCGCTGGCGCGGAAGCATCCGGATCGGCAGGTGGTGTTCTTTGCCGTCGGTTTCGAGACCACGGCCCCGGCCAATGCGCTGGCGGTGCTCCAGGCAAAGCGGTATGGCCTGCGGAACTTTTCGCTGCTGGTGTCGCATGTCCGGGTCCCGCCGGCCATCGAGGCGTTGTTGAGCTCCCCTGAAAACCGGGTTCAGGGTTTTCTGACCGCCGGCCACGTCTGCACGGTGATGGGCACGGCCGAATACGAACCGTTGGCCGCCCGCCACCGGGTGCCCATGGTGGTGACCGGTTTCGAGCCCCTCGACATTCTTCAGGGCATCCTGCTCTGCGTGCGACAGCTCGAACGAGGCCAGGCCCGCGTCGAAAACGCCTACGCCCGCGCCGTTCGACCCGAGGGCAACCGACCTGCGCAGAAAATCATGCAGGAGGTGTTTCAAGTGGTGGATCGCAACTGGCGCGGCCTGGGTGGGATTCCCGCCAGCGGCCTGGGCCTGCGGCCCGAATTTGCTGCATTCGATGCGGAGCTGCGGTTCGACCTCCCCGTGCAAACCGTGGCCGAATCCGGCGAATGCATCAGCGGCCTGGTACTGCAGGGTCGAAAAAGGCCGGTCGAGTGCCCCGCGTTCGGGACGCGCTGCGTCCCGGAGCATCCGTTGGGGGCCACCATGGTCTCCAGCGAGGGCGCATGTGCAGCGTATTACCGTTACCGGCGCCAGCCCGGCGCGGTGCCGGCGTGACGGAGTTCCAAGAGGAACATGCGAAGAGAGCCGCCGGGAAACTGGCCAATGCCCCCAATTGCGTCCCTTCCATGAACGACTCCCCACAAGGCCTGGTTTGTCCAACACCCATCCAGAGGTATGAACATGTGTTGCTGGCCCATGGCGGCGGCGGCCGCTTGATGCACCGCCTGCTGCAGGAGATCTTCCTGCCCGCATTCGACAACCCGGCCCTGGCGGCCCGACACGATGGCGCCTGCCTCGATCTGGGCGGTCAACGCTGGGCCGTCACCACGGATGCCTACGTGGTGCGCCCGCTCTTCTTCCCGGGGGGCGACATCGGCACCCTCGCCGTCAACGGGACGGTGAATGACCTGGCCATGTGTGGCGCACGCCCCGTGGCCCTGGCGGCGGCCTTCGTGTTGGAGGAGGGCCTGCCCGTGGCGACGCTGCAGCGGGTGGTCGAGTCCATGCGCGCTGCGGCTGCCGCCGTGGGCGTTCCCCTGGTCACCGGCGACACCAAGGTGGTGGACCGGGGCAGGGCCGATGGCCTGTACATCACCACCACCGGGATCGGACGCGTCACCGTGGACCGCGAGATCAGCCCGGCTCAGGTTCGACCCGGCGACCGCATTCTCCTCAGCGGGGATATCGGCCGACACGGGATGGCGATCATGGCCACACGGGAGGGTTTGGCCTTTGAAACCACCCTCACGAGCGATTGTGCGCCCCTGGTGGAGCCCGTGTTCCGACTCCTGGACGGCGGCATTCAGGTTCGTTGTCTGCGGGACTTGACCCGGGGCGGTCTGGCCAGTGCCCTGGTGGAGATCGCCGAAACCACGCGTTTGGATTTGCTTGTGGACGAAGCGGCCGTGCCTGTCAGCGAGGAAGTGCAGGGAGCCTGTGAAATCCTGGGGCTCGACCCGTTGCACGTGGCCAATGAAGGACGGTTCATCGCCATTGTGGCTGCGTCGGATGCCGCGCGTGCCCTCACCCTGCTCCGCGAGGCGGCCCCGGAACTGCCGGCCGCGGTCATCGGAGAGGTGCGCGGCCCCGGCGAGGGTCGGGTCACCCTGCGCAGTCGGATCGGTGCGCCTCGCATCCTCGACATGTTCAGCGGCGAACAATTGCCGCGGATCTGCTGAGCCGCTGCGGCCTGCAGCCCGAACTTCGGGTTCGTGCGCCCTCTGCGGCCGAGGTTGGGTGGGCGAAGCGCGAGTGTGCGTCCCCGGGAAACGGGCCTACCTCCGCCGAGGGGTCTGAAAAGCGCACCCGCGGCCGTCACGTCTGGCACCCGTCTCCGCGAGGTGCCGGGCGCTGTGCCGACCTCACGGGCTTCCCTCGGGCGTCCACTGCCGCAGGGCCAGCCACCGCCACAGCCGGCCCGGATGATCCGTGATGATCCCGTGAACGCCGCACCGCCGCAGCGCCTCGTATTGCTCGGGCGTGTTGGCCGTGTAGGCCCACACCCGAAACCCTTGCGCGACGGCAGCTTCCACACCCGCGCGGGTCAGGTGCTTCTGGCTCCAGACCACCAGCCGGGCGCCGGTGCGACGGGCCTCCGCCAACCATTCCGGGCCCAGGCCCTCCGGCCGGTGATCCGGTCGTGTGCCGTCCACCAACCGGGACGGCGGACCCAACGCCGCCACCTGCACTTCGGGCGCCCGCGTATGGAACGCGGCCAAAAACTCCCAGTTGAACGATTGCATCACCACGCGCTCGGCAAAGCCGTGCGCGCGGATCAACGAGGCCAGGGTCTCCGCATCGCCCTCCTTGCACTCCACCAGCACACAACCCCCGGCGGCACGCACGGTCTGGAGGGCTTCCAGCAACGTGGGCAGGCGCGTGCCCGCGTAACGCGCATGAAACCAGCGGCCGGCGTCCAGGGCTTGGAGCTCGTTGGCGGTGTGGGCGCGTACGGGAATCCTGGTCCGCCCCCAGCGTTCGACGGCGTCGGTGGTGCGGTCGAGCGTCGCGTCATGGATCACCATCGGCACGCCGTCGCGGGACGGGTGCGTATCCAACTCCACCAGATCGACACCCACGCTCAGGGCCAGCTCGAACGCCGGCAGGGTGTTCTCCGGGGCAAGGCCGGAATACCCCCGGTGGGCGATCACCAGGGTCCGGGGCGCCTGGATCACTTCGGCGACGCGGTTTTGGGCCGGAGTCGGCATTACAAACAGGCTCAGCCAAACCCACACGCCGGCCCCCGTCAACAGTGCGCGTGATTTGTTCATCGCAGTTCCGCCTTCAGCTTCGGACAAAAAGCCGGACCGGAAAAGTCGCGAGAAATCCAGCCGCGGCCTCGATGTTCCGGTGCCTCCACCTCCAGAAACACTCCAGCCGGAAGTCCCTTCAAGCAGGAGAAGCTCGAAGCTGCGAGCGAAAGAACTCGACCATCCGCGGCCCGGGTCTGCCGCCGCCGAAGGCCGGGCGGAGGATGCCGCCACACACGGCCCAAACCTGTCGAAGTCGAACTCTGGAACATGGCCGGAGCCGCATGGGGAGGCATCTCCCGCGACGGCGCTCCTCCGGGAGCAGCGCACCCGCGCAGCTTTGAGGGCCGACCGAAACCAGCCGGCAGGAGCGCAGGAACGCAATGTGGGAGCCAGGGGCGTCATGGTCCATGAGACAGGCTTGCCATTCGCGGGCCGGCTTCGGGATGATCCGCGCGGAAGGGACCCTGGCCATGAGGGTTCCACTGTTCCAGCCATGAGAATTACGCTGCACGGTGCTGCGGGCGAG
>JAOADM010000301.1 GCA_026417315.1 Limisphaera sp.
CGGCAGCCCGACGCAGCGAGTCCATGATACCCTCGTAGTGGTACTGCGGATCCTTCTGAAAATACGGATCCCACGGGGTCTCCTCGCTGAAAAGGACCTCGCCGTCCTTCACTGCAGCCACCTTGCGATCGCTGCCGCCCAGGTCGAACCCGATGCGACAGCCCTCCCAGTGACGACCCAGCCGCAGGCTCGATGCACGCTCGGGCGGCGGATGGCAGGTGGCCACGATTTCCAGGGGATGATCGAACATGCGCCGCGCCACCGTCTCTTCGTCGAACCGGCCGGTCGGGGATTCCCGGTAGTGCCGCTGCAAGGCCGCCACCAGTTCCGGCGGGCCGTCAATGTGAAGTCGCCAGCCACCCCGCGACCAGAGCAGCGTTTTCACCACCCGCTCCAGCACGGGGAAGTTCGCGGATGCCCGCGGATCGTCCGCCGGAAACATCCACATCCGATGATGCGAGACGAGGCCGTCCAACTGTTCCAACGCCAGGGTGACGGGACGGGCCCCGGGCGTTTCGCTCGCCGCTTCGAGAAACTTTCGGTATGCCAGCGCCATCGGACGAAAGCCGGGGTCCAGCGGCGGGCGCACTCGGGGAGCAACCGACAGCCATGTCTCCGACCACTGCATCGCGCCTTTTCCACTACGCGGGGCACCCGGTCCAAGGCAATGCCGTCCGCAGACCGGCCTGCTAGCAACGCCAGGAAGGGCCGTTCACTCGAAGCACCCCCGCGGGGGCAATCGGCCCGAGGCCACGCCCCGGACCTCGCAGGGACGGGCCCAAACGGGCACACATGCCTCGGATCGAACTCCGGTGAGGTGAGCCCCCCGGCCCGGCCGGTTTCCCTGAACGGCCGCTTTGGGAGACACACCGGCTATTCGTTCAACCGACCGCTGACGAACAGATGACGATCGCTGATGACTTCGACCGTGAAACCGCCCAGCCCGGCCGCACGCAATTGGGCGCTTACTTCCGCCGGCGTAAACGCCGCCAGTAGCGAGCGGTAAAAGTCGCGCCGCAAGACCTCCGGTGCCCCGGCCGCGTACCGTTCCGTGAGCCGGCGGGCTTCTTGAACGGTGCGCGGCCGCCGCAAATCCGCCACCATCACCACCGTGCCGGTGCCTCCGTATTGTCGTACGGCGTTCCACAACACCATCGGATCCGCCAGATGATGCAGGAAGCTGGTAGCCAGGATGACGTCATACGGCCCCCGGGGCAATCGTGCTCCCGGCAAACGACCCAACCGGTAGCGAATCCGCGCCCGCAGATCGGGCCAGGGTTGCGTCAACCGGCGAGCCTCGCGGAGCATCGCCGGCGAGCCGTCCACGGCCACAATCTCGTACCCGGGGCAGGCCCGCGCAAAACGTCGCGTGACATCCCCGGGGCCGCATCCCAGGTCCAGGGCACGGCCCCGGGGCGGCAGATCGGGGAACTTTTCCAGCAACAAAGCGACGTAGCGGCTGTGCGGCTCGGAAAAGTCGGCCTCCGCGTATGCTCGGGCCCGCGCCCTCTCTGTCATCAGCTCCGGTTCGAGTACCCGTTTCATCGTTCCACCCGGTCGCGGTCCGTGCGACGAGCCCGGGCTCTCGACCGCCCCTGGGGCACCGGAGCGCCCTCCCATGCGCTGTTCGCCAACAGAATTTCCAGCAGGCACTCCAGCCCCGCCTGATCTTCGGCATCGAAGCGCCCCGGTTCGGGACTGTCCATGTCCCACACCCCCAACAAACGGTCTCCCACAATCAGCGGGATGACGATTTCCGACCGCGAAGCCGGGTCGCAGGCGATGTGCCCGGGAAAGGCCGTCACATCCGGCACCACAATGGTGGCGCGGCGCGCTACGGCCGTGCCGCACACGCCCTGACCGGGTCGGATCCGCGTACAGGCGGGTTTGCCCTGAAACGGGCCCAGCACCAACCCACCGTCCAACCACCGATACAACCCCACCCAGTTGAGCCGGGGCAAACCATGGTAGAGCAGCGCCGCGGTGTTGGCGGCGTTGGCCAGAAAATCGCGTTCCCCCGCCAGCAAACTTCGCAAGGCTTCCGCCAGTGCCCTGTACCGGGCAGGCTTGGAACGCGCGGACAACCGGGGCATTTCAAACATGGTTGGGATGGGGATGAACGTGTTGCAGAATGTGCGGCCGCTCCAGGCCGTGGGCCAGCATGAACGCCTCGTCGTTCAACAACTCCAAGGTCGCCCCGTCGGCCACCAGGCGACCTTGATCCAGAATCAAGCAGCGCGGACACAACTCCACCGCCAGCTCCAGGTCGTGCGTGGCGATGAGCTTCGTGCCGGGCAACCGACGCAACAAGGCCTTCAATTCCCGCCGCCCCCGCGGATCCAATCCGCTGGTCGGCTCGTCCAGCACCAGGATGGAAGGCTCACATGCGAGCAGACCGGCCAGACACGCCCGTCGTTTCTCTCCGTGACTCAGATGATGCGTCGCGCGGTCCCCCAGCCCCGCCAGCCCCACCGCGGCAAGCGACCGTTCCACGCGCGCGCGTACTTCCGACTCGGGCAGGCCAAGTTGGCGCGGACCAAATGCCACATCTTCCGCCACCGTGGCACAAAACAGCTGATCGTCCGGATCCTGAAACAACAACCCGACCTGCTGCCGAATCCAGGGCAAATGCGCCGGCTGAACCGGCCTGCCCAGGATTCGCACCTGTCCGTTGGCCGGCCCCTCCTCGGGCAGGATGCCGTTCAAGTGGAGCAGCAGCGTCGATTTGCCCGATCCATTCGGCCCCAACAAACCCACGCACTCCCCCACCTCCACCCGAAAACTCACCCCCCACAAGGCTTCCGTCCCGTCATGGTAACGGTAGCACAGATCCCGAACCTCGACGGCTGCAGTCATGACCACCCTCGCGCCAGCATCGCCTGGTAAATGCGGCCGGCCCGCGCCAGCGCCCGCACAAACAAATGCCCCACCACCGAGGCCTGGATCTCCCACACCCGACGCCGCGCCGGCCGGAACGTCCGACTGGCCCGCGCGCGCCGCATCCGTTCCATCTCCTCCAGCAACACGAACAAATATCGGTGCATCAACGCCAGGGTGCTCACCAACAGGACCGGCAC
>JAOADM010000302.1 GCA_026417315.1 Limisphaera sp.
CACGGGTACCAGTCCACGGGATTGTGGGCGTGCTGGAGAAGATACGGCGAAATTTCGCGGGCCAACCGGTTCGCCGGCCGGCCGACATTTTGGACAACGGCATGTTCCATGGGCTTTGTGTCCGAGCAGCGCAACGGGCCGCACCCGTGACCTCCAAACCTAGACCAGGTCAACGCCTCTGCAACCGGCGGGCCTGGTCGATGCCGCCCCGCAAGAAGAACTGCCTCGACGGACGGAGCCCGCAGCCAGAACAGTCCGGAGGCACACAGCCCCTCTTACGAGCCTGCCGAAGTCCGTTTCGCGCGGGCGCTCAGCGCAAGCGGGGGCCGACCGACGGTCCCGATTCACGAGCCGTCCGGATCACGGGCTCCCGACCCGCACGCGCACCGGCGGTTCGAGACGTTCCCGGGTGTTGAAAGGACCTGCGGACTGCCGGTCCGCGGCCCGGCAGACCCTGGCCGCCTGCGCACCCACGAAACCGGCAGAGAAGGCAGGATCCGCAGGCGAAACGACCAGAGAACATCCCCCGATCCCACAACAGGCAGCAACCTCAGAGAAGAAGTCCACGCTCAGGCTGAGGTCGTTCGTAGGCAAGGCACCGTTGGAATCTCAAAGCGCACGAAGGCGGGTCAATCGGGGCCGCGGGGACGGTGCAAATGCAACTCGGGGCCAAATCCAGGGTGCGGTCAGGCGCAGGATTTCTCAGTCTGCGGCGGCGCAGGACTTCATCCGGCAAAACCGGCGAAACTCGAAGGCCGATTCAGGGCCCGAGCTTTCCAGATCGAGAGCAACCCGCGGGCGGTTCGCGGCGAAAGGAGTGCCGGAGCAGCTAGGGCCACGTCGGTGCCCGCTCGGGCCTCACAAGGCAGCCGGCACAGAATCCAAGGGCTTGCCCTGGCCGTGGGGCGAGTCCGCGCTCCCAGCAGCCCCCCATCGGCTACCGCCCCAAGCGGTAGAATCGCATGGGCCCGGGGCTCAACGAAAGGTCCACCTGCCATTGATCGCCGACGATGGCCGGCGAGGGCACGGCCACCGGTTGCCAGTCGGGACCGGTAAGATTGGTCGCGACCTGCAGGGCGAACCCGGCGTGAGCCAGCGGCCAGGTGATCCTGAGCTGATTGCCCAGGCGACGGATCTCGAGCAAGGGAGGTGTCTCCGCCAAAAGCCGGTCCGGTCCCAGCCGGTACAGGGCGGCGATTTCCTGCGGACGCAACGCCACGCGGTAAATCTGGAACTCGTCCAGCTCGGCATCCAGGTACGGATCCCAGGCGTATTGGGACCGGCCGAGATAGTTGTTCACCGTGGGACCCAACGAGGACGGGCGCAGGGTCAGGCCAGTGTTGGTGGCCACCGGCGCGCCGTTGACATACAGCATCCCCACGCTGCCGCGCAGGGTGACCACGATGTGATACCAGAGGCCGGTGGCCAGGACCGGACCGTCCATGCGTTGCTCGCCCCCGCTGCCGGAGACCGTGATGGCGAAACGCAGACGGCCGTTGCTGCCGTTCCGCGCGGTCAGGAACATGTTCGTCTGGGTGTTGTGGCCGAAGTCGAAAATGCGCGCCCAGTTGGCGGCGCTGTGCAGGCGCAGCCACACCGCCGCGCTGAAGTCGTTCAAACCGGACACCAGACCGGTGGGCAGGGCCACGTGTTGTTGGGAAGCCGGCGACAGTCGCACCCGGCCCGCGGTTCGCAGAGCTCCGTTGGGCAGGATGCCGTTGCCGGCGGGCCCGCTGGCGCTGTCGATGACCGTGTTGCCGGTGGCCTCATCGAAATTGTAGCGATGTTTGAGAGCAGGGGCGGCGGCGGTCACGAAGGACCAAACCGGGCCCGCATTCGTGTTGCCGCCGGCGATGCTGTCCACACGCCAGAAGTAGATCGTTCCACCGTCCAGGCCCCGAATCGGAAGGGCGTTCGTCGTGCTCCATCCGCGGAACTCGGGGTCGGCGGGCCCGGCGCGTGCGACGCGATTGGAGTCGGCTCCCAGGTACACGGCGGACACCAACGCATTCGAACCGGGCGTCCACCGCAACTGCAGGTCGGTGGGCACCCCCACGGCTCCGGGTGCGGGCGAGGGATCGCCCGCAGAGCCCAACGGGACGTACGCGTCCCAGATCACCGTGGTGATCGACGACGGCGGGAGTGCCGGTTCGGGCCCGATCTCGCCGAGGGGCACGAAGCGGTTCGTGCTGGCGGGATCATGCGCCTGCGCGCTGGTGGTTTGATAAGCGGAGGAGCGAAAGGCAGGGAACGAACCCAGGTTCCAACGGATGGTGGCCGCAGTGGAGGCATGTCGATTGATCAAAACCGCCACCAACCGCAGGTTGTCCGGCGTCAGGAAGGCACTGGCCAGCACTTGCGGATGCTCGCTGGTGGCTTCGACGCGTCGGCTGCCGGGCGTGATGAAACAGGAGTAGTGCTTTACCGCCCAGTAGGCGGGCGCGATCCAGTACCCGCGGGCCTGCGTCGGCGTACCGGGCGGGGCGTTGGTCCAGCGCGAGCGATCCCAGGGAAACTCGATTTGAATCAGGCCACCATCCGCTCCGGGCCAGATCAGGCTCCAGAAAGCAAACCCGCTGACGCGGCCGGCCGTCAGGCAGTGATGCAGCAGGATGGCCGCGTCCAACATGTTCGACAGGCCGTATTCGGTCATGAACCGCGGTTTGTCCGGGAAGTATCGGGTTGCTTCGACCAAACTGGGCACGTAGCCGTCCACGGTGTCGTCGATGCTGTCGCCATACAGATGATAGGCGACTCCGTAAAAGGTGCGGGGATCCAGCGTGGCGGCATACGAGGCCAGGGTGTTCCACCGAATGTGGACCACTTCCGGCGCGAGCAATCGGGGCGGGTCCGGCAGGCCGGAGAGCCTGCGGTGCACGGCCTCCAACGCACGCGCGTAACTGGCGTAGTTCGTTCCGCGGTCATACCCTTCGACCGGGCGAAAAATGCACGAGTCGTAGTCGGCCTCCCAATCCGGCTCGTTTTGGATACTGATCCAGGCGGGCGAGACCCCATTGGACCGGTAAAACTGCAGGGCGTCGTACCAGTACCTGTCTCTTATACACATC
>JAOADM010000303.1 GCA_026417315.1 Limisphaera sp.
GGCCACGCGCCACCAGGGCCGCCAGGCCCGCCGTGGGAGCCTGCGCATCCAAAAAGTCGCTGATCACCACCGCCACACCCGGGGCACGTACCTGCGCGGCCCGCATCCGAAACCACGCCGCCAGGTCCACCCGGCCGCCCGGCCGCAGCCCCTCCAAACCCTCCCACAAACGCACGGCCACGCCCCGCCCGCGCAACCGACGCAACCCCAGCTCGCAAGCCCATTGGCGGGCCGCCTCGGCCTCGGACACTTTCCCGCCCGGTCGGGCCGGCTCCGACTCGCTCTCAGCCGGCGGGGCGCTTTCCGGCCCGCCGTCATGCACTCGTTCCCACGCTGCGGGAAACACGTGCACTGTCAGGCAGGCGCCGCTTCCCAGGGCCACGTACCCCACCGCCCCCGCCAGCTGACACGCCACACGAAACTTTTGCGGCTCGCCAAACCGCATGCTGGCGCTGGCGTCCAGCCACACATGCACCGGCAACTCGCGTTCCTCCTCGAACAGCCGCAAAAACAACCGGTCCAACCGCGCGTACAAGTTCCAGTCGATGTGCCGAAAATCGTCGCCCGGCACATAAGCGCGATAATCCGCAAATTCGACCGAAGTACCCCGGGCGCGACTGCGTTGCTCGCCGTGCGCGGCGCTGCGCGCCCATTGCCGGCTGCTCCACCGCAGCCGGTCCAGCATCCGTTGCAGCTCCGGACTCAACAACGCACTCATGCCCACGGGAGGGTTTGGGTCTCCTTGTCGTCGGTCGTTCCGGACGCCTTGTCCGGCCTCAGCCCCTCGGGCCGGGCCCGGGATCCTCCGCCGCCCCGAAGCGCCGCCGCAAACGTTCCATGTGCGCTTCGATCCGCATCACGTAGGGATTCGGCCCGTCGGGATACGGGTCGTTGAGGAACCGGTACAGCCCCAGGAACTCGTCTTCCAACCGTGGCTTCACGTAGGCCTCCCAAAATGCCGGCGTGCGGGCCAACAGCTCCTCCGCACTGCGAAAAGAGGCCACGAAACTGTGCGGATCCCGCGTGTGCTGCGCCGCCTCGGCAAACTCCCCGTACAACGCCGGCAACTTCTCCAGATAATCCTCCGCGGCCATCTGGCCCAGCAGATCCGCCGTGCCCAGCGCGCAGCCCACCAACCGTTCCAATTCATCCTGAAACGACAACACCGAGGGCCGGGCGTCCACCCCGGTACAACGGATCATGTTTTGCACCGCACGGATCTCCCGCTCTGCAAACCCCCGGGCCCGCAAAAAGGTTGCCGCAAAGTCCGCGCTCCGGTGCACGTGCACCAGCGTGTACTTGGCCCCGGTCCCCTCGCGATCCTCCCGGCGCTTCAAATACCCGGTGTCGTGGAACAGGATCGCCAGCAACCCCAGTTCGAACCACCGCTGCGGCACCGCCGGTTGCGCGCCCACGCGATGCCGATTCCCCAGAAGGCGCGCGAAACAGAGCGTCCCCTGCAACGTATGCTCCAGATCGTGATACCGCGTATCGACCGCCTGATACTCCGGCAGTTCGCCGCGAAACGCCTGGATCACCCAGCTGAACGCGCGGGAGACGAACAAGGGGTCCCCCTCGGGAAACATCTCTGCGTACGTGGCCTGCACCACCGCCGCCACGGCATTCGGATCCCGGGTGCTGACCCATTCCGGCATGACGCCCCCAACCTAGGCCAGCCGGTCCCTCCACGCACGATTTTTTCGCAGGCTCCGGAACCCCCGTCCCCCGGCACGGGAACGCCAATGGAAAGAGACGTCCACACCCTCGATTCGAACCTCAGGACAGGACCGGGCCACCGTTGACCCCATCGAGTGGATTGCCATTCCGCCCGCTCAACCATCGCTCGCGATCCCCTCCGAGACCAAGCCCGCCCCGCCCGGGAGGCGGGACTCTGGGCTGATTCCTCGGCAAGGGTTCAGCGGCCCTCGCTCTCTGGTCCGGCACCACGCTGCCTGGATGTTGCCGCCGACTGCGCCCGTTCGTCCTTCCCCCGCAGACAACACGAAAACACCCGCGCTCTGGAAAGAAGGCTTGCCGCGAGGCCGGCTGCACAGCAATCTGAACTCTCCAGAATCGGGCCATGTGGAGGCAACCAACGAATGCCCCCGAGATCCCTCGCCACGATGCCGTCGTGGGCCGGCAGGGACAGTTGTGGCACACGATCGGCGTCGTCCGCGCTGCACTGCGCGGTGGCGGTGGTCCGCAGGTCACAGAACAACCTCGCCCACCAGAAGTTCGCAGTGGCCGCCTCAAGGGCCAGTCCTCAGGCCGGAAAAGTCGTCGGCAAAGAAGGCTGAAAAACTCGCGACCTGCTCCTCCGCAATGCGACGTTTCGCGGTTCAACGTCCTGCCCGACACGTACAGGGGAAACCACCGCTTGGGTGCAGGGAGAATCCAGTATCCGAACCAGCCGCACGCCCATGAACCATAGCGAGATTGTCAACTTTCTCTGGAGCGTCGCCGATCTCATCCGCGACACCTTCAAGCGCGGCAAGTACCAGGATGTCATCCTGCCGCTGACCGTGCTCCGCCGCCTCGACTGCGTCCTCGCCCCCACCAAGCAAAAGGTTTTGCAAACCCAGGAGCGCTTCAAGGGCAAGCTCGAGAACCTGGACCCCCAGCTTCGCGCAGCCTCCGGCTTCGCCTTTTACAACACCTCACGCTACGACTTCGAAAAGCTGTTGGCCGATGCGCCGCATCTGGCGGCCAACCTGCGCAACTACATCGCCGGCTTCAGTCCCAACATGCGCGAGGTCCTGGAACGCTTCGACTTCGACAACACGATTTCCAAGCTCGACGAGGCAGGGCTGCTCTACAAGGTTCTGGAGCGTTTCAAGAACGTGGACCTGCACCCCGACAAGGTGGACAACCCCACCATGGGCACCATTTTCGAGGAACTCATCCGGCGGTTCAACGAAGCCC
>JAOADM010000304.1 GCA_026417315.1 Limisphaera sp.
GGCTTGCTGCGTCTCCAGGAAGTGCACCCAGAGATCCAGCAGTTTCATCCCAACGCCACGACTTACGATGGCCACGCCCGAGAAATAACGGCCGCTGTTGAAATACAGGGTGTTACTGGTTCCCGGCGTGTTCCGAATCCACCATCCGGCCGTATCGAATTCAAGCCTGCCAAGTCCACCTCCGAGGTTGCCCGCCACGTCCTGGTCCAGGAGCGGAGAGTTGTCCGCCCGCAACGTGTCAAAACGGGCCCGATCGGTTTCATCGTCCGGGATGCCGGTCGCCCCGATCCAGTTGTCCGCCGAATGCCAGAGGAACCCGCCGGTCCCTGGATCCCAACGAAACTCGTTGGTGGCGCTCCACAGCGTGGCCGGCAGGCTCAAACATCCCCAGAAGATTCGCAGTAGGAGCGAGGTTTTCATCGTGGGATCCTCCGTGGTCCGAGTCTGGAAAGCGGGGCCGCTGGACGGGAGCAGTCGGTCGCTCCGACGGTGCGAGGGAAGGCGGGATCGGTTCCGGGTTGGTGCGTTCCTTCGTTTCCCCTGTCCGGACGAGCCCCCGATGATGGCTGAGCGGTTTCCATCGCCTGACCCCGGACCTTTCAGCTTGGTATTCGCAATGTGAATCGAACAGACAAAAATAGCAAGGAACACTGTTCTACGGGCCGGCACCGCATATGCCGCCCCGAGCATACCGGTTCCAAGGATGGAGAGTCGGGTAGCTCTGCCGGAATCTGCTTGGCGGATCCCGAACCCGGCGAGGTCGAACCGTGAGATCAGCTCGGGGGCCCCCGAGGGACCCGTTCGGGAGGGGCGGCCATTCAGGTTGGAATTGAAAGACGATCGGTGGTTGTGGCGGGCACCGTCGCGTTTGTGGCAGGTGAAGACCCGGGATCGAATGAGAACGGATACCCGGGAGCTTGCGTTGCCCGGTCCGTAGCCATGCCGGCCGGTTCCCGATGGGACAGGACCGGTACCCACCCTGCGTGCTCAAGTGCGGCCCACTACAATCCTCCCCGGGAGAGAGCTCGGGCAGTTCAGGAGACACGGGAAAGCCGTGCAGGGACGGCTTTGACGCCACGGGCCCGGGCCATGATTTGCCTCGGGAATTCGCTGGGAGGGACCACCGTACGTGCGCAATTCACAGCAACCAAGGCTGGCGGGTCATGGATCGACTCGATGCTGTTGGAGAGAGCCGACCGGACGTGTGAGAGGGGCCGAGCGCTACGCGCTCGACAGGGACGTGGTGGGCGGATCTTCGGGCTCGGCGAGTTGACGGAGTGGAACGGGCCGACGTTGCGAAGCGACGTGAGGTCGATCCGGTGAAGATCCGACTGCCTGGCAAACCCCGGCGTTGCGGCTGCCCATCGACTTTCTGCGGTGGACTGGTTTCGGGCTTCCAAGGGCGCGGCGCTGGGGGCCGTGGAATCTCCCGGCTCCTGCCCTGGGGACTGTCTGGAACCGGCCGGAGAGAACAGGCAGAAGGGCAGGCCTGCCATGGAAGGCCTCGAGAGCCGGATTAGAGGAGTTCAATGAGGTAGAAGCCGCCCGCCCGGGCAGGGTCCATGGGGACGTCGAGCTCAAAAGCGGCCGCTTGCGGAAAGGCATTGGTCAGGATCGGCGTCCACTGCGAGAAGGACGTATGGAGTTCCGGGCTGTAGCGCACGCGGTAAAGGGCACGAGGAATGTGACCTTCGCCGCGCAGACGCAGTCGATCGCTTTGGAGCAGGATCTGTTGAAAGGCGGGCCGGGGCACAAGTTCCGGCGGTACGGTGAGCAGGAGTTGGGGGCGCAGGAGGGGCTCGGGGTATTCGGAGGCGGCGTAGTCGGCATAACCGATCGGGCCCGCGTCTTGGAGAGCCGCGATCTGGAATGCGAGCGACCGTGAGCGGCTCCACGCGCCCTGCACCCACGGGGTCAGACCCAACAAGACCGTTTGGCGCGGCTGCGGCAACCACGTGGCGATGCGGGAAGCTGCGGTCGGGCGGGTTTGCCAGGTGAGGCCGGCCGCGGGCCAGGTTTCTTCGGCAACCGGGGCCAGAGCATGTTCGACAGCGGTGCCAACGGTCAGCGGCGTCAATTGAAGGGCGGCGTGAAGCAGGGCGGGTGCCGGCGGGGCCGGGAGTTCGGGCAGCTGCCATCGAAGGTAAGCGAGACGCGTATAGCCGGGCGTGCGGTCGAGTTTGACCGCCAGCAGCGGCTCGGCGCCGAAGTGGAAGGTGGCAAAGGTTCCATCCCGAACATGGGCGTCCTGTTCCGGCAGGATGCGGAGGGTGACGGCACCGGCGGCAGCGGACAGGTGGAGTTCGAGCAGGGCCCAGTCCACGCCCCAGTCACCCTGCAAGGCCAGGTTCAGTTGCCCGTCCCTCAGTGTGTCGAGGGCCCCATCGAGGTCTACGAGATAGACCCGGGCACCATTCGTTTCGACGGGGCCGGGGATGAGCGAAGGGCCGAGCACTGCCCGCTCCAGTTGGTCGAGGTAAAGCTGTGGGGGCGGGCGGTTGGAGGTGGCGGGCTTGAGGCACAATTGGAGGGCTGCGGCGTGGACGACCCGACCGCGATCCAGGGCGAAGTGGAACGTGAACGCCACCCACTGGGAAAGCCCCACAGTGTTGAAGGTGTTCCGGGGCTCTGCTCCGGCACGCGCGCGCACCGCCGTGCGCCAGGCCGGATCGACCTCCACGATTTCGATCGCGTTGTCCGGCCCCCCGAATGCATCCCGCTGTCCGAGCCAGTATTCCCGGACCTGCACGTTGGGGGCGGACAGGCGGTTTTGCAGCTGGGCATAATACAGGCTTTGCGGAAAGACGTTGGAGCCGTGGCGGTCATATGTGCCGGGGTCGTGAGGGCCCACGTAGACAGTGCC
>JAOADM010000305.1 GCA_026417315.1 Limisphaera sp.
ACCCCCTCGTCATCGGGAAAGACCCGGAGCCGTGCGATTTTGCCGGCCAGCCATTCCAGGTCGTCCTTCGTGTCCTCTTGTTGCACGCCCAGCAGTACGAGCAGGCCCCGTCCGATGCGGCTGTAGCAACTGCCGTCGATGATGACGGAGGCCTCGCTGACCCGTTGGACCACGGCCCGCATTGGTCTGTTCCCCATGGGCGGGAGGGCTCTGCCACCCGGCTAGTGGGTCGAGCCTTGCGAACAACCAAACCGGGCCAGGAGCACGGCGTACAAGCCCAGCGCGAACAACAAGAGCCAGACATTGCCTGCGTGAGCCAGGATCATCCCCCACGCCAGCAACACTCCGAAAACCCCATATGCCAGCCACGCCATCCAAAACTTCATGGGCGCTGAATCTATCGGGCTCGCAGGGAAAGGCAAGAATGCCCCGGGGCGTGCCCCGGCAAAACCACCGGCAGCCCGCGATTGAAGCGCAAATGCAAGAGCGCCCGTGCAGTTTGCGGGCTTTTGTCGAAGCCACGAGGGGTTGGGGGGTGTCCGCGTCAACCCTCGCGGATGACGGCGTGCAAGCCCTGTTTGAGCGCCTCGACCACGCGGGCGTGGAGGGCATTGGCTTCTGCGTCGGTCAGCGTGCGATCGGCGGCCCGGTAGGTGAAGGCGTAGGCCAGACTCTTGTGCCCGGCCGGGATGTTGCCTCCGCGGAACACGTCGAAGATCTGCACCTGCTCCAGGTGATCCACCCGTGCCTGATGAACGACGCGCAGCACATCGGCATGGGTGACGTTTTCCGGCACCACCATGGCCACGTCGCGTCGGATGGCGGGGTACACGGGCAAGGGTCGGAAGGTCCGCGTGGTGGGGCGTCGCGCCAAGAGCAGGTCGAGGTTGAGCTCGGCCATCACCACCGGGTCGCGCAGATCATGGGCACGGGCGATCAGAGGCGAGACCAGCCCGAGCTCCCCCAGGCACTGGGGGCCCAGGTGAACGGTCGCGGACTCGACGAACAGGGCGGTGGCATCGGGGCGGCGCTGGAAGGTCACGCCGCGCAGGCCCAGTTGTTCCAGCAGTTCATCCAAAACGCCCTTGGCGTCGGACAAATCGAACCGTGCGTCCCGGCCTTCGCCGGTCCAGAAGACGGGGTGGCGACGGCCGGTGAGGGCCCAAGCCAGGCGCCGTTCTTCGCGCAGCTCTTCGGGTTCTCTGCGGAACACGCGGCCGATTTCGAACAGGGCCACGTCCAGGTTTTTGCGGGTGACGTTGTGCCGGAGGGCCTGCAGCAGGCCCGGCAGGAGGCTGGGGCGCAAGGTGTTCATGTCGCTGCTCAGCGGGTTGGCCAGCCGGACGCATTGGTCCGAGGCGGCCGTGAGCCGGGCGGCGTCTTCGGAGATGAGCGTCTGGCCCTGGGCTTCGTCCAGGCCCATGCCACAGAGCAGCCGGCGAATCCAGGAAAGCTGGTCGAACACGCTGTTGGCGGGGTGATGGCCCAGGGCCCCGCGCGGCGGGGTGGCGGGAATGCGCTCCACGCCATACAACCGCTCGATTTCCTCGATCAGATCGGTTTCCCGTTTCAGGTCGTGTCGCCAAGAGGGGATTTCGAAGGTCGCTGAAGCGGTGTCGGCGTGGACGGTTTCCAACTGCAGCGCTTCAAGGCAACGGCGCTGTTCGTCGGGAGGAATTGCCACTCCGAGCACGGCCCGGGGGCGGTCGAATCGCAGGGTGACCTGGCGGGGCGGGACAGGGGGGGGATGGAACTCCACGGAGCCGGGGGCGAGTCGGCCGCCGGCAGTTTGCAGGATCAATTGTGCGCACCTCCGGCTGGCCCAATCGGTGAGGCCCGGATCGGCGCCGCGTTCGAAGCGGTAGCTGGACTCGCTGCGCAGCCCCAGGGCCTTGCTGGTGCGCCGGATGTTGGCGGGTTGGAACCAGGCGCTTTCAATGAGCACATCGCGGGTCGTGGCGGTGACCTCCGAGTTTTGGCCGCCCATGATGCCGGCCAGCGCAACTCCCTGGGTTGCGTCGGCGATCAGGAGCATGTCTGCGTTCAACGTGTGCTCCTGGCCGTCCAGGGTGACGAATCGTTCCCCGTCCCGGGCGCGTCGGACTCGCAAACCGATGCGGCCCGAGGCATCGCGGGCAAGGCGGTCGGCGTCGAAGGCGTGCAGGGGTTGGCCGCACTCCAGCATAACGTAGTTGGTGACGTCCACGACGTTGTTGATGCTGCGCAAGCCGACCCGCTCCAGGGTTTGCTTCAGCCACTCGGGGCTGGGCCCGATTTGGACGCCCCGGATCACACGCGCCACGTACCGGGGGCACAGGTCGGCGGCCTCAACCACCAGATCCACCGAGTCGGCCGCCGAGGGGTCCTCCGGAGAGCCGGGCAGGTCAGCGATTTCGGGGAATCGCAGTGTCCGGCCCGTGGCGGCCGCCAGTTCCCGGGCAATGCCGAGGATGCTGTTGAGGTCCGGGCGGTTCGGGGTGATTTCCAGATCGAACACCACATCGCCCGTGCTGCGGCCCAGATACTCGGCCAGGGGCTGGCCCACGGGCGCTTCCGGTGGCAGGATCCATAGTCCCTCGCCATCGTCGGAAAGCCCCAGCTCTTTGGCCGAGCACATCATTCCCTGGCTGACGATCCCGAACACTTTGCGTTCCCGGATGACGAACGGCTCGGTTTCGCCCGGCTTTCGGGGCAGGGCATGCCCCGGCAGAATCAGCGCCACCTTGTCCCCCGGCTTGTGGTTTTGGGCGCCGCAGATGATGGTTCGTTCCGCCTGGCCATCGAAGACACGACACACGGACAGTTTGTCCGACCCCGGCACCTTCTCGCGGGTGAGAATCTGGGCCACGAC
>JAOADM010000306.1 GCA_026417315.1 Limisphaera sp.
GCGGGGACTTTACCAATGTCGCCGTTCAAGCAGCGGGCGGGTTGGCTTGTTGGGATGGCACCCGGTGGAGCACGCCGTTGCCCGGTCCCGGCGAGGTCTGGGCGCTCGAGGCCGATGAACAGGGACTGCTGGTTGGAGGCCGGTTTTCCGTGCCTGGCTGGACCAACCCCGTTGCCCTGGCGCGCTGGGACGGCTCGAAATGGTCGGTGCTCAACAGCGAGTTGCCGCCCTGCACCGACCCGGTCGTGTGCGTCGAAGGACTCGACCAGGTGGTGGCCATTAACGGCAACGTGTATGGAACGATTAAATATTGGCTTGGACAACCGAGCTCGTTGCCGGGGCATATTCTGGCGCGCTGTGACGCCAACAACAACTGGTCGGTGGTGGCCGGGCCTGACGGTAATCCCGATGGCTTGGGATATTATCATCTGGCCCGCCATGGGGACAGACTGGTCGCCGCTGGCAACTTCACCAATACCGCCAATCCGGCATTGCGGAACATCGCCGCCTACGATGGCACCAACTGGCTCGCCCTGGGCGAGGGTTTGTCGGCGCAGGTTTTGGCACTCGCTGCTTCCGAGCGCTTTGTGTACGCGTGCTGCCAGGAACTCGGGCAAAGCGGTTCTTTCCGATACCAGATTTTCCGTTGGGATGGCACCAACTGGGCTCGACTGGGCGGAACATTCGCGCCCGATGCGGCCTATCGGATTTTCGTTGGCCCGGAGGAAAGCGTTTACGCGAGCGGTCTTTTCGCAGCCTGCGATGATGTGGCGCTGGCTGGATTGGCCCGTTGGGATGGGGAGCGCTGGCAACCCGTGTTGAACGGGGAGTTTCATGGCTTGACCGGATACACAAGTATCGCCTCCTGCTTCGCTCAACATCAGGATCGCATGGTGGTGGGCGGGGTGTTCGCAGCCACCGGTAACACGGTTCAGTCCTCGGTGGCGTATTGGAGTCAGGACGGATGGCAGGTGTTTGGAAATGCCGGAACTTCCGGGCCGCCATCCGTCGTCAGGAGGTTGGTGTCAACCGGCTCGAAACTCTTTGCGGGGGGATCATTTCAACGAATCGGCGGCGTTGCAGCGACCAACGTGGCCTGCTGGGATGGGGTCGGTTGGACCAACCTGGCCGGTGGGGTCAACGGCGCGGTCAATGCCATGTGCTGGTGGCGGGAGGGCTTGTTTGTGGGCGGGCGGTTTAACCGGGCCAACGGTTTGGCAGCGACCAACATCGCCCGGTGGCAGGAGGGCCAGTGGCATTCTTTGGGGCTGGGGTGCAACAGCAACGTCAACGCGCTGGCAGTCTGGCAGGACGCGCTTTACGTGGCCGGGGCTTTCAGCCGTGCGGGGAACATTCCTGCCTCACGCATCGCCCGTTGGGATGGCACCAACTGGCATCCGCTGGGCGCGGGCGTGGGCGGGCCATCCAATGCGGAGGTGCGGGCGCTGACTGTTGGGGTGGACGGTCTGTACGTGGCGGGCCGGTTCACACTGGCCGGGGGGAGGCCGATCACAAACATTGCTCGGTGGGATGGGACGGAGTGGTTTGCCGTGGGCACGCCGCCGCCGGGGGAAGGACAGGCCCTTGCGGTGCATTCGGGAGAGCTTTTTTACGGAGTTCATCAAACCGATGCGCGCGGGTTGCGGCGGGGTATGGTTTACCACTGGGACGGCACGCGATGGTCACCGCTGGGCAGCGGAGTGATTCATCCGACCATCAGAGCCTCTATCTTCGCCATTTTCGTCACCGAACAGGAGGTGTTTGTTGGCGGTCTATTTACGCTGGCCGGCGACAAACCCTCGGTTGGCATTGCGCGGTGGGTTCGCAATCCGCAAGTGACGTTGGACTTGGAGCCGCTCCTGCCGGAGGCAGCCGTGCGCCTTCGCGCCGGCGGCGACCCCGGATTGCGCGTGAGCCTGGAAACCTCGGCGGACCTGGTGCATTGGGCGACCGTGAGCACCAACTCTATCTCCGGCGCATTGTGGACAATCCCGGTCAACCCCGGAGCTGCTCCGCAATTCTTCCGCACACGACTGGTCCCGTGAAAATCTGAACCTCGAAACGGCAGTTGCGGCGCGGCGCGGTAGCTGAGCCACGGATGGAACACGGATTGAACACGGTTTTGCCGGGTAAACGCCGTTCCCCCGCCGGGTTGAACCGCCGTTTCGCTGCAACGACCTCTCGTCCGTGCCCTTTTCGTGTCTGATCGGCGGCTCAACGGTTGTTTTGGGGTTGAATCCTTTTGAACTTGAAAACCGGTCGGGCGCGCGAACCGCCGGAAGGTTTGGATGCAAACCACACGCCCAGGCACGGTTGCGCTGGCCCGGTTTTTTTTCCAACGGTCAGAACGTTCAGCCGTCGGTCTTCAGCAACGAAACGGCACGGCGGGCGGCGACGCCGACCCTTGGTGCGGATGTGCGGCATTCCGGTTTGTGGGCGGGGCATGGCTGGGATATTGTTGGCGTAGTTCCGATGATCCGGAGCATCGCATGGCGAACGCTGTGTCGGCTGGCGGTTGCGGGTGGGCTGTGTGCCGCTTCCGACGGGCGTGCGGCGGGCGACGAACAATGGGATCACCGATTTGCCGTGGCCGGGGTTCCCGGGGGTCAAGGTCCGGTGTGGGCCATGGCGTTCGAGAACACCAACTCATTTTTCCTGGGCGGGATGTTTCACCAGGTGGGGCAAACGCGTGCAGAGGCAATCGCTCACATCCGCGAAGGACAGGTCCACGCCCTGCCTGGCGGGCCACCTTCTCGAGCGCCGACGCCCACGATTTATGACCTGCATTGGTTTGACAACCGCCTGTATGCCGGCGGGG
>JAOADM010000307.1 GCA_026417315.1 Limisphaera sp.
CCCGCCTCTGGTCCAACGCCGCCGGAGGCGGCTACGGCCCCTCCGGGCGCTGGTACGGTTTCCCGGGCGAAGAGGCATGGGGCCTGGACCGGACCACGCTGGGGATCGAGGCCAGTCTGAGTTTGAAGAATCTGCCCCGGGCCCGCTTCCGCTACCAGCACCTCACCCGCAGCGGCTTGCGGGACGCGACCACGTGGGGGATGGCCCATCCCTCCGACGCGGATCCCGCTCGGACTCTCGGAGTGGCGCCGGCCTTCTACGATCTGGACGAGCGCGTGGACCGGTTCGAGCTGGATCTCACCCATCGGATCAAGAAAACCGACGTGGGACTGGGCCTCCGTTACGAGACCGCCGACCTGGACAACGCACGCAAGGTCCTGGAGTTCCCGAGCGAACCGGTGGAACGAAAGCTCACCGACCGCCAGGGCACTCAATACGATCTGTTCAGCGCGCATGCGTGGACGGAAACGTGGCTGCGCAAGAACCTGTTTCTCTCGACCGGCTACCTGTATGCGCACTTGGACAGCGACTTCAGTGGCAGCCGCATTTACGGCTCGGATTTCGACGTCGGCTACGTGCCCGGTTACCCCCTCGGCTACACCACGTTGACCGGAGGTGCGCAACAGCACGAGCACGTCCTGAACCTCAACCTCATGGCGCAACCTTCGCGGACCTGGACCCTGGTGCCTTCACTGCGTGTCCAGCGTATGGACTGGGATGCGGATTCCCGGGGATGGGGCACGCAGGGCCGGGCCGGCAGCCTGTTCGCTGCGCAGTCCGAGCGAGAACTGCTCGATGTGCGGGAACGACTCGAAATCCGGTACACCGGGTTCAGCAACTGGGTATGGTACGCCGTGGGGGACTGGACCCAGGGCGACGGGAATCTGGAGGAAACCGGCGGGCTCAGCCTCGTGGGCGGCACCGGCGTGGCCCCGGTCCAGCGCGAGACCGAGGATCGTCGGTGGTTCCAAAAATACGCCGTCGGCACGCGCTGGTATGCCACGCGGTGGGCCACCTTGGAGGCCGGCGGGTATTTCAAACGCCACGAGTACGATTACGATCACGAGCAAGACAGCACCCCGAATGCAGGCCTGAACCGGTACCCTGCCTATCTCACCTTCCACGCTTTCGAAACCTGGGATGGGTATGTGGGGCTGACCTTGCGGCCGTGGACCCGGCTGAGCCTCCTCACCCGCTACGAGTATCAGCAAACCCGGGTGGACACCGAACCGGACGGTGTCTCGGGCCTGGGCCGACGCGAGTCCGCCGACCTGACCAGCCACATTGTCAACCAGAGCATCAGTTACACCCCGTGGTCACGCCTCACCTTGCAGGGAAGCTGGACCCGTGTCTGGAGCCGGATCGAAACTCCGGCCCACGAGGTCACCCGGGCCCTCCTGGCGTCGCAAAACAACTACTGGATGGCCCATGTCAACGCCCTGTGTGTCCTGGACGATCGTTCGGATTTGAGCGCAGGGTATTTCTACTATCGGGCCGACAACTTCGACGATGTTTGGGCCGACGGCCTGCCGCTCGGCGTGGGCGTGGAGGAACACGGGATCACGGGCAGCTGGACCCGCCGGCTCAGCATGCGCTTGCGCTTGAGCCTCCGCTACAGCTACGTTCATCACCGCGATGAAACCTTCGGCCAGTCGCGGAATTACGAGGCCCACTGGGTGGCGTCCACCCTCCAATACCGCTTCTGAAACCGGGCTGGCCCACACTGCCATGCCCATGAAGCACTCCCTGTTCGGCACGGCCGCCCTGGGCGGTCTGTTGTTGGGACTCTGGTTCGGAACCGTCGGCTGCCAAACCCCGACCTCGTCCTCCCAGGGCCTTGCCCTGTTCAATGGTCGGGACCTGGCCGGCTGGACCCATGTTCTGGAGGATCCCACGGTAAGCCGGGAAACGGTCTGGTCCGTGCGCGACGGAATTCTGATCTGCCAGGGGAAGCCGACCGGTTACCTGCGCACGACGAACCGGTTCACAAACTTTCGCCTGTTCGTGGAATACCGCTGGGCTCCGGGCAAGGAACCGTCCAACAGTGGCATCTTGACCCGGATCCAGCCTCCGGATCGGCCGCTGCCGCGCTGTATCGAGGTGCAGCTCCGCCATGGAAGCGCCGGGGACGTCCTCGGCCTGCAGGGCATGCGCGTGGCGGAAGGTCAGCCCCGGTTCTTCGAAGCCCGGGGCAACCCTGTGGCCGGTGACATCAGCGGTGTGCGCAAACTCATGGACGCCGAAAATCCGCCGGGCGAATGGAACCTGGTGGAGATCCTCGCCCGGGACGACGTGTACACCGTGTGGGTCAATGGCAAATTGGTCAACGAGGCGCGCGGCGTCACCCGGGCCGCCGGACCGATTGGCTTGCAGTCCGAAGGAGGCGAGATTCATTTCCGGCAAGTGCGGCTGGTGCCCCTGCCCTCTCGCATCGAAGTCCGGTAGAGCCGCTGCCGCGTTTCAGCGTGACGAACCCCGGGCTTGAAGCGGCGTCCCGGGAAGACCGGACATCACGATCGCCGATCGAGCCGACTCAGAACTGGTCCTCCTTGTTGGCGAACAGGAGGTTGAACGTGGTCATGGAACCGTAACAGCGGGTGATGTATTCCTGCAGCTCGACCTTCTCGGCATCCGTCAGGCGTTCGTGGCTGTTGATCTTTTGATCCAGCACCCGCAGCTGATTTCGCATCAGCACGATCTTGTGGAAGAAGACGTCCAATGGCACCTCCTTGGTCTGCAGGGTTGGGTCGGCGGGATGCAGCACCTGTCTCTTATACACATCT
>JAOADM010000308.1 GCA_026417315.1 Limisphaera sp.
GCCTACCTGGTGGAAACGGATCGAGCCCGGCTGTTGGTGGATTTCGGATTGTTTCAGGGTCATGCCCGCACAGAGCGGCGCAATGGAGTCCCCGGAGGCTTGCATCCGGAAACCCTGGACGGCGTTCTGGTCACGCACGCGCACCTCGACCATGTCGGGCGACTGCCCCTGCTGGCGCGTACGGGGTTTCGCGGCCCGATTTACGCGCATCCGGTCACGGCGGAACTGGCGGGGTTGGTGCTGCGGGACGCGGCAAAGGTGCAAGCCCACGACGTGGCGCGACTCAACCGCAAGCGGCAGCGGGCCGGCAAACCCTTGCTGGAGCCCCTTTATGGGGAGGCCGAGGTTCACGAAGTGCTCGGCCGGTTTCAACCCGTGGAGTACGCGGCATGGCTCGAGGTTGCGCCCGGGGTGCAGGCCCGGTGGGTGAACGCCGGACACATGCTCGGCTCCGGGAGCATCGAGCTCGCCATCACCGAGTCCGGACGAAGACGACGCGTGGTCTTCTCGGGCGATGTTGGCCCCCCGGGTCTGGCCCTGGTGCCGGACGCCGTGGAGCCCGAACCGGCCGAGGTGGTGTTTCTGGAGTCCACGTACGGAGATCGGGACAACAAGTCCCCCGCCGAAACGTTGGCGGAGTTTCGCGGGATCATCGAGAAAGCCGTGCAGGCCCGGTCCCGCATTTTGGTGCCGGCGTTTGCCGTGGGGCGCACGCAGCAGATTCTGTATCATCTGGACGAGCTGTTTTGCGCCGGGGTGGTGCCCCCTTTTCCCGTGTACCTGGACAGCCCCATGGCCATCGAAGCCACGGAGATCTACGCACGGCACCCGGATTTGTTCGACGAGGAGGCCCGGGCCCTGCAACGCTCCTGTGAAATCGTTCGTTCGCACCGTCACGTCATTCCCACCCCCACGGCCGCCGACTCGATGCGGTTGAACGATGCGCCGGGCCCCTGCCTGATCATGGCCGGCTCCGGCATGTGCACCGCCGGACGCATTCTGCACCACCTCAAACACGGACTCTGGCGGCCGGAGACAGTGGTCATGTTCGTGGGGTATCAGGCCGAAGGTTCGCTGGGCCGCCAACTGGTGGACGGTGCTCGCCGTGTGCGCATTCTCGGGGAGGAAATCGTGGTGCGCGCCCAGATTCACACCCTGAACGGGTTCAGTGCCCATGCCGGGCAATCGGCCCTGCTGCGCTGGCTGGAGCCGTTGGCAAGAACGCGGCCCCGGGTGGTGCTCACGCACGGCGAACCCCGGGCTCGGAATCCGCTGGCTGCCCTCATTCAGGAACGGTTCGGGTTGACCGTTCACCTGCCCGGGCCGGGTCAACAGCTCGAGTTCTGACGGAACCCGGAGCTCCCGAGGGTGCAGGGATCGGGGAACCGAGGGTTTGCTTCCGCGGGCTGGGGCGTCGGGGTAACGACCCGCGGAGAGTCTGCCGAAAAGCCGTGAACGTTCGATGGATTGGGACCCCGCCGGCACGGCCCTCGGCTTCCGGCAGAGGGCCTCGTCGCGGCCGTGCTGGCGGGTTGCGCGGTGCCGGCGGCCGGCGGGAAACCTGCAAGACCGGGGAGCCACCTTCGCGGGCGTCATGGGCTCTGACGTGCCAAGAGGCCGGCTGCCGTGCGCTTTCCGGATCCACCTCACGGAGGGCGCTTGCGTCCTGCAAACAGCTTCGGGCTCCCGCGGCAAGCGGGCGGTAAATCCCCTTCACCAAGGCCGGCTCCGTACCCGGGCCCAAAGACTTTTCCCGGTGCGCCGGCCCTGTTTCCCGGGCCAAGCGGGTGCCACGACCCCGGCTGCCGCCAGCGGCATCGCGACTCCCCAGCCTGTGCGGATTGCCCGGTTGGGCCCGGCCATTTCCCCTGCGACACGGTTCCACGAAGGTGCGGCCAAGGGCTCATGCGGTCGGCCTGCAACCCTCCGCCACGGTCCGCGCAAGCCGGGCGCCGACTTGCTTGGCGGGGCGCCATGAAAACGGGAACCCCGGAGAATCTTGGCATTGTCAGAACATGGGAGATTCTCATTTCTTGGATGCGCAATGGAAATCGCCCTGGTGCTGTGCCTCACAGGGGTGGCCATCTGGTTGTTTGCCGCCGAAAAGTTCCGGGCGGACCTGGTGGCCTTGATGTTGATGGCCGCCCTGATCGTCGTTGGGCTGCTCTTGGACTTTCTGGGCTGGGGCCGGGACGGTCGCTGGATCCGTCCGGCCGATGGCGTGTCCGGGTTCAGCAATCCGGCGGTGTTGACCGTGGCTGCCATGTTTGTGTTGAGCGCGGGCCTGCAGCGCACCGGAGCCATCGGCTTTGCAGCGCGGTGGTTGGAACGACTGGCTCGATACCCGTGGCTGCTGACGCTGGCCACGATGGTGTTGGCCGGGGTCATCTCGGCCTTCATCAACAACACGGCGGTCGTGGCCATGTTTTTGCCGGCCGTGCTCGGGGCCTGTGCCAGGGGCGGCCTGGCGCCGTCCCGGTTGTTGATTCCGCTGTCGTTTGCCACGCAGATGGGGGGCGTCTGCACGCTGGTGGGGACTTCCACGAATCTGTTGGTCAGCGCCCTGTCGGAGCGGTCGGGCCTGGGCTCGTTGGGGTTGTTCGAATTCACCCCGCTGGGGGCCGTGCTGCTGGGGATTGGCACGGTGTATCTGCTGGTGGTGAGCCGTTGGCTTCTGCCGGACCGCGGCAGTGGGCAACGGGTGGAAAGTTACCAGTTGGGGCCTTATCTGGCCGAACTGCAGGTCCGCAACGACTCGCGCCTGGTGGGACGTACCCTTGCGGACACCCCGTTGGGT
>JAOADM010000309.1:0-2450 GCA_026417315.1 Limisphaera sp.
AATCGCGACGGGCGGGCAGGTGACCGTGCCGAGTCCTGCCCCTTCAGGGCACGATGCATTGCGGCGATCCAATTCCCCAGGACGCTGCCCTGGGCTGATGAATTCCGCCCCGTTGGGGCGGACGCGCAATACGCCGGAGGTGCAACCGTTCGTCCGTTTATGGGTGCAATCTTGTTGCCCAAGGTGGACACCGGGCTGGTGGATTTTTCTCACCCCGCCGGGGTGGACCCATGGCGCGCCGAAGGCGCGAAACCTTTCCGGCCTTCGGATGGGATGGGTGGGAACGAATTTGCAGGGCTGCTTTTGGATGTCGCTTGCAGAGTTGGCGCAGGCGGGCCCCGGCGCCGCAGGTCTGTCGTCGGGCGTGTTTCAGGTTTTGGACACTCCCGAAAGTTCAGCGGCGTTTCGCGCGTCCCCGGCACGGGAAGGCCGGGGGGAAAAATCCATTGGGATTTTCGAACCCGGGGCTCACACATGGAAAAGCGCCCTCAGCAGGGCTGCCTTTTACGGCACCTGGGCGGGGCACCGGAGCGCGGCTCAGCCGGAGTGTTCGGAAACCGCCGCGGGCGCGGCTTGCACCCGGGCCCATCCACGGGCCTCAAGACCGGTCGCGGGAGGCCGTCCCGCGACCGGGAGGTCTTCCTTTCGGCCGGGCTTGACGATGTGGGGGGCCGGGCATACTGTTCGTTTGAACAGTTGTGCATATGAACAGCATGCCGGTGTTGACGCCGCGACAGCGGGAGATTCTGGAGTATCTGGCGACCGTGCAGCAGGAGCGCGGCACACCGCCCACGTTGCGGGAGATCGCCGCGCATTTCGGGTTTCGCAGCATGAACGCCGCGGCGGCGCACGTGCGGGCGCTGCGGCGCAAGGGGGTGTTGACGGCCGAACCGCGTCGGGCGCGTTCGCTGCGGGTGTGTGCGGCGGGTTGGGCGCGTCGGCCGCTGGTGCACGTGCCGTTGTACGGTTCCATTCCGGCCGGGTTTGCCGCGGATCGGGTGCAGGAGGCGCGCGGGTGTGTGTCGGTGGACATCGGGACCCTGGGGCTGGAGTTGCGGCCGAATCCGCGGTTGTTCGCGTTGGAGGTGCGGGGGGATTCGATGATCGGCCGGCACATTTTGGACGGGGACATTGTGATTTTGGAACACGGGCGCACGCCGCGTCCGGGGGACGTGGTGGCGGCGCTCATCGACAACGAGAGCACGCTCAAGACGTTCGTGATGGTGCGGGGCAAACCGTGTTTGCGGGCGGAGAATCCGAAGTATCCCGATCTGATTCCGGCCCAGGAGCTGGTGATTCAGGGGGTGATGGTGGCGCTGATTCGCAAGGTGAAGTGAGGAGGTCGGGGGCCGGCGCGGGCCGGGGATCGGGCGGCGGAGAGAGCCCGGAAAAGGGCGGAGGAGCCACGGCAGAAGGGAACCGGGGTCATGGAGTGGCGTCGGATTGTGCATTTGGATGCGGACGCGTTTTTCGCCTCGGTGGAGCAGGCGGCGGACGTGCGGTTGCGGGGCCGGCCGGTGGCGGTGGGGGGGCAGCGTCGGGGCATCATTGCCAGTGCCAGTTACGAGGCGCGTCGGTACGGGGTGTTCACGCCGATGCCGACGGCGCTGGCGCGGCGGTTGTGTCCGCCGTTGATCGTGTTGCCGGGGGATTTCGAGAAGTACGAGCGCTTTTCGCAGTGGATGTTTTCGTATGCGTACGATTTCACGCCGGAGGTGGAACAGACGTCGATTGACGAGGGGTATCTGGATGTGACGGCGCAGCGGGGGCGGTCGGCGGTGGAGATTGCTCAGCGGTTGCGGGAGGCGATTCGGCAGGCGTTGAAGCTGACGGTCAGCGAGGGCATCGGCACCAGCAAACTGGTCAGTCAGATTGCGGCCAAGCTGCACAAGCCGGGGGCCTTTTGCGCGGTGCCGCCGGGGCGGGAGGCGGCCTTTCTGCATCCGTTGCCGGTGCAATGGTTGCCCGGGGTGGGGCCGCAGACGGCGGCGCGGTTGCGGGCGGCCGGGCTGAGTCTCATTCGGCATGTGGCGATGACGCCGCCGGAGCAGTTGGAATTGCTGGTGGGGCGGATGGCGTGGGAGTTGCACCGGTTTGCGCAGGGCCGGGACGATCGGCCGCTGGTGCCGCGGAGTTTGCCCCAGCAGAGTTATCAGCAGCAGCACACCTTCGAGCGCGATTGCACGGACGAGGCGCATGCGCGGGCGGTGTTGCGGCGGATGGCGGATGCCCTGTTTGCGGGTCTGCGGGCGGAGGGCCGGAGTGTGCGCACCCTGACGGTGAAGGTGGTCTATCACGATCTGGCGGAAGATCAGGCCGGGGAAAGTCTGGAGGAGCCCACGGATTTGGAAACGGAGGTGTACGGGCGACTGGAGGGATTGTTGCAGCGGGCATGGCGGCGTCGGGTGGCGTTGCGGCGGGTGGTGTTGAAGCTTTCGCAGGTCTATGAC
>JAOADM010000309.1:2460-2748 GCA_026417315.1 Limisphaera sp.
GGGCGGGGGGTGTTGCTGCGGGGGCGCGATTTGCTGTGGGGGGAGCAGCCCGAGCCGCGGGAACCGTGGCGGGAGTGCGCCGGCCCGGCAGAGCCGCCGGCCCGCATCCGGCTCATCGGGTGCGGGAGTGCGCCGGCGGAAGGCGGGGTGTGCCGTGCGCAGAGGGAGGCTTCGGCGGAGCCGGTGCGACGGGGAAAGGTTCCCGTGCGCGCGGCGCCGTATGTGCCGTTGCGGGTCCGGAGTTGTTATTCGTTTCTGGATTCGACGTTGACGCCGGAGGCGGTGGTG
>JAOADM010000310.1 GCA_026417315.1 Limisphaera sp.
GTCTCGTACACTACGCGACCCCGGTTCAAAAACGCGTCCGCGTCCGAAGCCGGCTGCAGGGCCGCCACGACCGTCACCGACTCAAAAGGCGCATACACCTGGGGATGAAACCACCCGCTGCGCTGGTCGAAATACAACATCCCCCAGTAAGCCAGCACTGCCAGAACGGTCACCAGCCACATCGGCACGGTCACCGTGCCCGATCGCGCTCCCGTCCCGTTCTCGTGCGCCGTCCCTTCCCTCGAAACCCCTTCGCTCATGGCTGTGCCGAAACCGCGGTGTTCGTTTCCGTGCCGGCCCGACGTGCCGTGGGCAACTGGACCGGCGCTTCAAACAAAGCCGGCGAGGCATTCAGACTTTGCAAATAGGCCACCAACGCCCACGCCTCCGGCCGCGGGATCACCTCCCAGCCCGGCCCCGGTCCATGGCCGGCCGGCAACACCAGCGCGTCTGCGCTCGGTCGCTCACCCGCAGGTCGCACCTCGAACAAGTACCGGTAGGGGGGCATCATCGAGCCGGGACTTTGAATCTGCGGATCCCACAGGTGGGTCAGCAACCAGCGTGGATCAGGCACTCGCGCGCCCACATTCGCGAGATCCGGTCCCACCCGCAGCATCCCGGGCATTACCGGGTCGTCCCACAAAAAGTCTGCAGCCACACTTCGACGGCGACCCCAGCCCCGCTCCAAATCCGGCCCCACCGGCCGAACGGTCACCACCGCCTTCGCTCCGGTGACTTCGATCTGGCGTCGGGCCCGGTCCGCCTCGGCCACCTCCACACCCTCCAGCACTTGAAAGGGCAAACGGGTCACCGCCTCGGCCACGCGGACGCGACTCCACTGCGGCGCCACGGTGAGAATCGCTTCGACCAACTCGGTCAAATTCGTCCCCGCTTCGGTCACCGCCAGCCCCACCGAAACAGCCTTCTGCCGCACCTGCTGACTGTGACAGGTGTAACAACCCTCGGAGCGGTAAACCTCCCGCCCCTGGGCCGCCAAACCGGGCCGGGCCACGGGATAAAGCTGCTTGTCCGGCACCGTGGTTGTCTCCTTCTGCTGCCCCAGTTGGACCTGGGGATACCAGACCAGACCGCACCAGGAACCGGTGAGGCCCAGCAGGGACACGACGAACACCCACGCACCCCGGTTCATCGGCCCACCTCCTCCTGTGTTACCGGTGCCAGCGCCAAGGCTCGCCAATGTCTCCACTGCGCCCCGGCCACCCCGACAATCACAATCCCCAGGTTCACCGCAAACAACAGCGTTCCCATCCACCAAACCAGATCACCGACCGTGCTCATCCGGAGGGCCATCAGCGTGCGCTTCAACACCTCCACATTTGAGACCGCGGCATCCTGCCAAGCCAGGCCTTGTTGCACCCCGGCCACGGCCAGAGATCCGGCGCTCACAACCAGGCCCACGACGGCACACCAAAAGTGCCAGCGCACTCCGCCTCCCCCGCCGGGCAGTCCGCACGCATGTCGCAGCCATGCGTACAGCGCAGCCACGGACGCCAACCCCAGCCAGCCATGCACCTGCAGGTTCTGTTGTGCGAGGCCCCACCAGGTAAACTCCAGCACCGCACCCGGACCCGGCACGTGCAGCAAGAGCTTCATGACCGAAGCCACCGTGAATGCCAGAAACGCAGCCATGGCAAACCGCCCGGCTCCATCGGACCAAAGTTGTCCACAACGCTCCCGCGTGGATCCCCACCCGTTCAGCCAGGCGGCCAGCCAGGGCACCACGCTCAGCACCGCCGCCACCGTTCCCACCGTGGGCAACCAGGCGGGCACGGCCGCACCCGGCGGCACACACGCCCAACTGGTGAACACCAACAGCCCGAAGAACGTCAGCATCGCGTAGTACCGGCTGTACAAGGGCCGCCCTGTCCAGATCGGCAACCAACCCCAAACCAACCCCAGCGCCAACATCGTTCCGACGACACCCTGCAGATTCCATTGAAACCACCAATCGACCACCGCCTGGGTCATGCCCCGGACCGGATGCAAGCCCAACAACACCCAGGCCGTCGAGATCGCCCAGGCCATCCAGAACAGTCCGGCCAGCAAAAACCAGTGCGGCGGCTCCAGCAAGCGGTCTTGTCGCCGGTGCAACGTGGCCAGGGCGGACACACCCAGCAGCACCAGCCCGGGCCCCGACACCCACACTGCGTAGGCGGGCAATCCCCAACCATCATGGCCGGTGGCGTCACCCGAAAGGATTCCCAACACACCCACCAGAATCCCCAGATGCCAGAGCTTGGCCCCCAGAAACGCGAGCCCTCCCCAGGCAATACGCGAGCGACCCGACCAGGCCAACCAGCCCAGCAGAGCACCCAACGCCAACGGAATGACACCGCCAAACCAGCCCGCCTGCGTGGCTGCGACGCGCACGCGACCGTACGTCAACCATGGTGCATCCGCCAGAAAGCCCGGCCCGTGGAATTTGATCGAGGCCACGAGGGCCAGCGCTCCGGCCACCACCCACCAAAACGCGGCCCCCGCCGCCCAGGCCATCACCGGCCAGAAATCCGCAGATGCGGCGGCGACGGGGCGCGGGGTGGACCTGGCCACGAGAATCGGCTCCTCCAACGCCTGTTTCATCACTCCGTAGGCAAACGCTCCCTGCTACTCATAGGGACTGGGCTGGGCCGGAGGCGCAGGAGGCGCGGCGTGGGCTGCTCGCCCCCGCTCGATAAAGTTGGACCGCGCCGCCGCCGGATCCCGCCATTCCCGCTCGACCACCTGCAT
>JAOADM010000030.1:0-24977 GCA_026417315.1 Limisphaera sp.
CAGGCCAGCACGACCCCCACGATGTTCTTGCCGATGTCGTGCACGTCGCCCTTCACGGTGGCCAACACGATGCGTCCCTGCGGTTGCACCGCCTGCCCGGCCGCCTGGCGGGCGGCCTTCTCCTTCTCCAACCACGGCGTCAAACAGGCCACCGCCTTCTTCATCACCCGGGCCGACTTGACGACCTGGGGCAGGAACATCTTGCCGGCGCCGAACAGGTCCCCCACCACGTTCATCCCTTCCATCAGGGGCCCTTCGATGACCGCCAGCGGCTGGCCGAGCTTCTGCCGCGCCTCCTCCGCGTCCGCCTCGATGTACGTGTCGATCCCGTGAATCAATGCGTGTTTCAGGCGTTCTTCCACCGGCCACTGCCGCCAGGCCAGGTCCGCCGCGGCCCCCCGTCCCGCACCGCCTCCGGCCGCCCCCGAGGCCTTCAACTGCTCGCCGTACTCCACCAGCCGTTCCGTGGCATCCGGACGCCGGTTCAGGATCACATCCTCCACGCGCTCGCGCAGCTCCGTCGGAATCTCCTCGTAGACCGCCAGCAGACCCGCGTTGACGATCCCCATGTCCAGGCCGGCCCGGATGGCGTGGTAGAGAAACACGCTGTGCATCGCCTCGCGCACCACGTTGTTGCCGCGGAAACTGAAGGACACATTGCTGATGCCGCCGCTCACGCGGGCCAGGGGCAGATGCTGCTTGATCCAGCGGGTCGCCCGGATGAAATCCAGCGCGTAGTTGGCGTGTTCCTCGATGCCCGTACCCACGGTCAGCACGTTGGGATCGAAAATGATGTCCTCCGGCGGAAAACCGGCCTGTTGCGTGAGCAACTCGTAGCTGCGGCGGCAGACCTCGATGCGGCGCTCGAACGTGTCGGCCTGCCCCCGCTCGTCGAAGGCCATGACCACCAGGGCAGCCCCGTACCGGCGCACCCGCCGCGCCAGCTCCACGAACCGCGCCTCGCCCTCCTTCAGCGACAGCGAGTTTACAATGCCCTTGCCCGGCAGACACTGCAGCCCCGCCTCCAGCACCGCCCAGTTCGAGGAGTCCACCATGATCGGCACCCGCGCCACATCCGGCTCGCTCATCAGCAGCCGCAGAAACCGCCGCATCGCGGCCACGCCGTCCAGCAGCGCCTCGTCCATGCACACGTCCAGCGCCTGGGCACCGGACTCCACCTGCTGACGCGCGATCGCCACCGCCCCCGCGTAATCCCCCTCCCGAATCAGACGCGCAAACTTCGGAGAACCCGCCACGTTGGTCCGCTCCCCGATGTTCACAAAGTTCGTCTGGGGCGTGAACACCAGCGGTTCCAGGCCGCTCAACCGCAACGTGCGCGGCACCTCCGGCACCACCCGCGGCGCACAATCCCGCACGGCCCGCGCCAGCTGCCGAATGTGCTCCGGCGTCGTGCCGCAACAGCCACCCGCCATGTTCAACCACCCCGCCTCCGCCCATTCCCGCAGCTGCGCCGCCAGACTTTCCGGCGTCTCCGGAAAGCCCGTGGGCGACAGCGGATCCGGCAGCCCGGCGTTCGGGTAGAAACAGGTGAACGTGGGCGCGAGCCGCGACAGTTCCTCCGCAAACGGGCGCATCTCCCGCGGTCCCAACGCACAGTTCAACCCCACGGTCAGCGGTTGCGCATGCGCCACCGAAATCCAAAACGCCTCCAGGGTCTGCCCGATGAGCGTGCGACCCGACCGATCCGTGATCGTCCCCGAGATCATCACCGGGAGCCGCCGGCCCAGCGCCTCGAACAGTTCCTCCAGCGCAAAAATGGCGGCCTTCGCGTTCAACGTGTCGAAGATCGTCTCGATCAACAGCACGTCCACGCCCCCGGCCACCAGCGCCTCGGCCTGCTCCCGGTAGGCCCGCCGCAACTGATCGAAGTTCACCGCGCGGAACCCCGCGTCGTTCACGTCCGGCGACAGACTGGCCGTCACCGGCATCGGGCCCATCGCCCCCGCCACGAACCGCGGCTGCCCGGTCCGCTCCGCCACTTCGTCCGCCGCCTGTCGCGCCAGTCGGGCCGCCGCCAGATTCAGGTCCGCCACCAACGCCCGCAGCCGTGCATCCGTCACCACCCGCTCGAAATAGGCCTCATCCTTGCGCCCTGCCTCCGGGTCGGGCCCGAAGAACTCATGTTGACCGATGGTGGTGGCCGAGAACGTGTTGGTCTCGATGACATCCGCACCGGCTTCGAGGTATTGACGGTGCAGGGACCGGATGAGGTCCGGCTGCGTCAGGACCAACAGGTCGTGATTGCCCCGGAGGGGTTTGCCGGCATGGTCGCGGAAGCGCTCCCCGCGCACCTCGGCCTCGGAAAGGCGCTGCTGCTGGATCAGCGTTCCCATGGCGCCGTCCAGGACGACGATGCGCTGGCGCAGAAGCGCTGTCAGGGCCGCGGCGGCCGGGCTCAGTCCTGCTTCCATGGCACCGAACATAGACACACCCGGCCGCGGAGACAAGCGCACTCATCAATTCATCAAGATGGAACGATGCAAAGTGTCGCTCCCCCGTTACCGGTACAACACCGTCTCGAGGTCGTGCCGCAGCTGGCTCATCCAGACGTACCGACGGTTCGGGTCCGGCTGCAAACACCGCAACAGAATCCGCTCCAGGCCCGGCGGAATGTCCGGATTCAACTCCCGGGGCGGCCGCAATCGACCCGGACTCTGTTGTTCCCGCAGGATCTCGTCCGGCGTGCTGCCGCGGAACGGTTTCTGGTTCGTCAGCAACTCGTAGGCCGTCACGCCGTAGGCAAAGATGTCCACCCGCTGATCCAGCGGCTGCCGCGCCAGTTGTTCCGGTGCCATGTAGGCCGGCGTGCCCGGATTGCGGTCCAGACGCCGCGGGGCCGGCGGGATCGGCTGCGCGATGTCAAAATCCACCAGTCGAATGCTCGCCCCGGCCGTCACCAGCACGTTCTCCGGTTTGAAGTCCAGGTGCATGTAGCCCCGTTCGTGCATGTGCTCCAGGGCCGCCGCCATGTCCAGCAACAGCTGGGCCACGTTCTCCGTCAACACCGGGTCGTGCCGCGCGAATCGCTCCTTGAGATTGTCCCCTTCCACGTACTCCATCACCAGGTAATGCCGGCCCTCCCAGCGACCGTGCTCGTAGTACCGGACGATGAAGGGATGGGGTTGGAGTTGCGCCAGCACCTCGCATCCGTGCCGGAAACGGCGGCGGGCCGCCCGCTGACGCTCCAGGTCCGCATGCATCACACGCAACGCGTAATGATGATGCGCCTCGTCGCGAGCCAGCCAGATCTCCGCCATTCCGCCGCTCTTGACCCGTTCCTGCAGAACAAAACGCCCGAACCGGGCCATCGGCGACAGGGGACGCACCTTCCTGGGCCACCAAAAAAACACGCATCCTTCTCTATCATGGAATCGCGCGTTGCGCCAATCTTCCCTGGGGCCGCCGGGGCGCACCCCGGGCAACGAACATCGCTCCATAGCGGACGAACGGCTGCGCCTTCGGCGCGTTGCACGTCCGCCCCAACGGAGCGGAATGCTTCAGCCCAGGGCAACGCCCTGGGTAGGCGGATCCCGCAGTATGCCGCGCCCTGAAGGGGCAGAACTCGCTGGGCTCATATGCCCGCCCCTCGCGGTTGGAATTACCGAATTGCGCCCTTTCAGGGCGCGACGGATTTTGGGGGACCGAGGTCCGGGGGCGTCGTCACGAGCTGGTGCAGGGGGATGCGCCTTCGGTGCGTGGATGAGCCCGTGCGGTCCGTGGATCCGCACAGGACGGATTTCGATTTTTGAGCCCGGGATTCGAGAATTCCGGTGAAATGCGGTTTTCCCCTGGTTTTCCCGCGCCGGGGACGCCCGAGATTCCGTCCCGCTCTGGCGCGTGTCCAGAACCTGCAATGCGTCCCCGACCGCAGGGCGTGCCCTTTGCAAGGCGCCGGTCTTGTTGCACTCTGGTGTGCTGCCCGGGGTTGGCCGCGGGTTGGCACAAACGGGCGGCTCATGTACCCGGGAGCGGGACATGAACGAATCGCTCGAGATCCTGTACGAGGACGAGGATCTGCTGGTGGTGAACAAGCCACCGGGTCTGGTCTGTCACCCGACCAAGCCGGACGGGCGCTCCAGTCTCATTGCCTGTCTGCGCGCCCATTTGGGACCCGGCGCCACCCCGAGCATGGTGAATCGCCTCGACCGTGAAACCAGCGGTCTTGTGCTGGTGGCCAAAACCCGGGCCGCCGCCTCCGAGCTGGGCCGGCTGACCGAGCAGCGGGCGGTGGAGAAGGCGTATCTGGGCATCGTCCACGGTCATCCCGCACAGGACCAGGGCCGGATCGAAGCCCCCTTGGGGCGCGATCCTGATGCCCTGGTCGCCATCCAGGACACGGTGCGTCCGGACGGTGCGCCTGCCATTACAGAGTTCCATGTGTTGTGCCGGTTCGTTCGTCCGGTGCCCGACCGACCTGATCCCCGTTGGTGGAAAGATTCCGAGCCCGCCCAGGAAGTCGGCGGGGCGAACCCCGCAGCACCGGACGGCCCGCCACAGCCGTTCAGCCTGTTGCGCCTCCGGCCTCGCACCGGCCGCAAACACCAGCTCCGCATCCATCTGGCTCACCTGGGCCACCCGATCGTGGGCGACAAACTCTACGGGGGCGATCCGTCCCTCTACCTCGATTTCGTCCTGGGCCGACTGACCGCCATCCAGCAGGCACGGTTGATCCTGCCGCACCACGCGTTGCACGCGGCCGAGCTGTCCTTTTGCTGGCGCGGTCGGAGGTGGCACTTCACCGCCCCCGCTCCGACCACTTTCCGGCAATTCCTGGCCGACGCAGGCGTGGCCTTGTAGGGCCGGGACCGCGCGGGCCGCGGTCCGCAAGCCCGGCGCGCATTCACAGCAAACTCACCGGATCCACGTCCACCGTCAGATGCACGTCCTCGGGCAGCGTGGTCTCCTTGAGCCACGCGCCAAGTTCGCGACTCAACGCCGGCATGCGGCGGGTGCGCAACATCAAATGGTAGCGATAGTAAGTCTGAGCCCGCTCCAGGGGCGCGGGTGCCGGTCCGGTCATTTTCAGCTCTGAGAACCCCTCCAAACGCCGGGACAGGTCCCGACGCACGTGCTCCGCCACGAACCTGACCTTGTCCTCGTTGCGTCCGCGCAGGGTCACCAGGGCCACGCGCGTCAGGGGCGGGTACTCCAACTGGGCGCGAAACTCCATTTCCTGCTCGTAAAACCCTTCGAAATCGTGGCGGCGCGCGTATTGAATGGCCGGATGATACGGCGTGAAGGACTGGATGATCACCTCGCCTTCCACCTCCCCCCGGCCGGCGCGTCCGGCCACTTGCGTCAACAGTTGGAACGTTCGTTCGGCCGCGCGAAAGTCCGGCTGATGCAGGGCCAGGTCCGCGTGCACAATGCCCACCAGGGTGACATTGGGGAAGTGCAGTCCCTTGGCGATCATCTGGGTGCCCACGAGGATGTCGATCCGGCCGGCGCGGAATTCGGACAGGATCCGGCGGTAATCTTCTTTGCGCTTCAGCGTGTCGGAGTCCATCCGCTGGACACGGGCGCGGGGGAACTGCCGCTGCAGCGCCTCCTCCACGCGCTGCGTGCCCAGGCCCGCGTAGCGGATGGCCGGGTCCCGGCAGGTTTCGTTGGGGCAGGCGGACGGCGCCGGACGGCGCTCGCCGCAGATGTGACACAGCAGGTGCTGTCCGGCCCGGTGATAGGTCAGGGCCACGCTGCAATTGGGGCACTGGGCGACGTAACCGCAACGGGGACACTGCAGCGCGGTGGCGTACCCGCGCCGGTTGAGGAAGAGGATGACCTGCTCGCGTTTCTCCAGCCGCTGCAGGATCGCCTCCCGCAACTGCGGCGAAAACACGGGCACACCCCGTTCCGCCCGGGCCGCCTGCCGCATGTCCACCACCCGCACTCGCGGCATTTTCTGCTGATCCACCCGCTCCGGGAGCACCAACAACCGGTACTTGCCCCGGCGGGCGTTCCAGTAACTCTCCAGCGAGGGCGTCGCCGAACCCAGAACCACCACCGCCCCCTCCATCTGCCCCCGCAGCACGGCCACGTCGCGTGCATGATACCGCGGCGCCTCTTCCTGCTTGTACGTCGGCTCGTGTTCCTCGTCGACGATGATCAGGCCCAGGTTTTGCACCGGCGCGAATACCGCGGATCGTGCCCCGATCACAATGCGGGCACGGCCCTGCCGAATCTTGTGCCATTCGTCGTGACGTTCGCCGGCGGACAGGTGACTGTGGAGCACCGCCACCAGGGTGCGATGCGGTCCCGAGCTGAAACGGGCCTTGAACCGCTCCACCGTCTGGGGCGTCAGCGCGATCTCCGGCACCAGCACGATGGCCCCGCGTCCCCGTTCCAGCGCCGCGGCCATGGCCTGCAAATACACCTCGGTCTTTCCGCTGCCCGTCACCCCGTGCAACAGGAACGTCCTGGAGAGTGCGGCGCCTTCCTTCCCCGCCCCGGCGGCCGACGGCTCCCGGGCTTCGCTCTCTTCGGACGGCTCGAGCTGCAGCCCACACAAGCGGTCGAGAGCCTCCCGAATTGCCGCCAGGGCACGCCCCTGCGCTTCGTTCAACGGCAGAGGCTCCGTGGGCAGAATCTGTTCCCGTCCGTAGGGATCGCGTTCTTCGACCTGCGGAACAATCTCCACCAGCCCCTTGTCTTCCAGACGTCGCACGGTGCTGAGCGATGCCCCCGTCAGCTCCAGCAGCTCCGTCAGCGGCAGGCAACGCCGCTCTTCGACCACGTGCCAGACCTCCCGCTGTCGCTTCGGCAGTTTGGGCAACGGCCCCTGCGCCGGAACCATCCGCACTTGCAGGCGCTGTCGCCAGCCGGCCTCCGGTCGGCGAACCGCCTCTGGCAAGACGCTGCGCAACGCCAACTCCGGGGGGCAGCAATAGTACTCGGCCATCCAGCGTGCCAGCCGCAGCAGGACCGGTGTGACCAGAGCCTGCCCTCCCACCACGCGCAGAATCGGTTTCAGATGTACCTGCCCGGAAGCCTCGGCCAGGTCGGTCACGATACCCAACACCTTGCGCCGGCCCAGCGGCACCTCCACCCGCGAGCCCACAGCGACCTGGCCGGCCCATTCGTCGGGCACGGCGTAATCGAACTCCCGACCCAGGGCCAGCTCCAATGTCACCCGAGCAATCATTCCCCCCGAGTCTAATCCATTGCCCCCGAGGAGGGCAGGCCCGTGTGCATTCTCGTGCGCGGCGTCTGTCGTTCCCCCGGCGTACCCCCGCGGGCCGACCTCGCATCTGCGAAACATTCCCCCGAGTTGGCATTCCCCCGAGTTGGGCGGCTCCCAGTGTCGCGGCCGTCCGGGGTCGGACCCTCTGCGCAGGCTCGGGAGGTCGCACTCGCAGGTTCTCCGGTCCCGCAGAGAACACGCGACGGGAATGATGCACCCCGCCCCCGGGTTGTGCCCCCGCTCGAGGCGCAGGTTTCCAATCTGCCCGACCGCGGCCTTCCCGCCCGCAGGAGGCCGCGACGCTCGGGACGTGTCCGACACGCCGGCGAATCTTCGAGGTTCAGCTCACCCGGCGGAGTTTACAGGATCTACTGTTCGCAGCTCTGGCGAACTTCCGGAGCGCCCGCAGGCCGGACCTTTGCCATGCGGCAGCCCGGGCAACCTGGGCTGAGCATCGGGCGGCGTTCTCGGCGCCCTCGGAAGAGCAGCCCCGGGCCACGTTTGCGGAAAGCCCACAAAACACACAGGGCACATAGAAGACCAATGATGAGCGGAGATCGTGCGGACGTTGGCCTCGGTATCTCTTTTTTCAGGAGCGAGTCCTTGACCAACTGGCTGTCGTGCTGGCTTCAAATCGAAATCTCATGTCTGTTTGGATCTGCGTGGTCCGTGGGGTTGAGAGCCGAGCGCGCGGGCTTCAAACGGCCTTTTCGAGTGGTGTGGGCTACCGGGTCGTCAGCTTTCTGTGGGTGGATCAGTCGTGCTGCCCAGCCGGTACCGTGCGACCAGGTCGGCTTGGAGGGAGTACTGAGCCGCGGAGGTGTACGGGGGCGATGAACCTCGGGGTGGCACGAGGCAATTCGGACGGGGTCCGGTTGGAGACGCGCATCCGTCTTGTGGCGCACGGCCTGGATCTGGTCGCAGCCCACTGTTGGAGTCCCGGATTCGCGAACCCCACGGGAATGCCGTTTTCCCTCAGGTTCTCCGTGCCGACGAGGTCCCGGAATCCAGCCCGGCCTTCGGGCGACCCAAAACCCTGAAATGCGCCGCCCTAGTCCGGGGCGGAACGGGAACCTTCTTCGCGCCGCGCGACGGATGTACGATTCGGTAACCGAAACCCGCCGGATGCGGGTGATGCGCTGGAACGCGACGGATGGGGCCGGCCGGCGTCGGGGGCGGGACGGCTCGGCGATCGTCGAGCAACACTGGCGGGTGCGGCTCCACCCGAGGAATGTCAGAAGCCGCAGACGTTTGCCGTGGTGCATTTCCGGCGGGCCGACGAGTTTTTCTGGGACCATCGGTTTGTGGCCTGTGACCCGAGCCGGACGGGGGCGGCGGTGATCTTGGATCGGCATCGGCTCCAAGGCGACAAGGAGAACTCACGGAAGGAAGTGTTGCGGCGACCGGACCTGCATCCTCCGCGCTGCGCCGAACTGAACGCCAACCGGATGTTCTGCGCGATTGCGGCGCTGGCCTCCAATGCAGGGATCGGGCTGAAGGTTCCGTACCTGCCGGACCGCTGTGAGCCCTGGCCGCTCGAGAGGCGGCTGCGGCAGGTGTTGCTGCTGCCGGCGGCGCGAGTGCGGCAGGCGCGGGTGCAGGTGCCGGCGGTGTGGCTGAGCGGATGGCATGCGGGGATGAGTCGCCGGTGCCGCAGCCGGAGGCGGGCCGACCCGCGGGGTGGCGGCGGGTCGGGCGGGGGCCGACCCACTCATTGGAGGTCCGGAAGCTCGGGCCCGGTGTCCGGGTGCGAAGGGAGTGTCGTGATGTGCGGCCAAAGTCTGCCCGGACAATCTTCGCACCTCGGGCTTTGGCCGGACCCGCCCTCGAACCGGGCGCTTTGGGCCCGTTGGAGGGATGAACTTGGGCCCTTGGGTGCCCCTTTGCGGGATGGACTTCGTTGGGCCGCCTTCCCCCACCAACATCAGAAACCGCGTCGAACTCCTCCGCCGAGGATTCGGGAGTTCGCGGAGCTCCGGACTTTTGAGGTTGCAGAACGGGGACGGCACTGTAATTTGATTGGGCTTTGGACGGTTCGAGAGCCGAAGATGAACGCTGAACTTTGCAAGCGAGCACTGGAAAAAGTCGGGGATCCGTACATCCTCGTCAACATCGTCTCCCGCCGGGTCCGGCAGTTGTTGTCGGGCTCAGGGGGGCTGAGTCGTCCCCTGGTCCCCAACGCGGAGAACCTGGGGGCGGCCGACGTGGCGCTGCTGGAGATTGCCGAGGGCAAACTGGGTTGGGAACTGCCCGAGCCCGAGGAATCCAGCCCGGTGGAGAAACCCCGGAAGCGCGTGCGTCGGACCTGAGGGCAGCGCCCCATCGGGGTGGGAGATGGCAACTGGCCAGAGGGGCAACCTTCTGGCAGTTGTAGTTTATGGAGCAGATCGTGGCCAATCCCACCGCCCGGCGTGACTACCACATTTTGGAGACCGTGGAGGCCGGGATTGTCCTGCGGGGCACCGAGGTGAAAGCCCTGCGCGAGAAGCGGGCCAACCTGCGGGACGCATACGCCGAGGTGCGCAACGGGGAGGTGTGGCTGCGCAATGCGCGGATCGAGGAGTATCGTCCGGGGGGCTGGTTGAATCACCCGCCCCAGGGGGACCGCAAGCTGTTGCTGCACAAAAACGAGATTCATCGGCTGGCGGGCCTGGCCGCGGTGAAAGGGCACACACTGATTCCGCTGGCCCTGTACTGGAAAAACGGTCGGGTGAAAGTGGCGCTGGCGGTGGCGCGCGGGAAGGCGCAGGTGGATCGGCGGGAAGAGATCAAGCGGCGGGAGACGGAGCGGGAACTTCGTCGGGCAATGAGCCGGCGCGACCGTCGGTCCGGTTCCTGAGCTCCGCAAGGTGATCTCCATGGCGAAGCCCCGCATCGGGAGTTGTCGTCGGTTGGGCAGACGGGGCGTGCGTGGGGCCTGTCCGTGGACGGATGGCCCCGGTGTGGAACCGTCCGAAAGGGATGCATGAAGGTTCTGGTCGCCATCACGGGAGCCAGCGGTGCGTTGTATGCACAACGGCTGTTGGACAATCTGGATCCCCGGCAGCACGAGATCCACGTGGTGTTGAGCCGGTACGCGCCGCAGGTCATCGAGGCGGAGCTGCCCGGAGGGTTGCGGTTGTCCGATGGCGTGCGCGTGCACAATCCGCGCAGCATGAACGCGCCGTTTGCCAGTGGGAGCAATCCGCCGGACGCGATGGTGGTGATTCCCTGCACGATGGGCACGTTGGGCCGGATCGCGCACGGTTACAGCGAGGACCTGTTGCTGCGGGCGGCGGATGTGGTGTTGAAGGAGCGGCGCAAGCTGATCCTGGTGCCGCGGGAAACCCCGCTGAACCTGGTCCACGTGCGCAACTTCGAGCTTTTGCTCCAGGCCGGGGCGGTGATCCTGCCGGCCAATCCCTCGTTTTACACCTGCCCGACGACGGTGGAGGCGGTGGTGGACACCGTGGTGGCGCGGGTGTTGGATCATCTCGGGGTACCGCATCATCTGGTGCCCCGTTGGGCTGAGGAGTTGGAGTGAACCGGGGAACCGAGTTTGTTCCGGTGGAGCCGGGATCTGCGACAGCCCCCGCGGGGGGGGCCGGGCGCCGGGGAGGTTTCCGGCCCTGGGCCGTGCTGCAGAAGTGGCTCTCGTTTGTGCGGTTTTCGCACACCATCTTTGCGTTGCCGTTTGCGCTGGCTGGTATGGCAGTGGCAGCGCGGGATCAGCAGGGATGGCCGGGCTGGCGCACGTTCCTGCTCATTCTGCTGGCCATGGTTTGCGCACGCACGTGTGCGATGGCGTTCAACCGGATTGTGGACCGCGACATCGACGCAAGGAACCCACGCACCGCGCATCGGCACCTGCCGACCGGGCAGATCCGGCTGCCCGCGGCCTGGGCGTTGTGGGCTCTGAGCGGAGCGGGGTTGGTGGCGACGAGCTGGTTCCTGAATCCGCTCTGCTTCGTTCTTTCGCCGGTGGCGCTGTTCGTGATCTGTTTCTACTCCGTCACGAAGCGGTTCACCCACTACACGCATCTGTTCCTGGGGGTGGCGCTGGGTTTGGCGCCGGTGGGGGCCTGGCTGGCGGTGAAAGGAGGTGACCTGACGGTCCTCGACGGGCTGCGGATGGTCGTGCTGGCGGCGGCGGTGGTGTTTTGGGTGGCCGGGTTCGATGTGATTTACTCGCTTCAAGATTACGAATTTGACCGGCGGCACGGACTGCATTCGCTGCCGGTGGCCTGGGGACCCAGGAACGCGCTCACCGCAGCTTTCCTGAGTCACATGCTCATGCTCGGGTTGCTGCTGTTGTTCGGGCTGCTCTGCCGATTCCGTCTGGCGTATCTGGTGGGCTGGTTTCTGATCCTGCTTTGCGTGCTGTTGGAACACTGGATAGCGCGGCGGCGGAGTTTGAACTGGGTTCAGACGGCGTTCTTCCGCCTCAACGCACTGATCAGCGTGGTCTTCCTGGTCGTAACGTTGGCAGAAGTGGTTTTTGAAGGGGGCTTCCGGTTGCGCTTGTAGGGCGGGCAGCGAAGGGTGCCAGAGAGGGCCCGGCTCGGGCGCCGGTCCCGGTCAAAAGACACGGTGTGCTTTCAGCAATCGACGCACCGACCGGATGCGGGGCGGGCAACGCGACCCTTTCTCCGGTGGGTTTGGACGTTTGCCCGGAGGGTCCGTGTGAGTCGGGCCGGGCGCGGCCTTCACGTTTGAGCCGTCCCCATGTCCCGGGGAACGCCGACCGCAGCAATGAAGCGGGGAGGACTGCGCCTCAGCGGGAGGCCGGTTCAAGATTCAAAACAGGCGCGGCCCGGTTGACAGGAGTTCTTGTGAACCGGCAACTGGTCGGGTCCCACCACCGTCTGGGTCAGGTTGCACCAGAAATGGCAGGGGGCAGCCTGTTCCAGCTCGGGATCGCTGAAGGCATCGTCCGGCACGGCCTCGATGTAAAGCTTTTTGGTGCGCAGATGCTGGCAGACGGGATTCATGGCGCTAGCCTCGGAGTTGAAGCAGGGTCCGGCGGATCAGGGCCCGGGCCATGGGGATTTTGTAGGCGTTGTGTTCCTGGGGCTGGGCCCCGGCCAGCAAAAGGTCCGCCACCTGATCCGCGGTGGCCTCGTCGAGGTTCTTGCCCTCCAGGAACTGGTTGGCCGCCGTCACCTGGTGGGGCACGGGCGATACACAGCCCAGGGCGATCCGGGCATTGTGGATTCGGCCGTTTTCGATTCGGGCCGCCGCCGCACAACTGACGAGGGCCCAGTCGAAGCTGTGTTTGTCGCTGATCTGCAGGTAGGCGCTGCGCGGACGGACAGTGGGGATTTCCACACGCAGCAACAGGTCGCCCGGTCGCAGCGAGTGATGGGCGGTGGGGTTGTCCCAGGCCAGCTCGTAGAGTTCGGCCATGGTCATGCGACGTTCCTGACCGTCGCGCCAGACCACCGCCGTGGCGTCCAACGCCGTCAGCGCGATGGCCAGATTCGAGACCACCGGACTGATGCAGACGTTGCCGGTGAACAGGGCGTGGTAACGGTTGTCGCCCTCGAGGGCGTAACAGATTCGGCCCCGCTTCTTAAGGCACTGGATGTCGCGATGCCGGTAGTACCAGCAACGGGAGTGCTGGGCCAGGTTGCCCCCCAGCGTGGCCACGTTCCGGATCTGCTGCGAACCGACCTCGGCGGCGGCCTGATGGAGTCCGGGAAAGACCCTGCGGATTTCCGGGTGATCCTCGATTTGGGCAATGGTCACCAGGGCGCCGATCCGCCAGGTTTGAGGTCCGGGCTCGATGCGGTTGAGTCCCGGGATGGCCTTGATGTTGACGAGGCGTGAGGCCTCGGTGATGTCGTCCTTGAGCCGGCCCAGCAGGTCGTTCCCGCCGGCGAGGTAGTGACCGTTGGCGCCGGCCAACTGACGCGCGCTTTCGACGGTGAGAGCGGTGGCGTATTCAAACGGTTTCATGCGGCAGAGGATTTGGGAGCGGGGATTTTGCCCAGGGCAGCCAGGACTTTCCGGGGCGTGATGGGCAGGCTGGGCACCCGCACGCCCAACGCATTGGCCACGGCGTTGGCAATGGCAGCCGCGGTCGGGATGTGGACGGGCTCGCCCAGTCCGATGACGCCGCGCTCGGGCATGTTGAGCAGGACGATGTCGATCTCCGGAACATCGGCCAGGCCGGGGAGCTTGTACGTCTCGTAGTTGGGGTTCAGGACCACGCCGGTCTGCCAGTCCATCACCCGTTCTTCGTACAGGGCAAAGCCGATGCCCATGATCACGCCGCCGTTGACCTGGCTTTCCGCAGTCAGGGGATCCACGACCAGACCACAGTCCTGGACCACGACGATCTTCTTGACCGTGACCAGCCCTGTTTCCGTGTCCACGGCGACCTCGGCGAACTGAACGCCGCCGACGCCGCTGGAGGAAAGGCCTTCGCGCCATTGCCCCTGCACGACCAGGGGCGTCACGCCGAGCTTCTTGCAGGCGGCACGCCAGTTCTCGCCGCGGGCATCGGGTACACCGGTCTGCTTTTGCAATTGTTCAAGGGCGCGGGTGCAGGCGTCGAACACCGTGGGGGCCACCGACGGGCTGGTGACACTGCCGCCGCTGCCGGGCCCCGGCGGGAAACGCGTGTCTCCGAATTTGACCGTGATTTGTTCAGGCTTGAGGCCCAGGACTTCCGCGGCGACGACCGCGGCCACGGTGCGGGTTCCGGTGCCGATGTCCTGGACCCCGAGGCGGACCTCGACCGAGCCGTCCGGGTTGATTTGCACCTCGCCCTGGGTACGGCGGCTGCCCCCGCCGCCCCAGGTGGCACTGGCCACACCGACGCCCACTTTGACCGGCCCGGGCGAACTGCCGGGCTTGCGGTATTTCTCCTTCCACCCGAAACGCTCGGCGCCGATGCGGTATTCGCGCTGGCGGATTTCGCTGGGATCATTCTTGATGCGCAGCTCCAGCGGGTCCATGCCCAGTTTGACCGCCAGGTCGTCCATGGCCGATTCCATGCCGAACGAGGCGACCGGGTGTCCGGGCGCGCGAAAGGCGCGGGCGGATCCGGCATTGATGGCCACGGTGGTTTGTTTGATGCGGCGATTGGGCACGCGGTAGATGTAAGGCATCGGCAGGTCCGCTCCGCCGCCACCGCCCTCCGTGGCCTGACCGGCGCCCACGCCGGCCGTACCATAATTCTCGTACTCGAAGGCGTGCAGTGTACCGTCCGCTTTCGCGCCGAGCTTGATGCGTTGAAAACTGGAGGGTCGGTTGCCCACGGCCAGGGCTTCTTCGAACCGCGACAACATCAGTTTGACCGGCGCACCCGCCTCCCTGGCCAGACGGGCCGCCAGAATCCCCTCCACGCCGGGGCCGAACTTGGAACCAAAACCGCCCCCCATGTGTTCGGTGATGACCCGCACCTTGCTTTGATCCACGCGCAGGGCGCCGGCTAGACCGTCGCGAACGCTGGAAATGCCCTGGGTGGAAGCCCAGGCAGTGATGCCCTCGTCGTTCCAGAGGACGGTGCAGCCGTGGGTTTCCATGGGGTGATGCAGCTGGACGGCCGTGGTGTAGAAGCCCTCAATGACGGCGGCGCACTCGGCAAAGGCCGCATCCACGTTGCCCGTTTCCTGGACGCGGGGCGGCGGTGCGTTGGGTGCCTGTTCCCACACACGCGGGGCATCCGGCTTGCGTGCGTCTTCTTCCCGCACCACAAAAGGCAGAGGTTCGGCCTCGATTTCGATGGCCCGCAGGGCGTCTTCGCATGCCTGCCGGCTTACGCCGGCCACCGCGGCCAGTTCTTCTCCGTAATAGCGCACGATGCGGGGGCCGTCTTGGACGGCCACGGCGGCCTTGATGCCGGGCATCTTGCGCGCCTTGTCCAGGTTGATGCGGAGGATCCGCGCCGCCGGCCATTTCGAGCGGAGGATCATGCCGATCAGCAGGCCCTCCAGCTGGACGTCCGATGTGTAACGCGCCTGGCCGGTTACCTTGGCCGGGCCGTCCACGCGCGGCACACGGGTGCCGAGCACCTTGGGTTGAGCAGGCCATTCAGACATGGGAAATCACCTCCGTGCGGGTCATGGACACCGGGCGAACTCCGGCAGCGATCAAAGCCGCCTCCAACACACGCGGATGGGTGCCGCAGCGGCAGACGTTGCCGGCGCACGCGTGCAGTACATCGTCCACGGTGGGTTTGGGTTTCTTGCGCAACAGGGCCGACACGCTCATGACAAAGCCGGGCGTGCAATAGCCACACTGCAGGGCGTCGCGCTCCACGAAGGCCTGCTGCACGGGGGTCAGCCGGCCGTCCGGCGTGAGGCCTTCCACGGTGGTAATCTCATGGCCCTGGGCGTCGATGGCCAGCTTTTGGCAGGCGTAAATGGCCACGCCGTCCAACCAGACCGTGCAGGCGCCGCAGGCGGCGCGGTCGCAACCCTCCTTGGGGCCCGTCAGGCCCAGATGATTTCGCAGCGCATCCAGCAGGGTCACGCGGGGCTCCAGCTCAAGCCGATGGGTCTTTCCGTTGACCTTGAGCGTCACCGGGACGGGACCGGGCCCGAGGACCTTTTCCGCATTGAGCTTTTGCAGCTCTTGGGCGACGGATTCGGCCTGCGCGGCCGCGGCGGCCACTGCCGTGGTGCCCAGACCTTTGAAAAAGTCGCGTCGGGACAGCCGGCCGGTTGAGGAGGCGTCAGTAGGTTTCATAGTCCTGGTTCGTCAACCAGCCCTTGATTAGACCGAAGACGAACCCCTGTCAAGCAACCTAAAGCGAGCAAGCCCGTTCTTGGTGACCATGAGGGTTTCGCGGGCGAGGGTGGAACGGTGACCCGGAAGAGGCCCCCGCGCGGTCGGAGGGATTCCGGAACTGGACGGTGCTACGGGCCTGGTGGTGTTGCCGGTACGGCGGGCCTTCCGACGTGTTTCGTGGGTGCGGTCGATTCCCGGCTGGTTTGGCCCCGCGGTTTCGGTTCTATGTGAAGGCTTCGGTTGCGAACGAACGGCTCCTGGCTCCGGGGGCCGACGCGAGGTGTTGCCGGCCTTGACCTGGACCACACCGTCTCGAAACAAACGCGAGGCAATGGTCGCCGGTCACACGTGTGACCCTGCGGAGGCGACTGCCGGGCGACTGCCACGGCCCGGGGGACAGCCGTGCGGCTTTGCCCTACAGGGCCAAGAGCTTCCGACACGCCGCGCGCAACCGGGCCAGGTTGCGTTCGGAACGCGCCTCGAGGTAACAGCGGACCATCGGCTCGGTACCGCTGGCCCGGAACGCCACCCATTCCTGGTTGGGCAAAAGGAACTTGTAGCCGTCGGTGGTGATGAACTGCTCTACCTTGAACGGGCCGATGCGGTCCAGGCCACTGGCCAGACGCTTCAGGATGGCATCCTTTTGCTCGGGGACGATGCGGATGTTCAGGCGCTCGGTGTAGAACGGGCCGGTTTGCTTCTCCAGGGCGGCGAGGATTCGGCCCAGGGATTGTTTTTCCGTGGCCACCAATTCGGCCATGAGCAAGCAGGCCAGGATGCCGTCCTTTTCCGGCACGTGTCCCTGGATGCTGAGCCCGCCGGACTCCTCTCCGCCCACGATGACCGGCTCGGATTCCATCACCGCGCCGATGTATTTGAAGCCGACGGGGGTTTCGCGCACGGGCACGCCGAACAGGGCCGCCACGGCATCCACTTGGTGGCTGGTGGGGACCGATCGAACCACGCAACCCTTCCAGCCGCGATTCCTGACCAGGTGATAAAGCGTCAGGACCAACACTTGATTGGGCGTCAGCCATCGGCCGTCGGCGTCCACGACCCCGAACCGGTCGGCATCGCCGTCGGTCCCCAGCCCCAAATGCGCCCGGGTCTTTCGCACGAGTGCGGCGGCCTCGGCCATCCCGGCGGCGTCGGGCTCGGGATGATGCCCGCCGAAGAGCGGGTCGGGTCGTTCATTCAAGACCGTGACCTGAGCCCCCGCCTCTTGCAGCAGTTTGTCCAGGTACCCGCGGCCGGTGCCGTGACAGACGTTGACGATGACCTTGAGTCGCGCGCGGCGGATGACATCGAACTGCACCAGGCGCCGGAGATGACGCACATAAGCCGGCTGGGGATCGAAGGTCGGGCACCGGTAGGTGCCGATGACCGCGCCACGGAACGTCCAGCCCTCGGCCTGGCGTCGCGCGATCGCTTCCTCGATCTGGCGGGTGATCTCCGGCGGGGCCGGAGCGCCATTGGCCGGGGAGAACTTCAACCCCTGATACTCGGCGGGATTGTGGCTGGCGGTGAAGTTGATGCCGCCGAGGGCCCGGCGTTTGCGAATGGTGTAAGCCACGACGGGCGTCGGGGTGTCGCGGTTGCACAGCAAGGGTTGCAACTCGTTGGCGGCCAGGACCTCCGCTGCCGCCAGGGCGAACTCCCGACCCAGGAAGCGGGTGTCGTAAGCCAGGATGACCACGGGCTTGCGCCGGGACAGCGCCGATCCTTCCCGCTTGCGCTCCGCGTTCAGATAATCCGCGATGCCCTGGGTGGCCAGGCGCACATTGTCAAAGGTAAAGTCCTGGGCGATGATGCCGCGCCAACCACTGGTACCGAACTTAATCGGTGTTGTCATAGCCTTGTTGCCTGACATCGTGCGGAACCAGAAAGGGAGTCTCCGACAGGGATGCCCGTTGCGCCGCGTCCGGGGCCTGCCGCGGACGGGTTATGTTTGCCAGTCAAACCCACGTTTTTTGATCTCGTAGAGCAGGCCGACGCCCAGAAAACCCAGGAAAGGCAGAATCCCGCCGAACACCAGGGCGCGTGTGGCCGGATCGCTCAACATCTCCCGGTACACCACCGCCCACGGGTAGAGAAAGACCACCTCGATGTCGAACAGGATGAACAACATCGCCACGAGATAAAACCGAATGCCCACCCGACCCGGCCCGGAACCGGCCGGGATCATGCCGCATTCGTAGGCCGTGTCCTTGATCCGGGTGCGTCGCGCCCGTTTCCCCAGAAGAAACGACAGCACGATCATGCCCCCGACGGCGGTGACCGCGAGCACCAACAGAACCAGGACGCCCCAGTATTGCTCAAATTGCGACCCAGCGCTCATTTGCGCGCAAAACTAAGGCCAGTGACGCGTGGCTGGCAAGTTTGGCGGCCGCAGCAGCGCCTTGGATCGGTGACCCGCCCGGCCGGCGCACGCGCAACGTCGCCGCCGCGAGGCCCCCGGAGGGTCGAAGCCCCTTTCGCGTCGGGCAGCGAGCTGCGCCCCCGAGCGCGGGGCCGGTTTTCATCAAAACCGCCCGGCTTTCAGACCGTGCGGGGAGGGGACAACCGCTTGTCCACAGTTTCTCCCGACGTCACCTTACTCATCTGCGCCGGGGCTTCCCCTGTTGCGGCCTCCTGCAAGCCGCCGAGACCGTGGGACGATACCGCAACGAGCCCGGGTCCTGCATCTGCGCAGGTGCCAGCGGACCGTCGGAGGTCCCGGCAGGAGCCTGCTGAGGTCACGGGCGGGACGGTCAAATGGCGCCGGCAGGACTCCGGTGGATTCGGAGTCCTGTCCCCCGACCCGGCCCCGGCCCCCGGTTGGATCAGGGCGGCAGGATTGACAGCAAGGCACCAGGGCCCGGATGATGAGGCCCATGAGCGAAATCATCTATCCGCGCAGTCCCCGTGAGGTGATGGACGGGTGGATGCATCTGCCCCGGTACATCGACAAGATCCGGCTGTTTCTGGCCGGGCGGCTGCACCCGGATTACCTGCCCAACCTGGGCAAGGGCTTCGACGGCCTGTGGCTGAAGTATGCGGGCCTGACGCACGAGCAGATGGTGGAGGTGGTGAAGAATTCGATCATTGACGGGCAGGTCTGCGACTGGGTGCGACAACACGTGAAGGTGCCGCCAGAAGTCAAGGAGGCGCATCGGCAGGAAATGCTCAGTTACCCGAAACCGGACGATGCCGAGGGCCAGGCCCGGTTGCGTTGGCGCAAGGAACAGGCCGGGCTCGCGCATCGGGATGACATTCGGACCTTTGTGGATTTCATTGACGCCGATGAGAAGCGCATTTGAGGGCGTCGTGGAGCCGTGGATGTGAATCCCTGGACCGATCGGCATCTGTTTCTGCTGGCCGTGGTCGCCTACGGGCTGGCCACGGTGTATTCGGTGTTCCTCTGGCGCCGCGGGTTCCGCCGGGACGACTGGATCAACTACGGCTTGATGGCGGCGGGTTTTGTCGCGCACACGTGGGCTTTGCTGGAGCGGGGTCTGAGTTTGCAGCACTGCCCGGTGCGCAATCTTTACGAGGCCACCACGTTCGTGGGTTGGAGTCTGATGGTGGCATACCTGGGGCTGGGACTGTGGCCTCGGATGCGATCGGTGGGGGCGCTGGTGGCACCGCTGCAACTGGCGCTGGGAGTCTTTGCCCTGATGCCGGCGCTCGACACGCCTTCGGGCCCGGTGTTGCAGGCCAACCGGGCCCTGGAAAGCATGCACGCGGCCCTGGCACTGCTGGCTTATGGCGCCTTTGGACTGGGGGCGGCTGCGGCGGGGCTGTACCTGATGCAGGCCCATGATTTGAAGTGGCACAAGCTGCGCGCTCTGATGGCGCGGCTGCCGCCCATCGAGCGTCTGGAACTCGTGGCGCGGCGCCTGGCACAAACGGGCTGGGGGCTTTTGACCGTGTCGCTCCTGCTGGGCAGTCGTTTGACGCCGCCGCCGGGCACCCGCTTGGCCGGCGATCCCAAGGTCGTGTGGTCCGCGGTCCTGTGGGCAGCGTATGCCGCGCTGTTGCTCTGGCATTGGCGCGGACTTTCCTCGCGGCGGTTTGCGTGGGGGTTGGTGGGCGTCTTCGGCTTCGTGCTGCTGACGTTCTGGGGGACGAACCTGCTGTCCCCGCTGCATCATCCGTAGAGGGCGGGGAGATCCTTGCGCATGGGCATCCTGGTCATCGGCATCAATCATCGCACCGCCCCGGTGGCAATCCGCGAGCGACTGGCCTTTGCCGAGGCGCGGATCCCGGCCGCCCTGCAAACGTTGCGCGAAACGGGCGTGGCCGAGGAGGCCGTGATCCTCAGCACGTGCAACCGGGTGGAGATTTACGTGGCCACCCGGCTGCCCGCGGAACTCGCCTTCGACGACCTGGAGGAGTTTCTGCATCGCTGCCATGACTATCACGATCCCTTGACCGACCACCTCTACCGCTACACCGAGCCGCAGAGCGTGGAACATCTGTTCCGGGTCGCGTGCGGGCTGGACTCGATGGTGCTGGGAGAGACGGAAATCCTGGGTCAATTGAAACAGGCTTACGAGCTGGCCCGACAGCGCGGGTTCACCGGACCGCGTCTCAACAAGGCGTTTCAACGCGCGTTTCACGTGGCCAAGCAGATTCGCACCGAAACCCAGATTCAGCGGGGGAGCACCTCGGTGGCCGCCGTGGCCGTCGAGCTGGCCGAACGGCTGTTCAGTTCCCTGCGGGATCGCACCGTGCTGGTCATCGGCGCCGGCGACACCAGTGAAAAAGTGGCGCGTGCGCTGGTGTCACGCGGAGTCACGCGTGTTTGGGTCACCAATCGCACCCCGGAACGTGCCGAGGCCCTGGCCCAGAGCCTGGGCGGCAGGGCGATTCGGTTCGAAGAGTGGCCCGAGGCCTTTCCCCAGGTGGACATCGTCATCAGCAGCACCGCCTCGCCGCATTACCTGTTGGATCGCCCGCGCCTGGAGGCGTGGATGCGACAACGGCCGCGGCGACCCTTGTTGCTGGTGGACATCGCCGTGCCCCGGGACATCGACCCGGCGGTCAACGAGCTGGACGATGTGTACCTGTACAACGTGGACGACTTGCAGTGCATTGCGGATGACTATCTCCGACAGCGCCAGGCCGAAGTTGCTCGCTGCGAAGCCATCATCCGCGAAAAGGTGCGCGCCCTGCTCGATCCCCCGCCGCGCCCATCCACGCCGGGCGACCCGGCCCCCTCCCATGCCTGACGCGTCTCGTCCCATCCTGGTGGCCACTCGCGGCAGTGCCCTGGCCCTGGCACAGGCTCACGCGGTGCTGGCCCAGTGCCGGGCCGCGTTTCCGCGGCTCCGGTTCGAACTCAAAATCATCAAGACCACCGGGGACAAACTTCAGACCGCCTCCCTGGCCCAGTCCGGACGTTCCCTGCCCAAGGGTCTTTTCACAAAGGAACTGGAAGTGGCGTTGCTCAAGGGCAGGGCCGACCTGGCCGTCCACAGTCTCAAGGACCTGCCCACGGAGTTGCCGGCCGGATTGAAACTGGGCGCAGTCACACGGAGAGCAGATGTACGCGATGTACTCGTGTACCGGGACGGCGCCTACTTTGCGAGTTTGGCGCAACGCCCTGCGGAGGAATGGGTGCCGGGCCAGGCGGCGCTGCGCGGCTGGGGACCGAATCTGCGACTGACCGATCTGCCGGCAGGGGCGGTCATCGGCACCAGCAGCACCCGACGGCAGGCGCAACTGCGGGCGTTGCATCCGGGGCTGAAGTTCGTCGAGCTGCGCGGCAACGTGCCCACGCGGTTGGAGAAACTGGCCACCCGCGACAGTCTCGACGCCACCGTCCTGGCCCTGGCCGGATTGAGCCGGCTGAACTTTCAGATCACGGCCGAGGGCCGACTCGTTGGGGACGCCGTTCCGGAGGGATTGCGGGCGGTGATTTTGCCGCTGGAGCTGATGTTGCCCTGTGTGGGCCAAGGGGCGGTGGGCCTGGAAATCCGCGCGGACGACGAACGCATGGAGGCCATCTGCGCCCAGCTCAATCACTACAACACCTTCCAGGCCGTAACTGCGGAACGTGCGTTGCTCCGGGCCATGGGGGGCGGCTGCCAGAGCCCCGTGGCCGCGTATGCCGAGGCCGAGGGCGATCGGCTCCGCTTGCGCGCGATCTCCTTTGTGGAAGGGGTGCGCCGGGCAGAAGCCGTGGGATCCATCAAGGAACCGGTGCCCCTGGGGGAAACCGTGGCGGCTCGGCTCAAGGAACCGACCGGGTGCACGGGCTGAGGGAGGTCGCACGGACGCGCGTGGCCGCCCGGCCCCACGAATTCCGGGGACTCAGGCCTCCGGTCTGTAAAACGTGCCCGAACGCCACCGTCCATCCCGACGCGAACGCACACAAACCAGCCCCAGGGCCTCGTACGCCCTCTGCACCGCGCCGAACTCCCGATCCAGAATCCCGGCCACGGCCAGCCATCCGCCGGGAGCCAGCCGCCGTGCGAGCCGTTCCCGTGCCGCCAACAACACCGGGGCGGTGACGTTGGCACAGATCAGCCCGTACCGCACCCCTCGCAAAGGCAGTCGCAGCAGGTCAACCTGGCGAACCCGAACCTGGTCGGCCACTCCGTTGGCCTTCGCGTTGATCCGGGCGGTCTCCACGGCAACCGGATCGTAATCCAGGGCGTCCACGGGCCGGTACCCCAGTTTGGCAGCGGCAATCGCCAGAATGCCGGAGCCGGTCCCGGCGTCCAGGAACGGTCGCGGCAGCCCGGGGGTGCGCCGGCGCACCAGTTCTTCCAGGCAGTACCGCGTGGTGGGATGGTGTCCGGTGCCGAAACTCAGCCCCGGATCCAGGACAACCTCGCACTGGTTGGATTGGAGGGCCGTTGTCTGCCAACTGGCGCGAACCACCAGGGGTCCCACGCGGAGGATGTGGAAGTGGCGCTTCCAGCTTTCCGCCCAGTTCTCCTTCGCCAGGGGCCGGGCGCGGATTGTGCAACGACACGGCTGCCGCCCTGCGCTGCGGAGCTGCGCGAGCCGCTGCCGCAATGCGGATCGTTCCCGCAGCCACTGATCTGCCGGAGGGGCCGAAGGCAGAAAGGCCCGCACACAAGCGGTGGAGCGGCCCGGGCGATACTCCACCACGGGGGTCACCTGCCAGGTTTCGGCCACGACCTGCGCCACCGCCTCGGCGCAGGACCGCGGACACCGTACTTCCACCTGCCAAAGCTCGCCGGAGCAATCGGCGGAGGCCATGGTCCGAAGGGGGTCAAGCATGCAACGCCCCCAGCTCGCGCAGCGAGACGTAGTCCCGGGTCCGGGTGGCGGTGGCCCGGCCCAGGATGATGTGGTCGAGGACATCGATGCGCAGGATCTGGCCGGCGCGGACCAGGTCGCGTGTAACCCGCAAATCCGCCTCGGACGGAGTGGGGTCCCCGCTGGGATGGTTGTGGATCAGGATCAGGGCCGCAGCCTTGGCCGCGATGGCCAGTCGAAACACCTCGCGGGGATGCACCAGGATCGTGTCGAGAGTGCCCTGGGAAATCTTTTCCAGCTTCAAGAGCCGGTGACGGGTGTTCAACAAGGCCACCCAAAAGGTCTCCACGGTGGCGAGGCGGGCCTGTTCGCGCACGAGTCGGGCCACCGCCTCGGGATGATTGAGAGGTTCGCTTTCCTCCACCCGTTCCTCGACCAGCCGACGCGCCAGTGCGAATGCGGCGGCCACGGTGACCGCCTTGTCCCGGCCCACGCCTTTGATCTGCCGGAGCTCTTCGACGGTTGCCTGGGCCAGCGCGTGCAAAGAGCCGAACCGGCGCAACAGTTCATGGCCCAGTTCGACTGCGTTGGCGCCGCGGTGGCCGGTGCGCAACAAAATGGCCAGTAATTCCGCCGAGGTCAGCGCGTCCGGTCCCCGCTGCGCCAGCCGCTCGCGTGGTCGCTCGGCCGGAAGCTGATCCTTCAAACGCAGATGCGATGCCACGGCCCGTCATTTACCGGGGCCCGCCCCCGGGCGCACGCCCAAAAAGGTCCGAGGGCTCCTGGCCTTCTGTCCCGGAGGGTGCACCCGAGTCGGCATCCCCGGCCCGGCCCGCAGCGGGGAGCCGGGGCAGAGGCAGACCCAGTTCACCCAGCACTTCGGCCACGGTGCGAAAGTGGAGTTTGGTCGTCTGGCGACAGACGTCGGGGCCGTGACGCTGCACCAACTCGCGGAGTGCCGTCCGGGCCTCCGGGCCGGCGCCCCTCGGCAAAGCTACGCCCCAGCGGCGGCTCATCTGGGTCAACCGATCCAGAAACGCCTCCCGCGCCAGGATCGAAGCCGCCGCCACCGCCGGGTCGGCCTCGGCCCGGTGCCGCTGAATCAGCTCCAGTTGACGCCCCCGGGCCATCAGAGCCCGTTGCACCAGCCGCGGATCCCGCGCGAACTGATCGCTGATCACCCGCACGGGGAACGGTTCCAACCGACCGTCCTTGTGCAGCAGGTTCTCCACCGCCCGCGCATGGGCCCAGGCCAGGAGACGGTTGACATTGCCCATTTGGGTCCAGCAGCGGTTGTAGGCTTCGTTGCCGATCACCACCACCTCGAACACACAGCCCGGCGTGGTGCGAATCTGCCGGGCCAGATCCCGAATGGCCGCGTCACTGCCCACCCGTTTGCTGTCCCGAATGCCCGTCTCCTGCCAGGCCCGGACCACCGACTCGTTCACGTAAACCGCCGCCACGCACAGCGGCCCGAAAAGGTCGCCCTTGCCCGATTCGTCCACGCCCACCCGCGCCAGTTTCAGCTCCGGCTGCAGTTCCAATTCGTAACCAAGCCGCGCTTCCCTGAGAATCTCCGGCTCCAGCACAAACTGCACAAAATCGCGCGTACCCCGGCCCTGGACCACGGCCTTGCCACTGCGGTAGCAGACGACGTTCACATCGTCACGAAACGCCCCGAAACGCGCGTGAGGCACCTCCCGGAAGGTGAAGCCGTGCTGTCGGCAGTAGGCTTCGAGGGCCTCGGCCTGGCGTTCGGTGAGCACCACGGTGTAATGACTCAAAGGCGCGGCCATGCTGGCGCAACCTACTGACACCCGTTACGCTGCCGCAAGTCCATGTCGGT
>JAOADM010000030.1:24987-25304 GCA_026417315.1 Limisphaera sp.
GTCGGTCCCATCCCAACCCCCGTGGACCGCGCGGCAACGGCGGGCGCTTGTCCGCGCGTTGCTGTGCTGGTTTGGAGCGAAGGCGCGCGACCTGCCCTGGCGGCGCACTCGCGATCCCTATGCCATCTGGATCGCAGAGGTCATGCTGCAACAGACGCGCGTGGCCACGGTGTTGCCGTACTGGGAACGCTGGATGCGATGTCTGCCCGACGTGGCCGCGGTGGCACGCGCCAAACCGGACCGGTTGCGGAAACTGTGGGAAGGGCTCGGGTACTACCGCCGGGTGCAGCATCTCCAGGCTGCGGCCCGCCAAATCC
>JAOADM010000311.1 GCA_026417315.1 Limisphaera sp.
GTCCCGCCCTGATTTCCAGAGGAGGCCGGCGAGCCTGCGCTTGCGCCCGCAGTCATGCCGTCCACGTTGGCCGCCATGAGCAGGATCGCCTCGCCGCATGCCGGGCCGCCGACGCCGGAGGACCCGCCGGGTTGGATGTCGTTCACCAGCAGGATGACGATGTCCGCCTCGGGCAGCCAGGTGTTGATCAGGTGCTCGACCCTGCCCTGGCCGTTGGCGGGGTTGGGGTCGAGCCCGTTCGGCGGAATGGTGATGACGTAGTCGTAAAACTCGTAGGCGCTGTTGAAGTAGGTGTTGCGAAACGGACCGCCGGTGGTGGGATGGTCGGAGCCCGACTCTGCAGAGGCAACGCTGATGGCGTAGGCATTGAAATGCTGCCGGTATTCCGCGTAGGGCGAGGCAGTCAGGAGGGTTTCCACCACGTTGGTGGCGTCCCGCAGGAACTGCGACAATTGCGGGGCGGTGTAACCCTCCGAAAGCACCACCACGTTGATCCGGTTCGTGCGCGGGCCGTGTACGAGCAACGGGGTGAGGGTTTGCGACCGGGCGGACGTCACCACCAACGCGCAGACCAGGAGCATGGCTGCGGCCCGGCCCGGCCGGGCAGCCCGATCGCGGGCAGAGCTGCCCAACATCCCGAGAAGATCCCTCGGACCGGTCATGGTTGGTTCGACGCAGGGGTTCCCGGATTGGGCGAATCGCCGGAGACCGCTGCGGGAAGGCGGTTGGTGGCTGCACCGCCGGGGGCCTGCACCTGGGGCGGCGGTCGAATGGGCCAATCCGGAGCGTCCACGCGAGCCCGGGCCAGCAAATCTTCGATTTTTGCGACAACGTCGGGATGTTGCTCCGCGACATTGCGCCGTTCGCCGGGATCTTCCCTCAAGTTGTAAAGCTCCAAGGGGCTGCCCCACTGCGGACGCACGGCCTTCCAATCACCCCAGCGCAGTGCCTGCTGGAAACCGCGCTCGTGGAATTCCCAATAGAGATACTCGTGCCGGTTCGTCTGGGTCTCCCCCACCCAGAGGGGAAATACGGAAATGCCGTCCAGTCCGGCGGGTGCATTGGTGCCGGCGGCCTCCGCCAGCGTCGGGAACAAATCCCAGTGGGCCCAGACAAAGTCGCTCACCTGACCGGGGCGGATCCGTGCGGGCCAACGGACAATCATCGGGACACGGATCCCGCCCTCGTAGAGGTCGCGCTTGATGCCGCGCAGCGGACCGGAGCTGCCCAGGAACGCTGGATCCACACCACCCTCGCGGTGCGGCCCGTTGTCGCTGGTGAAAATGACGATGGTGTTTTCCTCCTGACCGGACGCCTTGAGCAGTTCCATGATCCGACCGATGTCGGCGTCCATGCGCGTGATCATGGCCGCCTTGTTTTTTTCGGGCTGGGGCCAGGGACGGTCGGAGTACGGCGCGTCTGTGGGGACCTGCATGCCGTTGCCGGTGCGGCGGCCTTCCTCATTGTTGGCGTGCGGGGTGGTGTAACAGAGCATGAGGAAAAACGGCCGATACTGATTGTACCAGTCCGGCTTGTGGATCCGGATGAAGTTGGTGGCGGCCTTGGTGCAGAGGTCCGGAATGTAGGTGCGTTTGGCCCCGGCGAAGTTCTCGATCAGGGTGACTTTGCCCTCGTAAGGGGTGACCGGATCGTAGCGCCAGAGATACGTGGTGTAGTAGTCGTGCGCATGGACATTGTCCAGATAACCGACGAACTCGTTGAACCCCTTTTTCCAGGGCACCCCGGGCAGGCCTTCCTCGGCCAGGCCCCACTTCCCAATCAAGCCGGTGTGATAGCCGGCAGCCCGCAGCCATTCGGCCAGGGTCAGCTCGTCGGCTTGCAGAGTGGCGCCGCGCCGGTTGCCCCGGAGATTCAAGTGCCCCGTGTGTTTGCCCAGCATCAGGGCGGCCCGCGCAGGCGCGCAGACGGTGCTGCCGGCATAGAATTGCGTGAAACGAATGCCCTCGGCCGCCAGACGATCCAGGTTTGGCGTTTGAATGCGCGTGGACCCGTAGCAGCCCAGATCCCCGTAGCCCAGGTCGTCGGCCACAATGAGCAAAATGCTCGGCCGCCGCGGTGCCGGGGGGCGGGAGGGACGGGCCGTCTCGTTGGTGGCTGGCGGTGCGGAGGAAGGGAGCTCCGCCGAAAAGCCGGTCGCGGCCCACACTGTGGCCAGAGCGACCCCCACCACCTTGACTCCCACACTGAAGCAACGCATCAGGCCCGGATTGTGCGGACCGGGCGCTCCCGGTGGCAAGCCTTACCGGGGCCGCACATGCCCTTTCGGACTTCAACCCGGGTCAAATGCCTGGCGCTGGGCCCGCCCTTGTGTGCGGAGGACTCGCATTCGCAAACCTCGGCTGTCCGTGCCACTGGTTTGCGCTGCAGAGTTCGCCACGGGTTTCGAGACCTGGCTTGTCAGGGTCGGCCGGGAGGGACAGGTCGAACAGGGTGGCACGGATCGCGTTGCGCGGGCAGGGAGCGGGGCTGCGGGTCGGGCGCGCAAGGCATGACTCACGCCGGGGCCATCCCATCGGCTCCCTGCTATTGCGTCTTCGGGAATGCGGCCATGCCAGAGCCCGGCTGGCACGGGATTACGGTCCCCAGATACCCGAGCGCAAATAGGGCTTCAGACGCCGCTTGAGCGTCTCCCGGGCCCGGAAGATCAGCGACTTGGTCGCGGAAATGGAACATCCCAGCACTTGAGCGATCTCCTCGTAGGACCAGTCCCCCTGGCGACA
>JAOADM010000312.1 GCA_026417315.1 Limisphaera sp.
AGATACCCCAGCATCTCCCGCGCGGCCGGATTGCGCGTCATCTCGTACACGCGCAGCTTCTGCGTACGCGCCCCGCATTCCAGGAAGAAGTTGTGCAGCAGGTCCAGAATCAGGTTGCCGCTGGCGAAGACATAATCGCCGCGCCAGGGCTGGCCCATGGAGTTGCCCACCAGCGTGGTCTGGGCCGTGGCAATGAAGTGGTGCGTGTTGCGCACGTCCTTGGCCGACTCCAGCGGCGCGCTCACCGGATCCACCGGCTGCGTGTCCGAGGTGCGCGGCCCGTTCAACAACATGTTCACCGAGGCGGACACCAGTTCGATGTGTCCCAGCTCCTCGGTCGCGATGTTCGCAATCAGATCGTAGTACGGTCGCAACTTCTCGCGTCCGCGGAAGTTGAACGACTGGTACATGTAGTTCATCAGGGTGGACATTTCACCGAAACGTCCCCCCAACAACTCTTGAACCGCGGCGGCCGCGTTGGGATCGGCCTCCTTCGGTTTCGGCAGTTCGATCTGCAGCTTGTCGATGCGCAGGAACATGGTCGATCTCTCCTTCCCGTGATCTCGAGTTGTTCCTGAACCTCCGTGCTCCCGGGCCGGCCCCGCATGGCCGGCCGGGAGTGCGAACCACCCCGAAGGTAGGCCGCGGATTGTCTCCCCTCCAAAAGCCAATTACGATGCCTGCCATAGGAAAAACCTATGGAATTGCACCAACTCCGGTATTTCGTGGCCGTGGTCGAGGAAGGCGGCTTTTCCCGCGCCGCGGCGCGCCTGCATGTTGCGCAACCGTCGCTCAGCCAGCAGATCGCCAAACTGGAACAGGAACTGGGTCAACCGCTGCTCGATCGTCTCCCGCGGGGCGTGATCCCCACGGACGCCGGGCGCCGATTCTATGAGCGCGCCCGCCGCATCCTGGCCGAGGTTGCCGACGCCACCCGCTGTGTCGCCGACTGCCGCGAACCGCTCCAGGGGCGCCTGGTCGTCGGCGCCATCCCCACCATTGCCCCCGGCCTGCTGCCCCGGTTGCTCTCGCCGTTTTCCGAACAACACCCGGGCGTGGAACTCGAAGTCGTGGAAGACCTCACCGAACGTCTGCTGCGGCGTCTGGAGGAGGGCGAACTCGACCTGGCGCTGGTTTCCAGCGTCGAAGTGGAATCCGCGGTCCATGTGGAATCGCTCGGCCACGAGCCGCTGGGAGTACTGCTCCCCCGAAACCACCCGTTGGCCCGACACCGTCAGATCCACTGGGACGACCTGAAAGAGGAGAAGGCCCTGGTGCTCAGTGAACTCCACTGCCTGGGCCGCCAGGTTCATGACCTTTGCAAGGCGCGAGACGTACGCTGGCAGGTCTGGTTCCAAGCCGCCCACCTCGGGACCATCATCGAGATGGTCGCCCACGGCATCGGGGTTTCTCTGGCCCCCTGGTCCTTCGGCGCGCTGGCCGAGGCCCGGGGATGTCGTCTCCTACCGTTGAGCGCGCCCCAGCCACGCCGCGAAATCAACCTCCTGCTCCACAACCTGAGGTATCGCACTCGCGCCGCCCTTGCCTTCCGCGCCCTCGCGCGCCAATGCGCCGTGGCCCTGGGTTGGCGGAACGACTCGTCCGAGTAACGGCCCCGCCGCTGCAGGCCGGCTTTGATTCCGCGGAGGTTCCAACGCCCCCGGCCGTTCCGCGAGGCGCCGCCCCGCCTGTCGCAGTCAGCGGGCCGAAGCAGAGCTTCGCGCCCCCGAAGCCGTCCCCCGCAGCCGAATCCCCAACAGCACGGGGACCGGCCGCAGTCGTCCCTCCGACGGCCGATTCAGGACCGCCCATCCGCCCCTGGGGTCCCGCACCAGCATTGCGCTGCTCCCCCCGCCATCCAGGTTGATCGCTTCCCAACAGCCAAGCCCCCGCATCCACGCCGCCAACTCCCGCAGGGTCATCCCCTCGCTGTAACCCGGCTGCCGTCCATCCACCACCACCCAGAAAAGCCGTCGACCCGTCCGATCCACCCCCACCGCCGTGCGCGGATGACGCGCCCGATCCTCCAACGGCACCTCCTGCCCCGCCATCACCAGCGCACCGAATCCGGCCGCGGCCCAGCGCACCGGCGCCGCCTGCCGCACCTGACCCAGACGAACCCGCCCGCCCGTCTCCTGCCATACGCTCCAGTAACCGGGCTCCGGCGGACTGGCCTGCCGCCGGCCATCATGTGCCCAGCCCAAAATGTCCACCGGCATCCCCGCACGCCATCGTGCGGACCGCGAGGTCGCCTCCTCCCCGCCAAACCACGCAAACGCGTTCGCATTCACTGCTGCCACCATCCCCGCTTCTGCAGCCAACATGGTCGGTTCCACCAACTGCGATTCGGCACCGCCCGGCCCGTCCGGGTCCGGTCCCGCTGCCACGGCGAGCTCCAGGGCCCGCTGGTCCAACTCCACCACCAGTATGTGAATGCGCAACGGGCGCGGCTGCTCCCGAATCTCGACCCGATAACTCAGCCCGGCTGGCAACTGCCGCCCGGCAGGCGACTGCCCCGCCTCCGTACGCGCCGGCAGAACCGCACAGGCCGTGCTCCAAAGCAACCAGCCCAGCAGCGCGCACCCGGCCAGCCAGCCCACGCCGCGCCAGCCGGTCAAACCCCGGCGGCCCGCACGGTCCCTACCCTTTGGCTTTCTCGCTCTCACAAACCAGGCTTCCCTTGTCCGAGTACCAAAACCAGAAAAC
>JAOADM010000313.1 GCA_026417315.1 Limisphaera sp.
CGCCCTGCGCGAACTCGGATGGACCTTCATCGAGCCCCGTACCGTGGAGGTGGCCGGATACCCCAAGGGCAACTTCCACGACATCCCCGACCCGGCCTTCGACGCGGCGGTGGCCCAGCTCGAAAGGGCCGGCATCCAGCCATACTGCTTCGGGTCCACCATCATGAACTGGGCCAAAACCATCGACACGCCGTACGAGGTGACCCTGGCCGAGGTGCGCCGCGCCATTCCGCGCATGAAACGCGTCGGCGCCCGCTACATCCGCATCATGAGCTTCAAGCCCGGCGACGACGAGTACAAGATCCCCACCAAGGTCTTCGAGCGCGTGCGCGAAGTCACCCAGATGTTTCTCGACCAGGGGCTGCAGCCCGTCCACGAAAACTGCATGAACTACGGCGGCATGAGCTGGCAACACGCGCTGGAATTGCTGGACAAATGCCCGGGACTGAAATGGGTCTTCGACACCGCCAACCCCATCCTCAACCCCGACCGCTCCAAGGCCAGACCCTGGCCGCGACAGGACCCGTGGGAGTTCTGGGAACACATCCGCGACCACGTGGTGCACATCCACGTCAAGGATGCCACCTGGGTGCCGGAGCGCAACGAAGCCACCTACCATTGGCCGGGCGAAGGTCAGGGACGCGTCCGCGACATTCTGAAAGACGCCCTGGCCCGCGGTTATGACGCCGGAATCAGCATCGAGCCGCACATGGTCGTCGTGTTCCACGATCCCACCGCGGCAGCCGCCAACGACGAGGCCCTGCGACGTAACTTCATCGAGTATGGCCGTCGTCTCGAGGCCATGATCGAAGCATTACGGCAGGAATTGCGCCAGGCAAACGCCGGGCGTTCCTGAACGCCCCACGGCGTCGGCCCATTGTCGCCCGTTGGACTCGTCACAGGCGTCTTCGCCAGACGCGCACTTCCGTGCACCGGGCCCGGGCGACAGGGAAGGCGTCAATCAGCCCCGGGCCCTGCCCGGAGTGGCAGCCCGCGCCGTGCCCCCGCGGGTGCCCGGGTTTGGCACGCCCGGATGCGCTCTTCCCCACACCCCGACAAGGTCCCTCCAACAAACGCCGGATGGCTGGACCGGGACAATCCCGCCACAATTGAGCCGAGAACAGACCACAAGGCATGGTGAAGACAGGCCCCTCAGAGCGAACCCGACGCGCGCCGGCCGCGGGTCGGAACTGCACAGCATCAGCATCGCCGACCCTTTTTGCACTGCTCGATCGCTTCGGCCTGCTCCGCTTTCGGCTCTGCTCCAGGCTTGGGAGGCTCATCCCGGGGGTTCTTTTCGGCCTTTGGACGGGCATTGCCCCTGGCCAGGATACACCCCCTCAAAGTTCCTGGGTCCACGTCAGTCCCCGCGGCCGGGTCTGGATGCTGGCCGATCCCCTTGGCAATCGCATTCCCGACTTCTCCGTCGTCGGCTATCGGGGCGGAGCTCAAGAGCCGCCCGAGGTGCCCGTCCGCGTCACGGTCGTCCCGGGCCCCGGAGACGACACTGCGCGCATTCAGAGCGCCATTGACCAGGTCCAGCGTCTGCCGCTGGGCGCCGACGGCTTCCGCGGCGCCGTCTATCTGGCCGCCGGCGAGTTCCAGATCTCCAACCAGATCACCATCACCGGCAGCGGTGTCGTGCTCCGGGGGGCGGGCCAGGGGACCAACGGCACCGTTCTCCGGGCCACTGGACCGGGCCAGCGCACACTGATCGTGGTAACCGGCAGCGGCTCGCCCCAAACCATCCCGGAAAGCACGCGTTTGCTGACCGACACCTATGTTCCCGTGGGTGCACGCAGCCTTGAACTCGAACACACCCGCGGGCTCTCCGTCGGAGACAGGGTTTTGATCCGTCGCATCGCCACCGACACATGGATCCATGACCTTGGCATGGACCTGCTGTCTTGTCCGCCCGACGTGAATACATGGACGCGGGCCGGGTACCACCTGGACCTGGACCGGGGCATCGTTGCTATCGAGGGCCGCTCCGTGGTGTTGGATGCTCCCCTCCCCTGCGCCATCGAGCAGCGGTACGCGGGCGGCACCCTCCGACTGTACTCGTGGACGGGCCGCATCCAACACGTCGGGATTGAAGACCTCGAAGGCATTTCTGACTTCGCCGGCCCGGAAGACGAGGATCATGCCTGGACGTTCATTCACCTCCAGGCCGTGGAGCATGCGTGGGTGCGGCGCGTGACCGCACGACATTTCGGCTTCGCCGCCGTGAGTTTGGGACGGGGGGCCCGGCATGTCACCGTCAGTCACTGTACCAGCTTGGACCCCGTTTCCCAGGTCACCGGGGGACGACGGTACGCCTTCGTCATGGATGATTGCGAGCTGTGCCTGGTCCGCGATTGCGTCACGCGCAGCGACCGGCACCAGTTCGTCACCCAGTCCCTCACCGCCGGCCCCAATGTGTTCGTCGACGGGCGCAGCGAGAATGCATTGTCCGACGCCGGCCCCCATCATCGATGGGCCACGGGCGCGCTTTGGGACAACGTTCAGGTGGAGGGACATGACCTGAACGTGCAAAACCGCGGCAATCTCGGCAGCGGCCATGGATGGGCCGGAGCCAACTGCGTCGTCTGGAATTGCCGCGCCCGCAACTTCGTCGTTCAAAACCCGCCCGGTGCCCGCAACTGGCTCATCGGTTCCGTGGGCAACCTGCGCACCGGCACTGTCTACGTG
>JAOADM010000314.1 GCA_026417315.1 Limisphaera sp.
TTGGTCTGGGCGACGGGGCTGGTGCCGGAGTGGGGCCGGTGGTATTCGGCGAGTCCTTACTATCGACAGCAGGTGGCGGCGATGTTGCGCGGGGATCTGGCCTTGAGTCGGGATCCGGCAGATCTCTCTCACGATCTTTGTTGGTCAGAGGGCGGGGTCCATCAGGTCTGGGGCTTGGGCGTGGCGTTGTGGCGGTTGCCGTTCGAACTGCTGGCCCGGGCGTTCGGGCTCCCGCCTTTTCCCGACATGCTGGCCCTGGCGGCGGCGCTGGCTCTAACCGCGTGGGCGGTGTTATCGGCTCTGTGGGAGTTCGTACAGCTTTGGGAACAGAACGCCGGCAGAGTTGTCCCACCCGGGACAGCGCTGCACGAGCCTCATGCCTCGCAGGCACCCAGTCGGGCCGTTGCTGCAGCAAGCGCGAACCGGACGTCGCAAGATCGGACACGAGCCAACCGTTCCGGGTCTGCGTGCCTGTTCCTCGGTGGCATCGCAGCCATCCTTCTCCTTTTCTTCCCGCCGTTCTTGAACCAGTTGACCACCCGTTTCCTGGTCTGGGAAGAAGCCGTAACCTATGAGTATCTCGTGGGGGCCGGGCTCATCGCCGGTCTGATCCGAGTGGCTGTTCGTCCCACCATGAGACGCTATGGCGCGCTCTGCGCTCTCGCGGGCTTCGGCATGTTCGTGCGCCCGACCCTGGTCTTTCACGGAGCGGCGGCTGTCCTGGCAGGGGCCTTTGCGCTCTGGATCGCACCGATGCCAGCGGCGCGGCAGCAGTCGGACGAGAGACCGCCGGGCGGAGGAGCGAAACGGCATTGGTTTCTGCAAGTGCTGGGAGGCCTGAGCATTTTCGTACTCGGCGGGGCCCTGTTGTATTGGACCAACCAGCTGCGATTCGGCCACGGGTTCGAATTCGGGCACAAATTGAATCTGCAGGTGATGATGGGCTCGGTGTACGCCACGCGTTTCGATCACCCCTACAGCTCCGTGCCGGCTTCCGAGGCGGCCGCCGAACTGTTCGGGCTGCTGTTTCGCCACAAGACCTTCAACGGCTGGTCGTGGTATGCGACGAACCTGTTCGCCGGTCAGTCGGCGACCCCCCGGTGGCGGGAAGTCGCCAGTACAACGTACGATTTCGCTTACCTGGTCCTGTTGCTGCTCGGCTGGACCGCTGGTGCGCTGGCCTTTCGCTCCGTTCTGCGCCGATGGAGAAAAGAGGCATCCCCCGGGAAATCCTCATATCCGGCCACAGGGACACCAACCGATCCGTCGAATGCAACGGACACCGAAGTGCCAGGGATACTCCAGGCCCGCAGGGGTGTCGTGCTTTCGCTGCTGATGGTTTTCTCCGTAACAACCTTTGTGGCCCACACCGCCTTTTATTTGAAGAACTGCGTGATCGCCACGCGCTACATGCTGGATTACATGCCGGCGTTCGCAGCCGGGATCCTGGCTGCCTGGCTCGGCTGGGGCACCCTGCATCAGCAGCAGGGCTGGAGGGCCCGTTGGCTGGCGGTATCCGGCGCAGCGGTGCTCCTCTGGTTGGCATGGGACTTTCATTGCTCCGGGCACTCTTACGGTGACCCGCAAGTGCTGACCTGGTCGGAGTGCCAGCACGCCTCCGCGCAGCGCCGCAGTCGCGGGGTGTCGCTGCCTGCCGAGGGGCTTTATCGGTCCTGCAAGGCCCCGGGTCAAACCGGGCTGCCTCTGAACGGGGCCGGCTGGAATCCCCTCGACGGGACGGTGATGCCGTCCGTGATCCTGTTCGTGGATTCACCGCAGTTTCTGGAGCTCGACCTCGCTGAAGTCGCAGGAACGGTTGCTCCGGCCGATCCCCGCCAGATTCGCGCCAAGGTGGGACTTGAGTTCCTGGAACTCGAGGAAGTCCGCCCCATTTCCGAAGGTTGGCGAGTGCGCTTCGCCGGTCCCGGGCAGGCACGTTATCAACGGGGCATTCAGCCGGTCTTCCTCGCCACGGTGCCACGCGAGTATCTGGCATGGGATCGCGACCTGCCGTGGCGTCTGCTGTGCGTGCGGTGGCGCGAACCGGCTCCCTGGTCGTCCGGGCGCTGAGGCCGGAGCGTTCCGAACTCCGGAGGGCGCCATCGGGACGCGTGCCGTTTTGCACAGCAGATCTCCAGACCACGGCAGCCGCGAAGGCGACTCCGGCCCGTCCCGGGCCGAACCGCTTCGCATGGCTGCGATGGAGGTCTCCGACGGAACCCATGCCGGTTACCCAAATGCCGATCCCCCCAAATGGGAAGGCAAGCGGGACCCGGGAGCGAGGAGAAGCATCGCTGCTTTCCGCGGGTCAAGGGCCCGGGGTTCAACGCCTTTCAGCCAGCGGGGGGTGGATTGCCCCTTTTGCCGGGGCCGGCTAAGGGCGTCAACCCGCCCGCCGAATCCCGCATTTTTTTTTCGAGGAGTTCGGGCCGCGTGACAGAGTGCAAGCCCGTTGATGGAATCCGCTGCATTCCGAGGCTGGCCGCAAAGCCGGGGAAACGCATCCGCCTTGCCGCGGAAAATGGCCCACCTCGGACCGGCTCTTGTGCTATGGTGGGTCCGGTCCGAAACGTCATATCGAGAGTCATGAGTGTCCGAGTCAAAATCTGCGGGATCACCACGCCCGAGGACGCACTGGCCGCTGCGGAGGCCGGCGCCGACATGGTGGGGGTGATGTTT
>JAOADM010000315.1 GCA_026417315.1 Limisphaera sp.
GCACTGGCTGGTCCGACTGGCCGTCGGGCGACACCCCCGCCGTACCCTGGTCCGGGCGGTGGTGCTGGCGCTTCTTACCATTGCCGTGTTTCGCTACGTGCTGCTGCCCGTGCGGGTGCAGGGCATCAGCATGTGGCCCACCTACCAGGATCGCCAGTGGGGGTTGGTGAATCGGCTGGCCTACCGTTGGTCGGAACCGCGTCGGGGCGACGTCGTTTGCGTCCGCTTCACCGCCGGCGAACACGTGATGCTGTTGAAACGAATCGTGGCCCTGCCGGGCGAGACGGTCGGGTTCCGCAACGGCCGTCTCTACGTCAACGGCCGGCCGCTCGAAGAACCCTACGTGAAAACCCCCTGCGACTGGAACGAGCCCGAGCGACAGTTGGGGCCCGACGAGTACTACGTCGTGGGCGACAACCGCAGCATGCCGCGCGAAGATCATATGCACGGCATCACGGAGCGCTGGCGTATCGTGGGCAAACTGGTCCGATGAGGCTGCCCCTGTCATGGCTGCTGGTCGCCGGCGCCCTGGTTTGTGCCGGGTTCGTTTGGCTGGGGTGGCCTTCGCACGAACGGACCATCCGCCGGCAGCTTCAGGAAGTGGCCGAGTTGTTGTCCTTCCCGGCCAACGAGCCGCCCCTGAACGCCCTCAGCGAAATCAACCGGTTGTGCGCGCATCTGACCCCGGACGTCGAGGTGCGGATGGATGCCCGGGGGTTTGGCCGACGCACCGTTCGCGGTCGCGAAGAAATTCGCGAGGGCTTGATGGCGTATCGGCAGCGCTTCAACGGGGCCCGCGTGGAGTTTCCGGATATCCGCGTGGAGATCGGCCCCGACCGCACGTCGGCCGTGGTGTTCCTCACCGTGGAGGCGCGGTTGCCCGGAGAATCCGATGTGTGGTTGCAGGAAATGAAGCTCTGGCTCCGCCGGGACGGGCGGCAGTGGCGAATTGCCCAGGCGGAGACGGTCCAGCCCCTGCGATGACGAAGAGTCAACGCCGTCCGTGGTGGGAAATCCACCGCCCGGTGGCGAGAGGACCGCACCACGCCGCCGGCGTCCCGGCCTCCATCCGCAGCCGTTCCCCCATCGCCAGGGGTTGGCCGCCCGCTTCCGCCCCGTTATGCTGACACCGTGCAATGCATCACGCTCACCACGGATTTCGGGCACCGGGATGGCTTCGTGGGGATCATGAAGGGCGTGATTCTGACCCGCGCCCCGCGAGCGCTGCTCATCGACGTAAGCCACGAAATCGCCCCGGGGGACGTGCGCGCCGGAGCTTTCGTGCTGATGAATGCACATCGTTACTTTCCCCCGGGGACCGTACATCTGGCGGTCGTGGACCCCGGCGTGGGCAGTTCCCGCCGCGCACTGGCCGTGCGGACCCGGCGCGCCTTTTACGTCGGGCCGGACAATGGCGTGCTGAGCTGGGCGGTGAGCCAGGATCCGGTGTTGGAAGCCCGGTGGATCGAGAACTCCGAACTGTTCCTGCAGCCGGTGAGCCAAACCTTTCACGGACGGGACATCTTTGCCCCGGTGGTCGCTTATCTTTGTCGGGGAGGCCGCATGTCCCGCGTGGGTCCCGAAGCAGACGACTGGATTCGATTGCCACGGCCGGACCCGATCAGATCCGGTGCCGACGCCGCGTCGGGCGAGGTCCTTTACGTGGACCGGTTCGGCAACGCCATCACCAACCTGCCGGTCGAGCTGTCGCCACGGGGCGCCCCGCGCATCCGGGGTGTGTTCATGGTCAGGAAACGGTCTTCAGCAAGGTTTCCCGCACACGCCTTCTACGGCGCGGTGCCCCGGGGCCGACCGGTTGCCGTGCCCGGTTCCAGCGGGTTTTGGGAACTGGCCGTCCACGGCGGCTCTGCGGCCGACAAATACGGGCTGCGACCCGGGGACCCGGTCGAATGGAGCGCTGCAACCGGCCTGCCTTGCTCCTCTGGGCGCCCGAGAAGCGCGTGAGTCGCTCTCCTTGCAGCCTGAAGCAAGCCGCGGAAGCAACCGCCTTATCTCGGGTCGCTACTCACAACGGAGACAACGCCGGGCCCGGCTCCACTCTCCGCTCCACCCACGAAAGCGCCCGCCGTCGCAGGATGGGACACCCACGTCCCCGCCGTGCTTCACGCGCAGGCGTACGGGCAGCCGGGCCAGGCAGAGGCCGCCGGTGCGCCACCCAGGGCCACCTGCTGTTCCTCCCGCAGGAAGATGCTCCCGCAGTTGGCAGCCATGGCCTTGAGCCTGGCCTCCGCCACCTCGTCCAACGGCTTGAAGCGTTTGGCCGCCTCGATGGCACGATCCAGGAGATCGAGAAACGCAGGAGGAAAGCCCGCCACCACGCCCGGTTGCGAGAGCGCAAACCGCAGTGCCAACTCGACGTCCTCCGGAGTCTCCACGGACCGGTACCACCACTGACGCGTCCGCTCCATCCCCTGGGGCCACGCGCCGTACGACATCGGCTTGATCGCCAACACTGCCGCGCCCCGCTCGGCCGCCAACGCCAGCACCTCCCTGCCAAAACCGCGCGTGTAGAATTCCACAAAGTTGATGGGAAACATCACCGTATCGAAAGGAAAGCCCCGCAACGCCTCCAGAGCCGCCTTGGTCGTGTGCGCGGAAAACCCGATCCAACGCACCCTGCCCTGGTCGCGTGCTTTGAGGATGGCGTCCAT
>JAOADM010000316.1 GCA_026417315.1 Limisphaera sp.
CCCCAGGGCCGGTCGATCCAATAGACACCGCAGGGAATGCCGAAGGCGCGCATCATCAGGACATCCTCCATCATTTCCGAATTGAACGGGCCCGTGACCGGGGTTCCGTCGTAGTAGCTGGCACGGTGCCGGTGCTCGTCGCGCCAGCGCCAGGGTCGAAACATCCAGCGCGGCGGCAGGACCGGCGGGCCGACCTCCAGGGCGTGGGCGCGGACCAGCTCGGCGGGGTGGTCGGCTGTGTAAATGCGCACGGTCAGGTCCGGGCCCTCGAACCCGATGTGCACCCGATCCGGGTCCGTGGCGCAGAAATCGTAACGGCCGGGCCATTCGGACTGGATCAGCATCGCGTAGCCTCGCGAAGAGAGATGGAAGGGCGCATAGACCGAGGTGGTGGGCTTGAGGATCATCTCGACCGCCTGGCCGCGCAGGTTCATGGCAGCCTGAATGCCGGGCGCCCAGGACGCCTGTTGCGGACCGTCCACGACCCGCTCCATCAGCCCGGTGAAATACTCGTTCGCCCCCGCCTCCGTGCTGAAGCCCCAGCCCAGAATGTCCTCGGCCGGCTCGGCCTGCAGACGAACGCGAAAGTGCGGTCCGTCGATGCGTACCTGAATGCGGACGTTCCGGCCATCCGGCGCGGACCAGGTTTGCTCGACAGCGTTGGTCGGGCCGGCATGGACCTCGAGCGAAGCCGGAGGCGGCAGGTAGAAACGGCCCCGGGACGTCACGAAAAAGATCCGGTCCAACTGCAGGGTGCGTTGATCGCGCAGCGGCTGCAGTGCCGGGGCATGCAACCGGAGCACGGCTGTGGGCCCTTCGGGCGGCGGGGTGGGCGGCGGACCCGGCGGTGGCCCCGGCTCCAAACGCAGTGCGGCGAACGCCGCAGAGGTGAGCAGACTCAGCACCATGACACCTGCGCGGCGACGCATGTTCATCCACAGTGGCAACGGCTTTTTCATGGCAAACACAATGATCGGCTGTTCAGCGGAGTACGCTCATGGTTCGCTGGACCCGGTCGGCAGCCGGACCCAGCGGGCCAGCGGCAGATCGGATTGCCGGGACAGGGCTTCGGCCAGGAGGCGTGCCGTGGCCTCGGCCCCTTCGGGCGTGGTGTGCGTGTGATCCTCCGCACGGAAGTACCGTGCCCGGACAGTGTCCGGCCCGAGCTCCTCGTAGTGACGGGCCACCAGCTCGTTCAAATCGATGAACAGCGCGTTCTCTTCGCGGGCCACGGCGGCGGCCCAGCCGCCGTAATCCTCCCGGTTGCGGAGAACGCGACCGGCCTCCCATCGGTTGCGGGGCACCGGGGACAACACCACGGGGGTGGCGCCGTGGGCACGGGTGTCCCGAATGTAGCGACGCAGATACGCGCCATACGTGTGCACGGTTTCCTGCATGCCCGTGGTTCGGTTCGTGATGACCACGGTTTCCGGCCCGATGCCCTTGAGGCTGGCGCGGGCCCGACCCTCGTCGAGCGGGCCTCCGTCGTTGTGCCCGAACTGCATGAGGACAAAGTCGCCCGGGCGCAGCTCGGCACGCACCTTGTCCCAGAGACCTTCGGTGAGAAAGGTGCGACTGCTGCGGCCGCCGCGGGCGCGGTTGACGATGCGCACGGCGTTGGTGTCGAAGAAGCGTGGCAGGGGCGTGCCCCAGCCCATCTGACCGGCCGTGGTGGTTTGGACGGTGGAGTCGCCGATGAGCCAAAGCGTGGGGCGAGGATCGGTCCGGGCCGCGGGCGGTCGGGCGCGCAAATCGCGCGAGGTGGCCAGGGCGATGACGCGGCCCTGGTCTCCCACGGCACAGTAGAAATGGTAAACCACGTCCTGATGCTTGAGCACCCACGGCTTGTGGGCAAACTCGCGGTCCCAGGGCTCGGAGGGCGCGACCAGGTCCGGTCCGGTCCAGGGGGTCCAATGCTGCAGATCCCGTGACACGGCGAAGGTGTCGAACGCGCCGGGTTTCCAGAAGGCACCGAAGTAAAACATGACCCAGTGTCCGTGGATGCGGACGACCTGGGGGTCGCCACAGATGACCCCGTGTTTGAGTCCCTCGGGGCGCACGGCGGCGATGACCGGTTCGGATCCGTGTCGGCGCCAGTGTTGCAAATCCGAAGAGACGGCGATGCCGATGCGTTCGTCGCCCCGGGGCGGGCGCGCGTTGTAGAACATCACAAACGGGGCGCCCAGGCTCAGCGTCTCGTCGCGCAGGATGTGGCTTTTGAACAGCACCTCGCTTTCAAAGTCACGTCGGTCGGGATCGTCCGGACGCAGGACCGGTTGCGGTAACTTGTTCCAGGGCCGCGGTCGGGCGGGGTGATCGGTCCAGGCCAAACCGATCATCAGGGGCGGCTTCTCATAGCCGGGATTGGGACCGCCCAGATAAGACATCCAGTAACGTCCCTCGTAGGACAGCAGGGCATGACTGCCGCCCCACTCGGGATCGAACAACGCCAGGCCGCCGGCGGCATTGGCGGCGTCCCAGGCACCGGCCCCGCCCCGCTCCAGAATCGTCCCCAGCGGCTCCCAGTGGAGAAGATCGTCGCTGACGGCCAACTGGGTCGTGTACCCCTCGGGGTCGTTTTCGAACTGGATATACACCTGTCTCTTATACACATCT
>JAOADM010000317.1 GCA_026417315.1 Limisphaera sp.
GGGATGGAGGCGGTTGGAATGACTCCGGACGGCGTTGTGGTGGTGGGCTCGCGAGGAACCCCCGGCGGGTTCGTGCAGATTTTGGGATCGCCGGATCCTTTTCTTCCGTTGGCGAACTGGATGCTGGTCAATTACGGCACATTCGACGCGGGCGGAAGGGTGGTGTTTACCAATCCGGTGTGTCCGGCGCTGCCACGGGCGTACTATCGGCTGCGCGTGGGCGATTCGAGCACCAAACTGGATCCGCCGTCCATCTTGATGCCGCCGCAGCGTGTGACGGTCAGTCCCGGGGACCCGGTTCGGCTGTCGGTTTCGGCGCGGGGGCCGTTGTTGCAGTACCTGTGGTTCCGGAATGGGGAGCCGGTACGCGGAGCAACCCGGTCCGTGCTGGAGATTCCTGCGGTGCAGGAGGAAGATGCGGGAGAATACCGGGTGATGGTGGCGAATCCCGGGGGTTACGTGATCAGCGCACCGGCCACGCTGGCGGTGGCGAACGAGCCGCCGCGGATTCTGGCCGAGCCGATGGATCAGACCACCTTCGAAGGGGGGTCGGTTGTGTTCGTCGTGGAGGCGGCCGGGACGGAACCGCTGGAATATCAGTGGTATTTCAGTGAGGGGGAGTTGCTTCCGGGGGAAACGAATGGCGTGCTCAGCTTGCGCGGGGTGCGCGCGGACCGGGCGGGACCCTATTGGGTGCTGGTCCGAAATGCGTTCGGATCCGTGCGGAGCCGAGCGGCTCTGTTGCAGGTTGAGGCCACGCCCGGCGGACTGCCGCCGACCAATGTCATGGGTTGGGCCGCCTTTGCCGGGGTTACCGGTGGCAGTCACGGCGGGAACACGAACAGTGTGATTGTGACGGATTATGCGGCCTTTCGAGCCGCGGTCCGATCGCCCCAGCCTCTCCACATCCTGGTTTCCGGCACGATCGTGAGCACGGAGAATTACACCTACGTGTACGGTCCGAACAAAACCATCCTTGGCCTGGGAACGAATGCCGCTTTCGTGGGCAATCTCCGGATCCATGCGACGAACCTCATCGTGCGGAACCTGCACTTTTCCAATCCCCGCAGCGGGTATGATACGCTGACGATCGACAGTGGCAGTGGCGGGACCGGCCGGATTGTTTGGGTGGATCACTGCACATTTTACAATGCGCCGGACGGGGCGCTGGACATCACGAAGGGAGCGGATTATGTGACGGTGTCCTGGTGCAAATTCCATTATGCTCCGGCGCCACCCGGTCAAACCACGCATGAGTTTGTGAATCTGATCGGGTCGAGCGACTCGGACAATTATCCTTTCCGGGTCACCTTCCACCACAACTGGTATGGGGAGGGGTGCCGGGAGCGGATGCCCTCGGTTCGTTTTGGTCGGGTGCACGTGTTCAACAACTTTTACGATTGCCGGTACAACAACTATTGCATTCGGACGCGCATCGACGCCGAGGTGCTGGTGGAAAACAACTATTTTCTGAACGTGCAGAATCCCTGGGAACGGTACGTGACCGGCGGAACGCCCGGAAAGCTCCGCGCCGTGGGAAACATCCTCAACAACTGCACGTGGTCGGCCACCTGGACCCGAGGGGTCCAGCTGATTCCGGGTGACGACGAGTTGGGTCCGGAATTGAATCCGCCGCCATATCCGTACGTGATGCACGAGGCGGCCGCAGTGCCTTTTTACGTGCAGAATTACGCCGGCGCGGGCAAGTGGCCGTTCGGGCCGTGAGGGAAGAGCCGGGACCCCGGCGGACGCGGCGGCTACAAGTTGTTTCCAAAAGTCCACGGAGCACGCAGAATCCAGGGATTCTCTTAGAGCCCACAGGACCCACAGAGCCCGCAGAAGGACTTTCCCGGAGGGGCTTGCAGAGCCAGGGCATGAATGTAGCCACCGACGGGAGTCGGTGGACCTAGCCATGTCGTCTTTTTGGAAACCCCCACCTGTGGATGCTCCTTGGTCCTTCTTCTGCGTGTTCTGCGTGGTCTGTGGGCTTCCTCGTAGCCGCCGACGTGAGTCGGCGGAACCTTGACTTTCGAATTGTCCGCCGCGTTCCCGCGGCGGCTACCTGTTTTTCCAAGAACCCACAGATCACGCAGAGCACACGGAATTCCTGTAAGCCCACGGAGCACGCGGATCAGGCAGCAGGCGCGGAGCAGTCACTTGGAGACCCTCCGCCGCCTTCCGGCGGCGGCTACGTTTTTTTCGAGAGCCCACAGATCACACGGAACACGCAGAAGAACCCGCCTGTCTTGGATCGGTCCGCCGCCTGACGGCGGCGGCTGCAGCACCCGGCACTGGCGTCAGGCTTTTGTGTAAACCTCGGCACCTTGTTGGGTGAACTCGCGGGCTTTTTCTTCGAGGCCCTTCTGGAGGGCCTCGTCCTCGGTGAGGCCGTGTTCGGCGGCGAATTTGCGGACGTCCTCGGTGATTTTCATCGAGCAGAATTGCGGGCCGCACATGGAGCAGAAGTGGGCCAGCTTGGCCCCTTCGGCCGGCAGGGTTTCGTCGTGGAAGGCGCGGGCGGTGTCCGGGTCGAGGCTCAGGTTGAATTGATCCTCCCAGCGGAACTCGAAGCGGGCCTTGCTGAGGGCGTTGTCGCGGTATTGGGCGCCGGGATGGCCCTTGGCC
>JAOADM010000318.1 GCA_026417315.1 Limisphaera sp.
GGGCATGCGGGATCAACTGCAGGATCCCTTCCAACATGCCCAGACCCGCCCGCAACACGGGCACCAGCAGCACCTCGCGCTCCAGCACGAAGCCCTCCGTCTCTTCGAGGGGCGTATGAACCCGGCACCGTCGCACCCGCAGGGAGCGCGTGGCCTCGTAGACCATCAGGGCCGCCACCTCTCCCAGCAACCGCCGAAACTCCTGCGGCGCTGTCCGCCGGTCCCGCAGCCGCGTCAGGTTGTGTCGGATCAACGGATGCCGAATGACGGTGACGCCACGCACAACCCGATCTCAAGGCACCAGCGCCGGCGGCAGGAAATACATCTGACCCGGCTCCAACCGCGGCAGTTCCAATCCCCAGTCCACCTTGACCGTGCGCGTACGGCCCTCCCCGAACAACGGGAACAGATCGGCAAAGGTCAGTCGACGCTGATACCGCACGAAATTGGCGCGCGAAACGCCCGCCAGTTTCAGCGCACGGGCCTTCGCCGTGTCGAAGTTGCCCAACTCGTCCACAAACCCCAGCTTGTACGCCTCGTTCCCGGAAAGGACCCGCCCGTCCGCGTACTCCTCCCAATTGGGCACGAGCCGGCGCCCTTCCGGATCGTTCGCTTCCGCCGCGGCGCCCCGGCCTTCCGCCACCACCTGCTTGAACCGGGTGAAGATCTCGTCGATGAGCGCCTGCAACATTTGCCGTTCCTCCGGCGGGATTTCCGAGGGATCGCGCGACCCGCTCAACATGTCCTTGAACCGGCCGCTCTTGTACGTGTACGGCCGAATCCCCACCTTGTCCATCAGCCCGCGATAGTTCCAGGCCGACAGGATCACCCCGATGCTCCCCGTCAACGTCATTTCATTGGCCACGATCCAACGGCTGGCCACGGCCACATAGTAGCCCCCGGACGCCGCCACGTTCCCCATCACCGCCACCACCGGCTTGTTGGCCTCCCGCTGAAACTCCCGGATCGCCCGGTTCAGCTCATCCGAGGCCAACACCTCCCCGCCGGGCGAGTTGATCTTCAACAACACCGCGCGCACGCGCGTGTCCTCCCTGGCGCGTTTCAACTGCGCCCGCAACACGTCCACCTGGTCAAAGCCCATGGGGTCCGACAACTGACTGGTGATGATCCCCTCCAGTTCGATGACGGCCACCTTGGCGTGAGCGTCGTTGTCCTCCAGGACGATTTCGTCCAGCCGAGGCCCAACGGAGGTCCGTACCACCGCGGGCCCCAGTCCGTCCAAGTGAAGCAGGCTCGAAGCCATCCAGAGCACCAGCCCCGTCCCCACCATCAACAACAGGGCGACGATTACGAAGGCCACCAGCCAACCCCGCCCTCCTCGACGTTGCGGCGGAGTCGAACCCACAGGACGAATCACGGGCGGGACCATCCCCGGCGGCGCCCCCGGGGCTGACACGCTGGGCGCACCATCTTCCGGTCTGCCAGCAGGGTCGTATGTCATGGCCCGAACCCTAGTCAAACCTCCACGCCCCCGCAAGCCACCGCGGGCCCGCTCACGAGCCCGGCTCCGTCGCTTTCGGGCCTCCCCCGCTCGGCCCCGGGGCCCATCGGTGCCGGAGCCCGTCGGTTCTCCCGTGGTGCGGCCCCTTGGCTGTGTGCCCACGCAGGAGCTTCCACAAAAGCGCAGGGCCGGACTCGACGTCCGGCCCTTCACTCGAGAACCAAAGCTTTTTGTCTCGCACTCGATGCGGCGCGGCAGCTTTACGCCCTCGTCAATCGCACACGGTATTCACTGCCTTTCTGCATCAAAGCCAACCACACTATGGCGAATCGGACGCGTCGCGGGTATCCCCAATTCTGGGGACAAATTTGTCCCCCCGCTCCCAGCCGCCGCCCCTGACGATTGCCGCCCTGCTCTCCCGGCTCCGGGTCAAGTCGAGGGCCAACCGTCGGATTCCCTGATTCTCCCCCTCGACCGGCGCCGCGTCCTGCGGCGCTCGGATCGGGCCCGCGTCCGCGCCTCCCAAAGCTCAGGCAAGGGGAAGCTGCCGCGACCGCCACCATTCGGTCGCCTCCTGCACCAGTTCCGCCGTGGTGGCCAATCCGCGCTTGCGTTTGATGTTCTCGCGGTGGGTCTCCACCGTTTTGACGCTCAGTCCGAGCCGTCCCGCAATTTCCCGGCTGCTGAGGCCCTGCCCCAACAACTGGTAAATCGTGAACTCGCGGTCGGTCAGGTCTTTCAAGCGTGCCTCGGGTGGAACCGGTCGCGAGACCAGCTGCTGCCCCAGCATCCGTTCGGCCAGCGAGCGACTCACATACAAGCCGCCCTGCAACACCTGCCGCATGGCGTTCAGAACCTCCATCGGCGCGTCTTCCTTGGTGACGTAACCATGTGCCCCGGCATGCAAAACCCGCTCCACATACACCGGTTCGTCGTGCTGCGTCAGCACAAGGATCCGGAGCCGGTCATGACGCGCCCGTACGGCTTTGATGAACTCCAGCACGTCTCCCCCGCCCAGCCGCAAATCCAGCACCATCAGGTCCGGGGATTGTTGCTCCAACACGGTCCAGGCCTCGGAG
>JAOADM010000319.1 GCA_026417315.1 Limisphaera sp.
AAGAGACAGATGAATATCTGCCTGCGGTCTTCGGGGCGTTCTTCAAGACGCTGGGTTTGCCCAACGCGATGAACAAATCCGACTATTGTCAGTTGGCGCGCCTGCTCAAACCGGAGGAGATCGCCGACGAAATGCACCTGCCGGTCAGCCGGGTGAACTCGCTCCTCAAGATGGCCCAGCAACCCATCTCGCTGCACGCGCCGGTCGGCGACGACGGCGACGTGAGCGTGGGGGATTTCATCGAGGACAAAACGGCCGAGAATCCGCTGGAGGTCACCAGTTACAGCCTCTTGCGGGAGAAACTGTCGGAAGTGCTGGCCACACTGACCGAACGCGAGCGGAAGATTTTGGAAATGCGGTTCGGCCTGGTGGACGGGTACGAGCGGACGCTGGAAGAAATCGGCAAGATGTACAACGTGACGCGCGAGCGGATCCGCCAGATCGAAGCCAAGGCCCTGCGCAAGCTGCGGCATCCGACGCGCCTGCGGCATTTGCAGGGCTTCCTCGAAGGAGCCGAGGAAGAGGCGGCTGCCTGAACCCGCGCCCGTGCCGGCTGCAGACCGGCCGCTGCACCGCCTCGCCCGGGCCGACCGCGCCCAACCAGGGAGACGACGGCCATGAAAGTCACGTATTACGGTCACTCCTGTTTCGCCGTGGAAACCGGCGGGCGCACGCTGTTGTTCGATCCCTTCATCACGCCCAACGAGTTGGCCAGGAGCATCGACCTCAACCGTGTGCCGGCCGATTACATTTTGATTTCACACGGCCACTTCGATCACATTGCGGATGCGGTGGCGCTGGCCACCCGAACCGGAGCCACGGTGATATCGAACTATGAAATCACCGTCTGGCTGGGTCGCCAGGGCGTCCAGCGGACCCACCCGCTGAACCACGGGGGCTCGGCCCGCTTCGATTTCGGCCGCGTCAAGTACACCCCGGCTGTTCACTCCAGCAGCCTGCCCGATGGCAGTTACGGAGGGAACCCCGGCGGTTTCCTGGTGGAAACACCGCACGGCGCCTTCTACTACGCCGGGGACACCGCCCTTACCTACGACCTGAAACTCATCGGCGAGAGCACACGCCTGCGCTTTGCCGCTCTGCCCATTGGCGACACCTTCACCATGGGCGTGGACGACGCCATCAAAGCCGCCGAGTTCCTCCGCTGCGACGAAATCCTGGGCGTCCATTACAACACTTTCCCGCCGATCCGCATCGACACGGCCGACGCCGTGCGCCGGTTCAAAGCCGCCCACAAGAACCTCTACCTGCTGCTGCCCGGCGAAAGCCACAACTTCTGAAACCGCAACGGATAGGCCTCGCAAGCGGGCCCGGAATGCGGGCCCCGGATGGGTAGCGCGCCGGCGCGAAAGCGGCAAAACGCGAGGACGGGACCGCCCGTGGGAGCGCCAGGGGCAATCGACCGGCTCCGCAGGCCGCAGGCGCGATGGGTCCGTGCTGGTTGCGAAAGGAGCGGATCCTTGGCTGGAGCCTTTTCAGGTCAACGGGGTGCGACGTGAGCGCATGCTCCAGGAACGGCAAGGACTCAGCTTGATTGGATCGTAAACGGCAGGGGCCTGCACAACACCCCGTCCGCGGACGCGCTTCCGATTTCAGGACACCCCGAAAACTCGGCAGAGCTTCTCGGGCCTTCTCGGCACGAAACTGCCCACGGAAAAGACCCTTGATCGGCATTCTTGAGCCCGGGGCTTGGACGCGGAAACACGACCTCCAATGTCTACGGATCGCACCGGATGATCCACGCGCCGAAGGCGCACCCTGTCCGCCCGCCCGGGCCACGCCCCGGGAGTCCTGTCCCCCGGTACTGAACGCGTCCCGGAGCAGCGCGACCCGATAACGCCCAGCGCGTTGGCCGGGGAAGCTACACCCAGTGTCGCTCCTTCGGGGTCAGGTGAATCCTCGTTGCCTGCCCACCCGCGGCGTTGTCCCGGCCTGGTGAATCGAAGCGATGTTGCGACACACGATCGGACGCCCGAAGGCGGTAAAACCCTTCCGGGCTTTAACGTGCTCATGAACACCTTGATGAAACAGTCCTTTTCACCGAGGAATCAGCATTCCGAATCCACAGGTTACGCGGGGGCTTTGAGGAAATGTTGCCTCTTTCGACCTCTTTTAAAGCCCACAGAGCACACAGATTGCGCAGAAAATGGATGAGGAGTCGGACCCGGCGCGTGCCGGTGCCGGGATGCTTTTCGGGAAGAATGGCGGATTGGGTGGCTATCGTGTAACCCGGGGGCGCGACCGTTTTTGTGGCATCCGCGTGGTCTGTGGGCTTGAAGAATTCAGCGCCCTCCGCGCTTTCCAACGGGGCCTCAGCCCGAACTCGGCAGCGCCCCGATTGGCCGCTTTCAGTCGGAGAGCGGCTCGTGCTGCGGCTTTGCCGGAGTGCAAACCGAGTACCCGGTGGAGGGCAGGCCCGAGCGGCGAGGGGTCCGTGGTGGCGACGAACCTCGGGCTGGTGCGGGGCAGTCCGGAGCGGAAGCAGTCGGAGCTGCCCTCCGACTTTGTGGCGC
>JAOADM010000320.1 GCA_026417315.1 Limisphaera sp.
CCCCGATACACCATCAGCCCCTGATCGGCGTCGTAGGTCGCCAGCGTCACAATCGGGAATCCCGACAGCCGCGCCACCTCCCGGGTCACCCAGTCGAAGGGAGGTTCCACCCCCTCGCCCGCCAGGACCTCTTCGGCCAACCGATGATACAGGGCCAACTGCCGACTCCGCCGATCCAGCTCCTCCTGAATCCCCCGGACCCGATTCAAATCCACGAACCACCAACACTGGCAATCGGAATGCTCGGGCCGTCCGGACCAGCCGGCCAACAACAGCACCGACCGCCCTTCGTCCGTCCCGTTGCGAAGGCGCGTCTCCACCCGCGCAAACGTGGCGCCCGCCTGCCGCGCCTCGGCCAGCCGGTCGCTCACCCGCGACCACTCCGTCGCCGACGGAAACAGTTCCGCTGCTGAACGACCCCGCCAGGTGTCCACCGCCGAGCCCAACAATTGCGCCAGCGCCGCGCTGACCTCCATCAACCGGTCCCCTTGCACCAGCGCATGACCCACCATCCATGCCTCGGCTCGCAACATCGGCCCTCCCGTGCCCTCCCACAAAGCCGGCCCGGCCCCACCGTCGCCGGCAGGCTCCTGCGCCGTCTCGAACCGCGCTGGACTCATCCGTCCCACCTCCGTGCGGACTCTCCTCTCCTCGGGCGCCTTCGCGGCCCACCCCATTTGCGATCCCGGAACCTCGGGTCCGCCCGCGGGTCACTCTCGACTTTGCCGTCCGCAGGCGGTCGGCCCGGGGCAGCTCGACCGATCCGGGACACGGCAATCTCCCCACGGGGCTCCTCCAAACGCTCACGGGCCAAACACCCCCGGTCGGGCCGCGTGCCCAACGACTCCGTAGATGGATCGGCAGAACCCGGTCCCGACTTTAGTCCACAAACCGGGCCACCCGGTCGGGACGGACCCGTCCCGTCGCCCCCTTCAGGGGAGGTAAAACATCAGTTCCAGTTCCCCCTCCACGGGCGCATGATCCGGATGCACCTCCATCAGATCCGCCATGAAGTCCCACCACCTCCGCATCACCGGATGAGTCCGCAGCCGGGCCGGATCATGTCCCGGTGCCAGCTTCTGCACCGCAAACAGCGTGCCCGTGGACCGATCCAGGAAGATCGCGTAATCGGAGATGCCCGACTCCCGGAGCAGAGCCGCCAGCTCCGGCCAGAGCGCCTCGTGCCGACGGCGATACTCCGCCTCGCAGCCGGGCTTCAATTTCATGGTAAAACCGCGCAACTTCATGCCCTCCTTTACCGCGGAAGCCGCGGGGGCCCAAGCGCAAACCCGGCCTTGCGCGCCGGCGGCGTCGCCGAACGCCGCGTTTGGGCCGACACGCCAAAAGACGGGCAACGTTTGCCAAAGCACGGAAAGCCCCGGTCGGACAAAGCACGTTGTTTTTCAGTGATGAGATATCAGAATGTAGCTTCAGTGATACAGCAGTTTGTCGAATGACAGGAGCCCGCATGCAGATCCAGCGCACGATCAAATACGACGCCGACCGCGTTCGCGGATTCGCGGAGGAAATCATGAGCCTGGCCGGATGCGATCGGCTCAAGAGCTGTATCCAGTGCGGTACCTGCTCGGGCACCTGTCCCCTCAGCATCTACATGGATTATACGCCGCGACAGGTCATGGCCCTCGTGCGGGCCGACTTCAAACACGAGGTCCTGCGCAGCCACACCATCTGGTTGTGCGCCTCCTGCTACGCATGCACGGTCGATTGCCCGCGGGAAATCCGCATCACCGACATCATGTACGCGCTGAAACAACGGGCCATCCAGGAGGGCATCTATCCGCGCCGGTTCCCCATCCCCGTTCTGGCACGCGAATTCTCCGCGATGGCACGGCGGATGGGGCGCATCACCGAAACCCTCCTGGTGCTCCGACTGTTCCTCAAATCGGACTGGCGCGCGCTCCTTCGCTCCTGGCGCATGGGGCTGGGCCTGCTGCGCACCGGCCGCTTCAGCCTCAAACCGGAACGGATCCAGCGACGAGAGGAACTGGCCGCCATGCTCAGTCCGGTCAACGGCCAATCCGTCTCGCCGCCCGCAAACAGGGAGGACGCATGAAATACCTGTATTTTCCCGGTTGTTCCCTGAAAGGTTTGGGCCGCGCCTACGAGGAATCTCTGCTGCCCGTGCTGCGGCACCTGGGCGTGGAACTGCAGGAGCTCGAGGACTGGAACTGCTGCGGCGCCACCGCCTACATGTCCGTGGATGAGATGCAGGCCGCCGTGCTGGCGTCCCGCAACCTCGCGCTGGCCGAGCGGGCCGGCTCGCAGGATTTGCTGGCCCCCTGCAGCGCCTGCTACCTGGTCCTCAACAAGGTCCAGCACAACCTCGCCGACTTCCCCGATGTGCGCGCCACCGTTCAATCAGCCCTGCAACTGTCTCTTATACACATCT
>JAOADM010000031.1 GCA_026417315.1 Limisphaera sp.
ACGCAGACCAAGGTGTGCGTGGCAAATCTGCGCATGATCCAAAGCGCCAAGCAGCAGTGGGCCCTGGAGAACGGCAAGAGCGACAGTGACACGCCCACGGAGCAGGAGCTGTTGCCTTTCATCGAGAACGAGGTGTTCCCCAAGTGCCCGGCGGGCGGGACGTATACGATCAATCCGGTCGGGACCTACCCGACTTGCAGCAAGGCCGCGGATGGGCACGTGGTGGGCAGGTGAACGGGGCGGTATGGGCCGCACCCGCGCCGGCTTTAGGACGGGCTCGGGCCAGCGCGGGGCCCGGAGTCAACCCGATGCGACCCCGCGGGAGATTGCACGATAACGGAGGAGAAACGCCCGGGCGCTGGAACCGGGTTCGGGGGCGCGGCCCGGCCCGGGCTGACAGCGATGGCCGCCCTCGGCCAGGGGTGCGGTCTCGATGCGGGACCGGGGCCGTTTCGATGGTGAGACAGGGGAAGCATTCCCCGGGGTGGCCGACCTTGAGAAATGGAGACCCCTGATCCCCAACTGCCGAGGGTCGAGGGCTTCGGCCCGCGTTCGGGCCGCCGGAGGTGCAGGTGGGATTCTTGCTGTGTCGGGTTTGTCATTTGGGCCGTAGCTTGGGCGGGGGACCCGGCCATGGCGCAGGACGGCGCAGAGGCGGTTTTCTTTTCGGAGAAGCTGCGGCAGATCGACGAGGCGATCGAGACCGCGATTCGCGAGGGCCGGATTCCCGGTGGTGTGCTGTGGTTGGAGCGCGCAGGCCGGCAGTACGTTCGCGCCTACGGTCAACGGGCGCTGGAGCCCGCGCGGGAGGCGATGACCGTGGATACGATTTTCGACGTGGCTTCGTTGACCAAGGTGGTGGCCACGACTCCGGCGGTGATGTTGCTGATCGAGGATGGCCGGCTGGCCCTGGATGAACCGGTGGCGCGGTATTGGCCCGAATTTGCGGGCGGGGGACGCGAGGAGATTACGATTCGGCATTTGCTCACGCACACATCCGGATTGCGACCGGGCCTGCCGCTGCAGCCCGAATGGTCCGGCGCGCCAACGGCGCTGGCGATGATCACCCGGGAAAAGCCGCTGGCCCCGCCGGGGACCGCGTTCGTTTACAGCGACCTGAACTTCATGATCCTGGGCGAATTGGTGCGGCGAATCAGCGGGCAGGGCCTGGACGTTTTTTGTCGGGAACGATTGTTTCGGCCCCTGGGCATGGTGGACACGGGATTCTGTCCCCCGGCCGAAGTCTGGTCGCGCGTTGCCCCCACGGAGCGTTTGCCCTCGGGCCAGGTGTTGCGGGGGACGGTCCACGACCCGACGGCTCGACGCATGGGCGGAGTGGCGGGGCACGCGGGATTGTTTTCCACCGCGGCGGATTTGGCCCGCTTCGCACGGATGTTGTTGGACCAGGGGCAGCTGGACGGCCGCCGCATTTTTCGGGTGGAGACGGTGCGTCTCATGACCACGGTCCAGACGCCGGGCACCGTGCCTGCGCGGAGGGGGCTGGGCTGGGACATCGACTCGCCGTACAGCGTGCCCCGGGGTCGTTGGTTTCCGCTTGGGAGTTACGGACACACCGGTTGGACGGGCCCGAGTTTGTGGATCGACCCGTTTTCCGGAACGTTTGTGCTTTTTCTGTGCAACCGGAATCACCCCACCGAGCAGGGCAGCGTGCGGGATTTGCGTTACGAATTGGGGACCTTGGCGGCGGAGGCCGTGGTGGGATTCAACTTCGCCCATGTACCCGGCGCGTTGCCCCGGCGCGAGGCCGGGGTTCCGATGCGGACGCGCGCCTCGCGGGCCGGTACAGAGCCGGTGCTCAACGGGATCGACGTGTTGGCCCGGGAGGGATTCGCTCCTTTGCGCGGCAAACGGGTGGGCCTGATCACGAATCATTCCGGGCATGATCGGAACCGGGTGCTGACGGCGGTGTTGTTGAAGGCTGCCCCGGAGGTGCAGCTGGTTCGCCTGTTCAGCCCCGAACATGGCTTGCAGGGCGGTCGTGACGGACCTGTGCCGGACGAGATCGATCCCGTGACCGGACTGCCGGTGGTCAGTCTTTACGGACCGAATCGAAGGCCGCGTCGGGAGCACCTGATCGATCTGGACGCGCTGGTTTTCGATGTCCAGGACATCGGGAGCCGGTTTTACACGTATGCCGCCACGTTGGGGCTGGCGATGGAGGCTGCGGCCGAGCTCGGCAAGGAGGTGGTGGTTCTGGACCGCGTGAACCCGATCACGGGCCGGCATGAAGAAGGGCCCTTGCTTGGGGCGGCTCCCACCTTTGTGGGATTCTATGATGTGCCCATCCGTCACGGGCTGACGGTGGGGGAATTGGCAGAGCTGTATCGCCATGAGCATGGGTTGCCGGTACCCCTGACGGTGGTCCGGTGTCGGAACTGGCGGCGCAGCCAGTGGTTCGACGAGACGGGTCTGCCGTGGACGAATCCCTCGCCCAACATGCGCAGCTTGACGGCGGCGCTGTTGTATCCCGGCCTGGGATTGCTGGAGCAGGCCGTGTCAGTGGGACGGGGGACGGACCGCCCCTTCGAATGGATCGGGGCGCCGTACATCGAGGACGTCCGGTTGGCCGAGGAGCTGAACGCTGCGGGGCTGCCGGGCATCCGATTTGTGCCCGTGGAGTTCACCCCCACCGCCAGCGTGCACGCCGGGGAGCGCTGTCGCGGCGTGGCTTGTGTGGTGACCGACCGTGAAGCGGTGCGGCCGGTGCTGGTGGGGCTGACCGTGGCGTCGTTGCTGGCGCGGTGGTATCCGGAGCAATTCCCGGTGGCCAGACTGGAACCGCTGCTGTTGCACCCGCCGACGCTTGCGGCGGTGAGGCGCGGTGCATCCCCGGAGGAGATTCGGTCGCTCTGGCAGCCCGAGCTGGATCGGTTTCGGCAGCGCCGCCAGTTTTCCCTGCTTTATGATTGAGCCGCGCCCTCGCCAGAGGGACGGATTCCTGCGCGGAGGATGCCCGGGACGTGGGAACGTCCTTGCGAGGGGACTTTCCGGGGACGGGTTTGTGGGCCGACCGATTCCCCTTGCTCCGAAGGGCCAAGGGCTTATGTTGGCCTCAGAAAGATCCATGAGAATCCGGCGGACAGTCGAAGTGGTCTGGTTGACCCTGCTGATGGTTGCGGGGTGGGCGGGGAGCGTCCCGGCCGCCTCCTCCACCGTGGGGTTGATCCGTGTCCAGGGCGCCATCGGTCCGGCCACGTCGGGATACATTACCCGCGCGATCGAAGTGGCGACCGAGCGGGGCTACGAGGCTTTGATTCTCCAGCTGGACACGCCCGGCGGGCTGCTGGACTCCACCAAGGAGATCGTTCAGGCGTTTTACGCCTCGCGCGTGCCGGTGGTGGTGTATGTGGCGCCCGAGGGGGCCAACGCGGGCAGTGCCGGCTGTTTCATCACGCTGGCGGCGCACGTGGCGGCCATGGCTCCGAACACCAGCATCGGGGCGGCGCATCCCGTGGCGCTGAGCCCGGTGGGTGGCAGTCAGGGCACGGACGAGGTCATGAAACAGAAGCTGGAGAACTTCGCGACCAGCTACATCGAGGCCATCGCCCAGAAACGCGGGCGGAATGTGGAATGGGCGAAGGCGTCGGTCCGGGAAAGTGCTTCCATCACCGCGGAAAAGGCGCTGGAACTCAACGTGATCGAGATCATCGCACGCGATGTGCCGGATTTGCTGCGTCAACTGGACGGGCGCAGCGTGGAAGAGCGCACTCTACGGACCGCCGGAGCCGAGGTGGTGGAGATCCCCATGCTGGCGCGAGAGCGCTTGTTTCAGCGGTTGTGGCGGCCGGAGGTGATGTTCATCCTGATGCTGATTGCCATTTACGGCATCATCGGGGAGTTGAGCAATCCGGGTGCGATCTTCCCCGGGGTGGTGGGAGCGATCGCGCTGATCCTGGTGCTGTACATGGCCGCCATTTTGCCCGTGAACCTCGCCGGCCTGGCGTTGATTGCCCTGGCGATTCTGTTGTTCATTGCGGATGTGTTTGCCCCGAGTCATGGCGTGTTGACGGTGGGCGGGGTCGTGGCGTTTTTGCTGGGGGCGTTGATGTTGTTCAACCGGGCGGAGCCGGGTTTTCGGCTTTCCTTGAGCTACATCGTTCCGGGCGTCATTCTCACCACGGCGTTCTTTGTCTGGGTGGTGGCGGCCGGGCTGAAGGCCCAGTTCCTGCCGGTGAAGGTGGGTCGGGAGAGCATGATTGGTCTTCGTACGACGGCGCTGACGCGGATCGACGCCTCGGGGGGCAAGGTGTTTGTGGAGGGGGAGTACTGGACGGCCGTGAGCGACTCGCCCGTGGAGGAGGGGACTCGAGTGGAAATCGTGGGGGTGGAGGGACTCACACTGAAGGTCAAACCCGTGACCGGTTGACGGTTCCGCGGCCGGTGCGGAGCGAGAGGCTCCGGCCGAACCGGGGATCCGGGAGCCCGGTCCAAACGCAGGAGACACGCTTATGGAAGAGCTGATCGTTCGTCTACTCAACCTGGGGTCGTGGGTGGTGCCGGTGATTCTCCTGGGGGCCCTGGCACTCCCGCAAATGTTCCGGGTCCTCCGCGAGTACGAGCGCGGGGTGATCTTTCGGTTGGGCAAGCTCATCGGGGCCAAGGGACCGGGCCTGGTGATCCTGATTCCGCTGGTGGACCGGATGGTGAAGATCGACCTGCGCGTTGTCACCATCGATGTGGCCAAGCAGGAGATCATGACGCGCGACAACGTGCCGGTGACCGTGGACGCGGTGCTGTATTTCCGGGTGGTGGACCCGGTGGCCGCCGTGGTGAAGGTGGAGAACTTCTGGAAGGCCACCGCGTTGCTGGGGCAGACCACGTTGCGCAGTGTTCTGGGCCAGGCCGAGTTGGACGAGTTGCTGGCGCACCGGGAGAAGATCAACCAGAAGTTGCAGGAGATCATCGATCGCCAGACCGATCCGTGGGGCGTGAAGGTAACCGCGGTCGAAGTCAAAGACGTGGCCCTGCCGGACGGGATGAAGCGGGCCATGGCCAAGCAGGCCGAGGCCGAACGGGAGCGGCGTGCCAAGATCGTCAATGCCGAGGGCGAATTCCAGGCAGCCGAGAAGATGGTGCAGGCCGCCCAGATGACCGCCAAGGAACCCATCGCTCTGCAGCTGCGGTATCTTCAGACCATGCGAGAAATTGCCAGCGAACACAGCACGACGACCTTCATCCCGCTGCCCCTGGAACTGTTCTCCACGTTCACGAATCGCAGGCAGGGCTCGGGCTCCTAAAGGCAGGCGGGTCGATAGGCGGGTCGAGCCGGGCCGCTGCGCCGAGCCCTGGCGCGATTGCAACCTTCGCCGGTGCCCGGCAGGGCAGGATGGTTCGATGGAGGTCCAGTCTGTTCCGGCCCGCGCCGTGTCGGCAGTGCAGGGAAACCCGTCGGAGTCTGGACCGCGGCGGTCGGCGATCAGACGCTTCCCGGGGACCAGGAGGCTCATGACGGGCCGGAAAGAGGGACCCTCACGGTCGCCCCGCTGCGCCTTCTCCGGTTGCATTTCCGGCGGCCCAGGCCGATGATATGTGCCGGGGAAGAGATCCTAGGGGTCTATGCCACTGTACGAGTACGAGCTGTGCGAAGGTGACTGCGCCGTGTGCGGCGGGCGTTTCACCCTGATGCGACCGGTGAACGCCCCGGAACTGACGCGTTGTCCGGCCTGCAAGCGGCCGGTGCGCAAGGTCATCAGCACGTTCAACACCCCGCAAAAACTCAAGCCCTTGTCGATTGTGGATGCCAAAAAGGCCGGATTTACGGTGTTCAAACGGATCGGCAAGGGCGAATACGAACGCCAGTAGGACGGTTCGGAGCCGGTGGGGGAAAGCGGGGCGGGGGTCTCAATTCGTGCCGGCCCGGCGGAGCAGAGCGTTCCAGGCGGCAGCCTTCGTTTTCCACAGCAGGGCCAGGGTCATGGCCAGCGGGGCCAGGAGAAACACCACCCAGAAAAGGAAGCTGTGCCGATCCAGGACGGTGGCAATCCGAAGCGCTGCGGGGTGAGCGGTCTGGAAATGAGAGATCGCTTCGGCCAGGAGCAGCAGGCCCAGGCCCGCCCGTAGCCAGGCCCGGTTCCACGGCACCAGGACAGCCATTTCCTTGTGCAGGCCGGGGTCGGCCAAAAGGGGGGCCAGTTCGCGCAACCAGCGGTTGAACTGCAGAAGGAGGAGGACCCCCACCACCGCGGCCACCAGCACCATGGTTTCGAACCAGGGCTGCTGGGGCAGGCGACCGTGCCAGTAGAGGAATGGACTCGAACCCCAGGCGATCAAAGCCAGCAGCCGGATCTTCTCCAGGGTCGGAAGCCCGGCGTGGCACGACTCGATTTGGGCGAGCCGGTGAACCGCACCCCACACCAGACCGGTGGTCAGGACCGCGGGCCAAAGCCCCCAGGCCCGGAGCCAGTCCGTGCGCGCGGTCTGGACACAGATCACCACGGCCAGCGGCAGAGCCCAGCAGAGGAGGGACAACCCTTGGATCAGTGGGCCCAGTGCGGCCGGCGGCAGGGTGGAAGGGGGGCCCGAAGTCATGGTCCGGCATCCGCCGAAGCGGCGCGTGAGCTCCTCAGAAGGAGAGGTACGTGTACTCGCGCAGGCCGCGCTCGTATTCGTCCAACAACCGCATCGCCTCGGAGGGTTTCATGCGGTCGGAGCGGATGGCCTCGTCCACTTGCGCCTTCATCTGCCGCTTCAGCTCGTTTTCGTCGTACTGGACGGAGGCCAGGGACTGGACGATGGTGGTTCCTTCGATGATTTCCTCGATGTAGTAGCCGGCGGGTTCATCCGGATCCAGGAAGACATGCACTTCGTTGACCCGACCGAAGAGGTTGTGCAGGTCGCCCATGATGTCCTGGTAGGCGCCCATGAGGAAGAAGCCCAGGTAATAGGGCTCGACCGCGCCCGGGCTGCCGTTGGGTCCGTTGCGTCGCTGCAGGGCGTGCAAGGGAAGCGTGTCGCGCACGTCTTCCAGATCGATGAACTGTTTGACCTGGCCGTCGGAATCGCAGGTGATGTCCACCAGGGTGGCTTCGCGCGTGGGCCGTTCGTTGAGGCGGCTGATGGGCATGATGGGGAAAAGATGGCCCAGGGCCCAATGATCCAGGAGTGACTGGAACACGGAGAAGTTGCACAGGTACTGGTCGCTGAGGCTGTCTTCCAGTCGGCGGATTTCCTCGGGCACGTGAGGGCGGCCCTTGTAGTGGGCCACGACGGCGCGGCTGATCTCCCAGTAGAGCGTTTCGATCTTGGCCTTGTCCGGCAGGTCCATCAATCCGAGGATGAACATGTGGTGCGCGTCCTCGCGGCGCTCCTGGGCGTCGTGGTAGGCTTCGAGTTTGTTGAGCCGGTCGAGGTTGCGTCGGATGTCGAGCAGCTCGCGCACCAGGGGATGTTCCTGCTCGCCGTATTCGAACCGCGCCTCGGGCGGGCATTTTTCGATGGCTCCGAAAACCTCCACCACCAGCACACTGTGATGGGCCACGATGGCGCGGCCGCTTTCGCTGATGATGTCCGGATGCGGCACGCCCTCGGCGTCGCAGACATCGGCGATGTAGTAGACGACGTCGTTCGTATACTCCTGGAGCGTGTAGTTGGTGGAACTTTCGAAGGTGGAGCGGCTGCCGTCGTAATCGACCCCGAGGCCGCCGCCGACATCCAGGTACTGCAGCGGGAACCCCATTTTGCGGAGTTTGGCGTAGAACCGGGCCGCCTCCTGCACGGCTCGCTTGATGGTCAGGATGTCCGTGACCTGCGAGCCGATGTGGAAGTGCAGCAGCCGGAAGCAATGCGCCAGGTTCTCCGAGCGCAGGATTTCGCAGGCGGCGAGAATCTCGGCCGTGCTGAGGCCGAACTTGGCGTCTTCGCCGCCGCTGCCGGCCCAGCGTCCGGAGCCCTTGGTCACCAGGCGCACCCGCAGGCCGATGATGGGTTCGACGCCGGTCTGGCGGGACTGGGCGATGATGTGACGGAGTTCCTCCAGTTTTTCCACGACCAGGATGACGGTTTTGCCGAGCTTGGTACCCAGCAGGGCCATGCGGATGAACCCGGCGTCCTTGTAGCCGTTGCAGACGATCAGGCTGCCAACGGCCGGCTGGAGGGCCAGGCCCGCATACAGCTCGGGTTTGCTGCCCACTTCCAGGCCGAAGTCGTACGGCCGTCCGGCATCCAGGATTTCCTCCACGACCTCCCGGAGCTGGTTGACCTTCACCGGGAAGACCCCCCGGTAGCGGCCCTGGTAATTGAACTCCTGAATGGACTGTTGGAAGGCCTTGTTGATGGCCTCGACGCGGTGGCGCAGGATGTCCTGAAAGCGGATGAGCAGGGGAAACTTCAGGCCGCGTCCGCGCGCCTCTTCCACCACGTCGGTGAGGTCCACGGCGGCCCCTGCCTCCTGCAAGGGACGCACGATGACGTGCCCCTCCTCGTTGATGTCGAAGTACTTCGCCCCCCAACGGTCTATGTGGTACAGCTCCCGGGCCCGGGCGATGTCCCAGGGCTGCCTCTCATCGGTCGGTTGGCTCATGTTGTTTGTTCCGAACGGCACGCACTATAGAAAGCCGTGGCAGGAATTCAATCCGGCGTCGCATCGGCGACGGAGGGAGTCGGCCGATCCGCTCAGGCGCGGCTGAGGCGCCGGGCGGGCTTCTCGTAGAACAGGGCGTGGGCTTCGCGCAAAATCCCGGGGATGCGGTCGGCGAACGGGCTGTCCCGCAGGCATTCGCGCAGCGCGACCTCGTCCAGCTGCGCGGCGTTGTTTCCGGGAAACCAGTGATCGGCCTGTCCCAGCAGGTTGTAACGCATGCGTGCCCAGGCCAGCAATCCGAGCGGCCTGGCATAGGTCCAAAGCCGCAGGATTTCGAGCACATTGATCTGGCCGGGTACTTCCGTGTATTCGGGCAGGCCCTCGAACCAGCGCGCGCACCAGTCGGCGCCCAACTCCGCCTTCATGGCGGCGCGGATCCGAGCTTCGATGGGGGCCACCACCTCCCGGATTCGTTCGTAGTGTTGCAGGGCCTGGACGTGTTCGTCGAAATCGCCCGGCCGCGCCACGCCATAACTGAGGGTGTGCACCTCGGGCCGCGCCAGACAGTAAAGGTCGTTGAACTGCATGGGGGTCAACGGCGCGCAGAGGGCGCGCATGCGATCGGAAGCCTCGTACAGCCTGCCGCCTTTGTCGTTGGGACTGATGATGAAAACCCCCAGGTCTCGTTCGGCCGCCGCGCGCACCGCCGGCCAGGTCAACGGATTGACGAAGTACCAGTGCAGGTTGACGTAGTCGAACTCCCCGGTCTGAATGGCCTCCACGATCAGGGCCGTGGGGGCGTGGGTGGAGAAGCCCACAAACCGCACGCGGCCCTCTCGCTGCAACTGACGGGCGGCGGCCAGACAACCGCCCGGCCGGAGGGTTTGGTCGAGCAACTCTCGGTTGTTGATCCCGTGAATGGCCAGCAAATCCACGTATTCCAGGCGCAGATTCCGGAGCGAAGTCTCGAACTCCCGCAGGAATGCCCGCGCCGAGGGTTGGGGGGCCACCTTGGTTTGCACCAGGATCCGGTCGCGGGGCAGTTGCGGCAACACGCGGCCCAACTGCAGTTCCGAAGTGCCGTAGCCGCGGGCGGTTTCGAAATGGTAGATGCCCAGCTCGTACGCCCGCCACACACACGCCTCCAGGTTCTCCTGGTTGTCACGGGGAATCTGCAGCGGATCGACATCCTTCCAGGCGTGCTGGAAGCGCATCCCGCCGCAGGAGAACACCGGCATCTGCAGGCCCGTACGACCAAAGCGGCGGTAGTACATGCAATGGGGTGGCGGCGCCGGACGGCCGGCTCAGGCCGCGGCCGGGGCGGAACGGCGCGAGGCGGTCAGGTAGTTCAAATAGGTGATGAGGCGCGAGCGCAGTTGGGGACGGGGCACGATGGCGTCGATCAGTCCGTGTTCCAGGAGGAACTCTGCCGTCTGGAAGCCCGGGGGCAATTCGCTTTGCGTGGTGTCCTTGATCACGCGCGGGCCGGCAAACCCGATCATCGCGCCGGGTTCGGCCAGGATCAGATCGCCCACGGTGGCGAAGCTGGCCATCACGCCGGCGGTGGTGGGGTGGGTCAGAACGCTGATGAACGGCAGGCCGGCGCGGGCATGGTAGGCCAGGGCCCCGCAGGTCTTGGCCATTTGCATCAGGCTGAAGAGTCCCTCGTACATCCGGGCCCCGCCGCTGCTGGAGACGATGATCAGGGGCAGCTCACGATCCGTGCAAACTTCGATCAACCGGGTGAGTTTTTCGCCCACCACGGAACCCATCGACCCGCCCAGGAATCCAAAGTCCATCACGCCCAGCCCGCAAAAATGCGGGCCAATCCGGCAGAGACCCGTGACCACCGCATCTTTCAGTCCCGTGGCGCGCTGGTATTCCTCCAGCTTGGCGGTGTAGCTGGCGGTTCCCGTGAATCCGAGGACGTCCACGCTGGCTAAATCGGCGTCCATCTCCTCGAATGTGCAGGTCTCCACCAGCGAATGGATGCGTTCCCGCGCGCTCATCTGGAAATGATGCCCGCATTTGGGACACACCTTCAGGTTCTCGTCGAGTTCCTTGTCGAAGACCATGGCCTGGCACTTGGGACACTTGGTCCACAACCCTTCCGGGATGTCGCGTTTGCGTCCCTTGCTGGCCAACTTGGGCTTCCGCACGAAGGTGGTCCCGGGGTCCCCATTGGGGGAAGACGCTTGGGGAACCGCATCCTTGGGTTCCGGCCCCACGGGCTTGCGCGTGAAACTGGTCGTCGCCATGGGCGATTTTCGTTTGGATGTTGACACAACGTTGCGCCGCTGCAATCGGGACCATTCTAGCGGATTACAGCCCGCGTGCAACCGTCCAAACACAGACCTCTGCCGCCCCGGCCCTCCGGAGCGCCAGGGCGCAGGCGCTGGTCGTGGCTCCGGTGGTCAACACATCATCCACCAGGATGATGCGGCGACCCGACACGACGGCGCCGCGTCGCACGCGAAAGGCCTCCCGGACGTTCCGTTGCCGTTCGTCCCGACTCAACAGGGTTTGGGTCGAGGTGGGTTTGCTGCGTTCCAGCCAGCCGGATTCGACGGGCAACCCTGTGGCCCGACCCAGCCACTGCGCCAGCCGATGCGCCTGGTTGAACCCGCGCTCCCGCTGCCGCACCGGGTGCAGCGGAACCGGCACAATGGCGTTCCAACCCTCTCTTTGCACCGGACCGGCTGCGGCCCGCACCAGCAGTCGGGCCAGGAATGGCTCGAACCACAGGGCTTCCTGATACTTGTATCGATGGATCACTTCCAGGACCACGCCGTCGGCGGCGACGGCCGCCCGCGCATAGCGAAAGTGGAGAGCCAGCTCCCGACAGTTGGCACATTCAAAGGGAACGGTGGCCTCTCCCGGGATGGGCAGCCCACACTTGGCACACCAGGGCGGCCGGAGCCACCGCACCTGCTGACAGCAGCGTCGGCCCACGTAACCCCGGCCGGGCCCGGCTGGCTCCTGCCGACAGACCTGGCAAACGGGCGGATACACCAGACCCAGCAGGGCTTCCCAATACCGCTGCCACCTTCTCCATGTCGTCCCTGGTTTCTGGCTCCACATCGGCCTTGCGAAGCGGGAACGCCCGGCAACGGTTGGAACGCCCGGCGACGGTTATCCAGAGTTTCGGCGCGCACTGTACCGGGCATCCCCGGCAAGGCAAGTGGGATCCACGGGTGCCCGGTCGGCCACTTCTCGACGCGGGTTTCAAAGAACGGAAAACCTGGGGATCGGTTGCGGCCGAGGATCGTTGCGATGAATGGGCGCGATGCTGCATTCGCTCCGGTGGTTTGTTACCTGCCCGCGCGGATTCGTTGGTTTTGAGGGTGGACTGGCGGAGGCTTTCCGGCCGGTCCGCGGCCGGCTGTCGAATCAGCCCTTCGACGGCTCGAAGCGCGGGGCGCGCACCGTCCTGGCCGGCGTGTGGTCGGGAATGAAGCAGCCGACCCCTTGGGTGAGCCTGTTCTGCCGCCTCGGGGGTCACTGGCCGGCTCCCGCTGGGTGGACTTGGGTCCGCGCTGCCGGGTTGGGCGAAGCTCTTCGGCAGCGGTTATAGGCTCGGGGGACGTTGCGCGTGGAAATCGCCAACAGGACTTGTCACCGAGTCCGCAGCGCTCGGCCGGCTTCGTTGACAGGGCTTTCGGGTTTGTTAGGGTCAACTCGTGCACGCCCGAGGAAAGGAAGGGAGCGCGACCGAATCCTGGACCGGCCGACTGCGTCAGACATGGATCGGGGAAGCCGACGCGGGATTTCACACGCGCGCCTGGTGGGAGCGGACGGCGCAGTTCTGTGTGCTGGTGGTGCGGGGGTTTTTGGAGAATCGCGGGCCGGTGCGGGCGGCGGCCTTGTCGTATGCCACGCTGTTGTCGCTGGTCCCTTTTTTGGCGGTGGTGCTGGGCGTGACCAGCAGCCTGCTCAAGGGCCGAAGCGAGGCCAGCATTGAAGCCTTCGTCGATCGGCTCGTGCATGCCGTGATTCCGCCGGCCCCGACCACGAATCTCCCCCCCAGCGCCCAGTACAGCCTGTGGTTTTCTCAATTGCATGCCGGCTGGTGGGCGCCGGGACTGGTGGGGAGTGTGGAGCCCTCGGATGCGACCTCCCCCGCGGCGGGAGCGACCGCTGTCGGTGACCCGGTGGCCGTCGGTGGTTCTTCGGTTGCCGATGCGGGGGCGGCCCGGACGCCCGCGCCCGTGGCATCCACGTCGGAAATGCGGGATCTGCGCCGTGCAGTGGCCCAGCGCATCCGCGCGTTCATCCATCAAACCCGCAGTGCCGAGCTGGGTGTGACCGGGAGCATTGCGCTGGTTCTCATGGCCATCCTGCTGCTGGCCCGGGTGGAGAACACGATGAATGACATCTGGGGCGTTCCGCAGGGGCGGCCCTGGTTTCTCCGGGTGGTTCTGTACTGGTCGTTCATGACCCTGGGCCCGCTCCTGGTGATTGGAGCCATTGCTCTGGGCTCGGGGCCCTATTGGGAGGCGACGAGTGCGTGGTTGGCCCGCATGCCCCTGGTCGGGGGACTGGTGTTTCAGGCGCTGCCGGTCTTGCTTCTTTGGTTGGTGTTTGCCGGATTGTACAAACTGGTCCCCAACACGCGCGTGGAGTGGTCCGCGGCCCTTCTCGGAGGACTGCTGGCGGCGGTCTGTTGGCACCTGAACAACCTGCTCAACGTGTTGTACGTTTCGCGCGTGGTCACCAATTTCAAAATCTACGGCAGTCTGGGGTTGGTACCCGTGTTCATGGTGGGACTTTATGTGGCGTGGGTGATCCTGCTGTTGGGCGCGCAGGTGGCCTACACGTGGCAGAATCGTCAGGCCTATTTGCAGCAGCAACTTTCCCGTCGGATCGACCAGCGGGGCCGCGAGTTTCTGGCCTTCCGCATGATGGCTTGTTTGGGGCAGGCCTTTCAAAACGGCGAGCCGCCTCCGTCGGTGAGCGGCCTGGCGGCAAGCCTCGGAGTTCCGCCGCGCCTTTGCCGGGAGATCCTGGGACAACTGCAGAGGGCCGGATTGTTGTGGGAACTGGCCGGTCCCGAGCCCGCGTACGTGCCGGCTCGTCCCTTGGAAACCATCAGTCTGCACGATGTGCTGCTGGCCATGAGAACGGAGAACGGCAGTCCCATGGCGCCCGCTTTGGAGCCGGCCGGCGGGGAGATCTGGGGCGAGTATCAGCGGATTCAGGCCGCCGAGAAACAAACCGCCGCAGCCATTACGCTGCGGGAACTGGTCCATCGCCTGGGCGCGCGGCCCGTGCTTGCGCAGGGGATCGTCCCTCCGCTGAAGCTGGCTCAAGAAGCCGGGTCGGGCGCACCGACACAGGCCGGAGGGGGCGAACAACCGCCGCTTTCGGGGTCTGGTGTCCCCGGCGGGGCGACCGGCGCCGAGACGGCCCAGCCCGCCGATTCCCCGGACCCCGGTCCGGCCCGGGTTCCGCCGGGCTCCCAGGGCTCCGCGGCGGCGATCCCGGAGGACGACCGCGGCTTTCCCTTATGACCATTGGCGTGCCCAAGGAAATCAAGCGGCAGGAACACCGGGTGGCCCTGTCCCCGTCGGCGGCTTATCAACTGTGTCGCCGCGGACATCGCGTGGTAGTGGAGCGGGACGCCGGCGTGGGCGCCGGGTACTCCAACGCCGAATACGAGCAAGCCGGCGCCGTGCTGGTCTCCGAAGCCTCGGCCGTGTACGCCGAAGCCCGGCTGCTCGTCAAAGTCAAGGAGCCCCAGCCCGAGGAATACCCCCTGTTGCGTCCGGACCTGATCCTGTTTTGTTATCTGCATCTGGCGGCCGATCGCACCCTCACCGAGGTTCTCCTGCGCTCCGGGGTGACCGCGATCGCCTACGAGACGGTGGAGCTCCACGGACGATTGCCGCTGCTGGAGCCGATGAGCGAGATCGCCGGACGGATGTCCGTGTTGGTGGGCGGGTACTACCTGGCCCGCCATCACGGGGGCAGCGGCGTCCTGCTCGGCGGTGTGCCCGGCGTGCTGCCGGGTCGCGTGGTGGTGCTCGGGGGCGGGACGGCCGGCGTCAACGCGGCGCGCATGGCGCAAGGGTTGGGGGCCGACGTGACCATCCTCGAGGTCGATTTGGAGCGGATGCGTTTCCTGGACATCACGCTGCATACGGCGCACACGCTTTACTCCAACGAAGCGCATTTGATGGACCTGTTGCCTTCAGTGGATCTCCTCATCGGGGCCGTGCTGGTGCCGGGCGCCCGGGCCCCGCGGTTGATCCGACGCGACATGCTTCGCCGCATGCGACCGGGGAGTGTTCTGGTGGATATTGCCATCGACCAGGGCGGCTGTGCCGAGACGTCCCGTCCCACGACGCACGACGACCCCGTGTTCGTGGAGGAGGGCGTGATTCATTACTGTGTCACCAACATGCCGGCCGCCTACGCCCGCACGGCCACCCAGGCGCTCACACACGTCACGTACCGTTACATCGAAGCCATCGCGGATTTCGGCCTGCCGGAGGCCTGTCAGCGTCATCCCGGCCTCCTCAGGGGCATCAACATCATGGCCGGCCGGGTCACTCATCCGGCCGTCGCCGAAGCGCATCAAATGCCCTACCATCCACCGCCCATCCATGTGGATCCCGACCCGTACCGGCCCGACGCGGGCACTTGCCGACCTTGAAACCTGCGAGGAGCCTCCCTGCGTGATTTGCCGCCGGATCCTCGGTGGCCATGCAGGTCCCTGGAGAGATGCATGGTTTCGATCCCGGGCGGGGATGCGGAAATCCAGCGCGACTCCGAGAGCTGGGAGGTGCGCTTCCCAGGTCGCGACGTTCGTTCTGACCCCGGAAAAGCCCGGCCCCCTTTGCCTGCATGGCCGCCTCGACCGCCGTGGACCCCGTGCCGGTCGGTCGCACCGGCCGAGGGGCTCTTGCGTTCCCGGGCCCCTCAGACGCGGAGAGAATCCAGTGCGCGCCGGCTTCACACGGGTGCTTGCCGGGTCCCGTCTCGACCCGGTGACGCCGGAGGCGGGCGCGGCGTCTCTGGGACCTGCACAGGCATGAATCTCGACCCCCGATCCACACCGCAGGGCTGGATTTACTACGATGCCCAGTGTCGCTGGTGCACGCGATGGGTCCGCCGCATGGGTCCCGTGTGGATCCGGCGCGGTTTTCAATTCGAGCCGCTGCAGAGCGCGCGAGCACGGGCCGCCCTGGCCGGAAGCGCAGCCGCCGCGGATGAACTGAAAGTCCGGACGTCCGACGGACGCATTTACGGAGGCGCGGATGCTCTCGCCCACCTGTGTCGCGCCGTCTGGTGGCTGTGGGCGTGCGGATGGCTCATGAGCCTTCCCGGCATTCGAAGCCTCGCCCGTTGGATGTACCGCCAAGTGGCATGCCGGCGACCGACCGGCTCTTGCATGCGTCCGCCCGCCCTGTCCGGCTGAGGCGGCTGCTCAGTTTTTCTGTCGCATGCGCGGAAAGAAACGTTCGGCAGTGGCGCAGGTACAGCGGCTCAGTTCGTTCAGGGTGATTCCCTTCACCGCGGCCACGGTGCGAGCGGTTTCCACCACGAAGGCCGGTTCACAGCGTTGTCCTCGAAAGGGCTCCGGTGCCAGGTACGGGGCGTCCGTTTCCAGCATGAGCGCGTCCAGCGGAGTGGCGGCCACCGTGGCCCGCAAGCCGTCGTTTTTCCGGAAGGTGGTCATGCCCGTGTAACTCACACGGGCGCCGAGCGCCAGCAGCCGCTCCAACGCGGCGACCGGTTCGGCGAAGCAGTGAAACACGGCCCGCACCTGCGGCGCATACTCGGCATAGACGGCCACGGTCCGATCGAAAATGGCCCGTTGGTGCACCACGCAGCCCAGCCCGGTCTCGGCCGCCACCTCCAGATGCTGTCGGAAAAGGCGCTCCTGAATGTGCAACACCGGTTCGCGTTTGGTCGGATCCGCCGGCAGCCGGAAGGCATCCATGCCGGTTTCTCCGAGCGCGACCACCTTGGGGTGTGTTGCCAGTTCGCGCAGGGCGGGGCGCAGGTCCTCCGGCGCCTCTGCGGCATGATTGGGGTGCCATCCCACCACGGCATACAAATCGGGATGACGCTCGGCCAGTTCGATGCAGCGGCGGCTTTCCGTCAGGTCCGTGGCAATGACCACCATGCCGCGAACGCCAGCAGCCCGGGCCCGGTCCAACACCGCCTCCAAATCTCCGGCAAAGGCCGGATCGGCCAGGTGACAATGCGTGTCATAAAACACCGCCTGCTCGATCGCAGTTTCCACGGGGTCCAGCATGGCTGTTCGTGCGGTCCCGGGCAACCTCCGGGCATTCGAGGTGGCAGCAAATCCCAGTGAAATCCGCTCGGCCGGGGACAGGTTTGGGGTGCCGATTCGATTTCGGCATGGCGGGCTGCGATGCCCGAGGCCGCCGGTGATTCGGGCCCATGGGCGGTGCCCGGGCCCTGTCAGGGCTGGGCCGGGCGACTCGGCTGCCTCCGTTGAATAAACCGGCCCGGGCGCGCGTCTGGCTCGGCATGAGACCAGTCCTCGTGGCCTGCCTTTTGTCAGCACTCGCGACAGCCATCCCGGGTCCGGCGCAGCCTGCGGATGCATTCGCGCAAAACCAGCGTCTTGGACGGGGCGTGAACATCCTGGGTTACGACCCCATCTGGCGGGACCGACAACAGGGGCGCTTTCAGGAGAAGCATTTTCGCCTCATCCGGGAGGCCGGGTTCCAATCCGTGCGCATCAACCTTCATCCCTTCCGCCACATGGATGCGGGTGCTTCCTGGGCCCTCCGGCCCGCCTGGTGGGACACCCTCGAGTGGGCCATCCGCCATGCGACCGGGCAGGGGCTTCAGGTGATTCTCGATCTTCACGAGTTCAACGCCGTGGGTGAGGACCCGGAGGGCACGAGGGAACGGTTCCTGGCCTTTTGGCGGCAGATTGCCGCCCGGGGAACGGCCTGGCCGGATTCCGTGATGTTCGAATTCCTCAATGAGCCCTGCAAGAAGCTGACCCCTGCGCTTGGAATCAGTGGCTCCGCGACGCCCTGGCCATCGTTCGACCGCAGCATCCGCATCGGACGGTCATCATCGGACCGGCGTTTTGGAATTCGGTGGATCATCTGCACGAGCTCGATTTGCCGGCCTCCGATCGCCAGATCATCGTCACGGTGCATTATTACAAGCCGATGGCCTTCACCCATCAGGGCGCTGCCTGGACGGGCCAACAGAATCAGGTCGGCATCGATTGGAAGGGTACGGAAGAGGAAGTGGCCGCCATTCGACGCGACTTCGACGCGGTCGCGGCGTGGGCACGGGAACACCGACGGCCCGTTTTCCTGGGCGAGTTCGGCGCTTACGACAAGGCCCCCATGGAGGCCCGCGTGCGCTACCTGCGAACCGTGGCCCGCGAGGCTGAAGCGCGCGGTTGGAGCTGGGCCTATTGGCAATTCGACAGCGATTTCATTCTTTGGGACATGCAGAAAGACGACTGGGTCCGGCCGATTTTGGAGGCGCTGATTCCGGAATCCAACAAGCGCTGAATAGGTCGTCCCGTCGAGCGACACGGCGCCCGGCGTTCCGATCCTGGCCCTTGGGCTTCATCGACCGGGGAGCGTAGACTCCATGGGGGCGCGGCCATGCCTCGGGGCGTAGCAAGGCTTGGATTGGTCGCACCGACGGCCCATCAGAATGCCCGGGCACCGGGCCGGCCTTCGCTAACCACCTGGCCCCTCGTGGCGGACCGGTGAGAGGGCCGCGTATCTTCGCAACTGCTTCACGGCCGCTTCGAGGTCGCGGGGCCAGGGCGCCTCGATGCTCACCGGTTGACCCGAGACCGGGTGAAGGAACTGCAAACGCTCCGCGTGCAGCGCCAGACGCGACAGCAAGGGGCGTTCGGGCTCCCCACGTTTGAACCGGTATCCGGGCTTGATCCGCGACAGGTACAAGGGCTGACCCCCGTAGAGTTTGTCGCCCACCACGGGCCATTGCCGATGGGCCAGATGGACGCGAATCTGGTGCGTCCGGCCGGTCAGGGGCCGACATTCCAGCAGCGTGTAGCCACGATAGCGCTCCCGCACCCGGAACTCGGTGACGGACAACTTCCCCCGTTTCCGGACCACCAGAATGCGTTGAGGCTCTCTGGGGTCGGGGGCCAACCGGACTTCCACGCGGAACGTCTCCTCGTTCACTTCGCCGTGGATGAGGGCCACATATTGTTTTTCCGGGTTGCCGAGCTCGAACTGTCGGGCCAGTTGGACCAGGGTCTCGCGGGTCTTGGCCAGTAGCAGCACTCCGCTGGTTTCGAAATCCAGCCGGTGCACGTTGGCCAGGTAGGTCAGCCCGCGAGCCGTCGCCCAGGCTTTGCCTTGGGCAATGCCCTCGTGGAGCAGTCGCATCAGATTCGGGCGCTGCGGATCGTATCGGTCGGGCGAGCTCAACAGCCCGGCCGGCTTGTCCACCGCCAGCAGGTGGTCATCCTCGTAGAGCACGGGAATTTCCCAGAACTCCCGGGTGTGCGGAGAGGACAATTTGATGGGTGGGAACACGGGTTCGGCGGGATGGTGGCCCATCACGATGCCTTTGGAATCAGAGGATTCGTTGACGCGTGGAACGCACCGAGAAGCCGGGCAACGGGGCGCTTCAAGCCCGCGGGAGTTCTTAGTGGCTCGGCAGCGGCTCCCGACCCCGGGGGGTCACGGAGGCGGTGACTCGAGGCACTCATGGGTGCCAGCAGCAGAATTTGCATGCTCATCACCCCGCAGAACATGCCCGCTGCGGGCGAGCCGGGCAATCCTGCGCAGCAGCATCCGCCACCGAAAGCTCGTTTGCCGAAGCGAGCTGCGCGTGCTTCCGTGGGAGCCGGCGCGCGCCTTGCTTGGATGATGCCTCTCGAGGCCGATGCAAACCGCGTGGGAGAGCCGACTTGCTCAGTCTTTTCTGACGCCTGGTGCTGCGTTCCGGCGGCCGCGATCCTGCGCCTCCCAGCCCGGAGCCCCTGCGGGTCTTGGGGGGCAAAGCCGAGCGGCGCATGGAACTCCGAGCACTCTCTGAGCTCGCGGGAGGACTCAGGTCTGCTCATTGGTGAGTGTGACGGTCGTACTCCTGGTGGCGGCCGCCGCGGCAAGAGGGAAGGGTGCGCTCGGCCGCTGGCGCGCCCTGCCATGGCGTTGTGGAGCGCCGGATAATCTGCGGCATCGCCCGGGGCTGGTTTAAAAAGATCCCCTCCGTTTGCTACACGCGCGAAACAGGCCACCTTCTGCTCGGGCGGCGTCGCGCCATTTGCCCGGGTTTGTCACGGGCCCGGTCCCGGTTTTGGTCGGGGTATGGGGTCGCAGAGCGCCTTGGGCAGCGGAGGATTCTGCCGCGGGAATGGATCCACGAGCGCTCCCAGACGGGGTCTTGACACGTTTTTTTTGGTGCAATAGGGGCATGAAAACTTCTTTCACGTCCCAACGAGTTGCCCGGTTCACTCGATCGCCTTGATCGCTGGTCCTGGCCTGCTGCTTCGGGGCGATGACGGCTGTGGCCTGTTACGTTCCCATCATTCGGGATTGTCCTCTCTCAGTAAAAACGGCCAACGGAACTTGCGAGAGCCCAGAAGATAATGCGTATTACTATTGGGTGGCGCAGGCGCCGCCGTTCAGTTGGGGATGGACGGAGTTCTATACTGGCGGCAGGCCCCGGTGCCGATACAATTGTCCCAGATGGCCCAACGAACGATGGTACTTCGTGGGGGCATTTGTGCAGGGCAGCACGTGCCAAGGACAACCATAACCGAAGAGCAGCGGGTGCGTCTGATTCCCGTTCGGGGGCGGGGCGCAGCACGTTCTCGGGAAGGTTGCACAGGAGCCGGGGGAACCCGTCTCGGAAGGGGGGTGTTTCACTCCGCAGGGGGAATTCGCGCTTGCCGGCCGGAGTTGTTCCAGAGCAGCCCATCCGACGGGTATTTGCCTTTGGAGAAACCGCGTTTACAGACCATTCTGGGCAGCGGAAAATGGCGGAGGTGAAAGGAAAGCGAGCATCAGCGACTTGCGGAGCACCGGGGCGAATGCAGGCCTGGATCTGCGCGTTGTGCGCCTGGCTGGTCTGCGCCGGACCCCACGCGATCGGGGCTGAAACCGCGCACGGCGCCCCCGCGGAACCGGGCCAGATGTTTCGTGAGTATCTGACCCAACTCCCATGGATCAAGCATGTGACGTATCGCCGGTCTCATTCTCGAAAGAGCGTGGCTGTGGCTCCGCAACCGGGCTCTGGCGCCTCGGAGCGCATCCTGCCTCGGTTGTTTGTTTTGGAGCGGTTCGAGGCGGCTTGGCAGCCCGAAGGATGGTACAAACGGTACCTGGAGACGGAGAAAGGCCGCGTGGTTCCGATGACACGAGGCAGGCGGACCACATACACGTTTGAGCCTGTGTCCGCTGGATTGGAAACCGTGGTGGGCCGCAACCGTTATTTTTATTGGTCACTTACCGATTCGCAGAACGTGTTGGAGGTTACCTTTCGAACCAACACCACGGGAGGACGCGGCAGGCATCACGAGATGCGCGCGATTCGAGATGCGGAAATGCTCTGTGATCTGCGGTTGGGGTTGGACCCGTTGGGGGGAGGGACGTTGCGTTGGCTGAACGACGTCGAGTTTGAAGTCGGGCCCGAGGAGGGCGGGTTCCGGAGACCGGGCGGCCGCGGGCGCATTACGCGCGTGGACCACCGGGGCCGCCCCACGGAACTGGTGTTCGAGGCGTTTGGGTGGCCGGGGCCGACCAATTTCTTTCGCGTGTCCTACGCGTATTTGCCGGAACGGGATTTTCCCCCATGGCTATACGTGGTGGAGGAGCTCGATGTCCGGGAAGGGTGGTTGCGCCACACGAACTACGTCGATGACATCGAGTTTGGTGTGGACGAGTCGGCTCCCGAGGGATACTTCCCGGAGATGTTCCGCGGACGGGTCGAGCCGGTCGCCAGGGTTTACCTGGTGTCCAATGACGTCCGGTATGTACGCGATACAAGGGGCCAATGGGTCCGAAGGCCGGCAGACGATGATGAGCTGCTCGCTCGATTGCCCGGGCTCGATTCATGGCAGAATTTTCGGCGCGCAGTGTTGCTGGGGGTGTTGGGAGCTGGCCTGTTGGTCCTCATTTGGGGCAGCCGGAAGTCGTGGTGGCGACGGCCGAGCCAGAGCTGATCAAGAAGCCAGGGAGGACAGCCGGGTTGGTGCGCCCACCCTGCAAAGCTCCGGAGCGCTTCGGGTCGACCGGCTCAAATGAGCGAGATGGAAACAAGGGCCGAATCGAGGCCAGATCCTCTGCGGCCGGTGTTCGTACTGGCCGCGCTGGTTCTGCTGGGACTGGGCCTGGCCAAGGTGGCGGCGCCCGCCCCTCCGGGAGAAGCCAGCATACCGGAGCTGGCGCCGGAGGAGACGGTTCGATGGCAGCAACGGGCCCGAGTCCAGGGAGTTCTCGAAATCAGAGCGGGCGCGGCGGTTCTTCTCCTGCCCGGTTCTGCTGCGGGGCTGGTGCTTGCGACGGTGGGGGCTGGGTTTCTGACCTGGCAGTTCTTGGAGACGCCCGAACAGGGGCCCTGTCCCTGTTTGGCCGGGTTGCGCTCGTGGATCCCTGGGCTGGCCCGCCATGAGGCTGAATGGCGTATGACGTTGGCGGTATGGTTCTTCCTCACGGGCGTTCTTGGTTGGCGTTCGGCGAGAGACCTCGGGTGAAACGCCTGCTTGAGCAGGGAACCCTATGGGGGCTGGCCGTGATCCTGGGCGCCCTGGGGGTGGGGTATGCTTTTACAGGAGGCGCAGGAGGTGTGGCTTCCGACGACGGTTGGGAGCTGGGCAAGATTCAGTTTGCCGTTCAGCATCCGGAGCTGCTCGGCCGCGTGTGGAACGATCAGCCCTGGTTGCACACGCTGATCAACGCGACCTTGTGCCGCTGGCTCGGGGAGGGACCGTGGGTGCCCCGGGGCTTTACAGTGGTGTCTGTGGCCGCCATGTGGGTCGCCCTGGCATGGATGGGCGGCGGGCGGTTGGGATGGCTGGGAATGGTGGCGGCAGGACTTCTTTGGGCGGGGTGCCGGTCTGCGTTGAATGTGGGCTTCGCCGCCATGTTGGAGGGGCCCGCCCTGGCGTGGGCCGTCGTGGCGGCAGCGTTGTTGGCCCAGGCGGCGGAGTCGCGGCCCTGGCTCTGGGTGGCAGCGTCGGGCGCCGTGATGGCCGCGGCCCTGCACCTCAAGTTGACGGCAGCGGTAATTGCGCCGGGCTTGGCACTGTTGGGTTGGCGTTTGTTCGGGTGGCGGGGGTCCCTCCGTCTGGCACCAATCTGGTTGATGGGATGGGCTGTAACTTTCGCGGCGCTGGCGTGGATCTCGCCTTCGTTTCGCTGGGAATGGTTGCTGGGTTCGCACTGGGCCGCCCGGAGCGGGGCGTTGGCCGACCCCACGTTCGACCCGGGTCCCGTCCCCCTCCTGGGCACGGTGAGCCCGACGCTGCTGGTCGGCGGCGTTTTCGGTCTGATGGCCGTGGTCCGAACCGGTTTGCCACCGGTGGGAGTTTTTGCTGTCGGAGCCTGGTTGGGAGCGTTGCTGTTCAAGGCCGTGGCGTATCCGTGGTGGCCTTATTACGAGTTTCACTTTGCCGTGCCGCTGGCCGTGCTGGGTGGTCTGGCAGTGGCGTCGGCGGCGCAATCCTTGCGTGCGTGGTGGGGCGGAACAACCCGTGCGGGCATGGCTTCTCACCCCAAGGGGCTTTCAAGCGAGGCCAGCACGATGCAGCCATGGGCAGGCGTAATCGTTCTGTCGACCTTGGCCGCCCTCTGGGTGGGTTTTGGCACGTCGGCATTGCACGGCTTCTGGGCGAACGTGGTGATTCAGGGCAATCGACTGAATGCCGTGTTTTCGCCCCATCTCCAAGAGACGGCGGGGAAAGCTCGCTGGTGTTACGCCGGGCCCCATTACTATCCGGAGCTGGCGCATGCTCGCATTCTGCCGCCACCCGAGCTTTTGATCCTGCCGCGCAAACGGTTTTGGAGTGGACAGATCACGTGGTCGAAGGTCACCGAGTATCTTGATGCTTACGAAGTGGAGTGGCTGATCCTGGAAGAGAGCGTGGAATTGGCCCAGCCGGTGTTCGTGGCCTGGCTGACCAACCGGTACGAGGAAGTAACTTCCCGGCGTTCCGCGCAGCTCTGGCGACGCAAGGTCCCTGCGATGGTTCCGGCCCCCTCTGCGGACGATGGGTGAGGCTGCTTGCGCCCCTGCGCTCTGCGGGGCCGGCAGATGGTGCCGTTGGGCGACTTGTCCGCCCGCTTCGAGGCGACCGGGACGGCGATGTAACCGGTGCGCAACATCGGATCGTCGTTACAGCGGCATGGGCCACGGAGCTTTGCGTCGCCGTGCTCAAAAGTCCGGAGGGTAGAATGGATCCCCACCGCTGCGGCAGGAGCACCGGCGGCCTCCGGTGCGCATGGACCAGCCACTGTCCTCTGGAGCTCTGTGTATTTGAGCTCCGGTCGTCGATCCCTCGGAGAATGGGCCCGGCCTTCTCCGATCTTCCTTCCGCGTGATCCTGGACTCGCCTTCCACGACACCAACCTTGACTTGCGCGGCCCGGTTGCCGCGTAATGCGCCCCCTCGTATGAAGATTTGTGCACTGGGCATCCCGCAACTGGTCGTCGGACGGCACAACGTGAAGGACCCGCGTCTGGACGCGGCCGACCGACTGGTCGAAGCCAAGAAGAAGACCTACGTCCAGGTGGATGTGGTGGGAGAGGACGCGTTGTCGACGGCCGACGTGTTCGTGGTGGCGCCGGAGCGCCGCCCCGATCTATTGCTGCAGGACTTGGAGTTCGTCGAGACGCGGCTGGGCCGAACGCCTTCCGAAGTGGAGCGCAGCGCCCTGCTGAAGCTGAAGGCCGCCTTGGAACAGGATCGGTCGGCGGCCGAGGCGGCTTTGTCCCCGGACGAACGCCAGGCCATGGCCGTGCATGCGGGACTTTTGACGGCGCGGCCCTTGGTGGTGGCGACCCCGGAGGAATTGGAACGACCCGAGCTGCTGGTCTTGCGGGCCTACGCGGCCGCCGGTTACATCAGCTTTTTGACCGTGGGCGGCAAAGAGAATCGCGCCTGGATGATCCGCAAAGGGGCCACGGCCTGGGAGGCGGCAGGGGTGATTCATTCAGACATCCAGCGGGGCTTCATCCGGGCCGAGGTGATCAGCTACGACGACCTGATTGCGTACGGCGGCGAGACCGGGGCCAAGCGCGCCGGGAAACAGCGGTTGGAAGGCCGGGATTACGTGGTGCAGGACTACGACGTGATGCACTTCCGCTTCAACAAGTAGGCGCCTCGACCGTGGCCGGAGGCAGGGCCCGAGTGCCAGGGACCGCGGTGCGGGGGTGCGGCGCCACGGGGCATCCACCCCCGGGGCTCCAAAGGCGACGCTGACTCCGGCGAGACGCGAGTCAGCGAAGCGCCAGATACCACGCCAGGATGGTGAGTGTGGCGGCGATCCAGCCGGCCAGCAGATTGAGCGCGCCGCTTCGTGTGCGGGTGAGGTGGGGCACCAGGACACCGCCCAGGAGCAGTCCGGCGCCGAAGCCGCCGCCGTGGGCCAGCAGGTCGCTCTCGGGCGCCGCGCCCAGCAACACGAACAACATCAGTCCGGCGGCCAGTGCCGCAACCGCCCAGCGGGGTCGCACGTGGACGCGGCGGGACCACCACACCCCCAGGGCGGTGAGCAGTCCCAGTGCACCCAACAC
>JAOADM010000321.1 GCA_026417315.1 Limisphaera sp.
CTTCTTGACCAGGATCGCTGCCTGGGTCCGCCCGGGCGCGGCGATCTTGATGGGGCTTTGTCAGTGCGCCGCCGGACCTTGGATGGCGCAGCTGACTTCGACCGGGACGACCTCTCACACGCGTCCGCCCGGCTCGCACGTCGGGACAACGTCTGCTTCCCCGGGGAAGATGCGGGTCGCCCGCTCCGAATTGAACCACCCCCGGCTACCGGACGGCAACGGGTCCGTGAGCATTTCGGGCGAGTTGAAGCAATGGCACAAGGTCACGCTGACGCTGGATGGTCCCTTCGCACACGAACGCGACACCTCGCCCAATCCATTTACGGATTACCGGTTCGCCGTGCGCTTCCGACACGAATCCGGTGCACCGGATTACCTGGTGCCCGGCTATTTCGCTGCCGATGGGCAGGCCGCCGAAACCTCGGCCGAGTCGGGCACGAAATGGCGCGCCCACCTCGCGCCCGACAAGCCTGGTGTCTGGACGTACACCATTTCCCTCCTCAAAGGCCCGCTCGTGGCCGTCGATGACACGCCGACAGGTGAGCCCCTGGCGCCATATCACGGCAAGACCGGCAGTTTCACCGTGACGCCGACGGATAAGACCGGCCGGGATTTTCGCGCCCATGGTCGCCTGGCTTATGTCGGACGCCACCACCTGCGGTTCGCAGGTTCGGGTACGTACTTCCTCAAAGTCGGAGCAGACTCCCCGGAGACCCTGCTCGCCTATGCGGACTTCGACGGGACCGAGGCTCGCAAAAACGGCGTGCCCCTGAAGACGTGGGAGCCCCATGTACAAGACTGGCGCCCCGGCGATCCGACCTGGAAAAACGGCAAGGGAAAGGGCCTCATCGGCGCGCTGAACTACCTCGCCAGCCGGGGTGGCAACGCCGTCTCTTTCCTCACCTACAACGCCGGTGGCGACGGCGACAACGTCTGGCCATTCGTGGCGCGAGACGCAAAACTGCACTACGACTGCTCGAAACTCGATCAATGGGGGATCGTGTTCGACCATGCCATCCGCCTCGGCATTTTCCTCCACTTCAAGCTCCAGGAAACCGAGAACGACGACGAACGTCTGGGGCCCGAGCGCACCCCGGGACGTGTGCCCGAAGCGTTGGACGGGGGCCGCTTGGGCCTCGAGCGCAAGCTTTACCTGCGCGAACTCATCGCCCGTTTCGGCCATCTGCTGGCGCTGAACTGGAACCTCGGCGAAGAAAATACACAAACTTCCGAGGAGATTCGCGCCATGGCGGAATTCCTTCGCCGGGCCGATCCCTACCAACATCCTCGCGTTCTGCACACCTACCCACATCAGCAAGCGGAGGTGTACGGTCCTCTCTTGGGAGAACAATCCGCACTCACCGGCGCGTCCGTCCAATGCGCCTGGCATCAAGTCCATCGCTGGACACTCCGGTGGGTCACGGAATCGGCGCGCAGCGGCCGCCCCTGGGTGGTTGCCAATGACGAGCAGGGAAACGCAGACACGGGGGTACCGCCGGACCCCGGTTACCAGGGCTATGCCGGCCTGAGGCGCAACGGTCATCCAGTGGGCTATGACCTCAACGACATCCGAAAACTTACCCTCTGGGGGAACCTCATGGCCGGCGGCACAGGTGTCGAATACTACTTTGGCTACGAACTGCCCGAGAACGACCTGCTCTGTCAGGACTGGCGCAGCCGGGAGCGCTCCTGGGATTACGGCCGCATCGCCCTGGAGTTCTTCCGTAACCACAACCTCCCCTTCTGGGACATGCGGAGTGCCAACACCCTGGTGGACAACCCCGGAAACGAAAACACCCGATTCTGCCTCGCCCGACCCGGGGGCCCATACGTGGTGTACCTGCCCCGCGGTGGCACCGCCGAATTGGACCTGACCGGCGTCGGGGGGAAGTTCGCTGTGCGGTGGTTCAACCCTCGCGCCGGAGGTTCCCTGCAGATTGGTTCGGTGACGCGCGTGCATGGGGGAGGCCGGGTGTCGCTGGGGCAGCCGCCCACCGACTTACACGAGGACTGGGTGGTGCTGCTGCAGCCATGAGCCGCGTTCCCACCAGGTACCAACCTCACAACGCCAATCCCGTGTACAAACCCACGACAACCGAAGCCATGACAGGCCCGCGGTTCTTGCCCGCGCGTGGACATGTAATGACCACGCCCCCGACGATGTTGCCCACGCGAGACTTCGACAACCTCGGGTTTGGCCCTGTCAGATTCGCAGAAGCTGCGCGGCCTGGCGCGTCCGGGCTGGCATCTTCTTCTCAGAGGATGTGGCTCCTTCTTGCTCGCGGTCGGCATGTTTCGAACGAGCCCGCCCCTGGAGATCCGATCCGGCTCCGCTTCGCTACCAGGAGGTTGCAAGACGGTGGTCTGGAGAAACAGCTCTCCTCCCGCAACGCTTTGTGCATACGCTCTGGGGAAACGCGTGCCGCTTTCAAGCCCTTGTTAGCTCCTGTCTCTTATA
>JAOADM010000322.1 GCA_026417315.1 Limisphaera sp.
GTCATGATGGTGGCCGGATTGGAGTTCACCAGCACCACGCGGTAGCCCTCCTCTTTGAGTGCCTTGCATGCCTGGGTGCCGGAATAGTCGAATTCGCAGGCCTGACCGATCACGATCGGGCCCGCGCCAATGATGAGCACGGTGTGGATGTCCTTGCGCTTCGGCATAGGCAGGCCGCAGTTAAGCCGAAACCGCTGCGTTTGTCAGGGCCAGAATCGCAATTCCGGCAAACCGGATCCGGGGTTGCAGGACTGAAAAGGCCGCCCCGCAGTTCCGTGGGCGCGGGGACCGGCAGGGCCGGAGCCAACAAGGCCTTTTCCTGCAGGCATTTGCCGTAGTGCGCATGAGAAGCCCCTTTTCCGCAGAGAGCGTGGAGGGGGTGAATGGGCACGGACAACCGGGCGCATCCTGATCCTGTCGGGAGGTTGTAGGCAGCAAGATGTGCCGGAGTCGGGAAAGATTCGAGGGGATCCCGTCCCCCGAGCTGTTGCCCGGGTTGAGTTCCGGCTTCGAAGGAGCAGCCGTGGATTTTGCGGCCTTTTGGGGCGGTTGGGACGGTCGTGGTTCAAGAATCGCTGTGAAGGGGTAAGTTCGGCCGGGGCGTGGTCAGGGCTGGCGAAGCCTTCGCGGTCGGTGAACTCTTCGTGGACAGGGCGATGGAGGTACCGAAGCCGCTCTGCCGGGTGGAGTGTCCGGGCGGGAGGTGGCGGCGTTTGGGTCCGGGAACGCAGCCGGGGTCGGGGCCAGGCGCCGTGGGCGGGGCGGCTCTGGAGCTCGAGCACCGGGCCAGCCCTCTGCTGCCTGTGTTTGCAGTGGCGCTTGCAAATCGGCGTTGCGTTGCGACCGCGAGCCGCGGCAACTTCTTGCGCATGACGAGTGTAATCACAGGACCGGTGTATGTCGTGGGGGACAACATCGATACGGACCAGATCATTCCGGCCCAGTATCTGAACCTGGTGCCCACGATCCCGGAAGAGTACGAGAAGCTTGGCAGTTACGCACTGAGCGGGTTGCCCGAGTCGCTGTATCCCGTGCGCTACGTGCGGCCGGGGGCCCTGGACAGCGAGTACCCCATTGTCGTGGCGGGCCGCAACTTCGGCTGCGGCAGTTCCCGGGAACACGCACCGATTGCGTTGGGCTCGGCCGGATGCCGCGTGGTCCTAGCGGAAAGTTTTGCCCGGATTTTCTTTCGGAATTGCGTCGCCACGGGGGAGCTGTACCCGTGTGAACTGGTGGAGCGGTTGTGCGACCGGCTCCGCACGGGAGATGTGGTGACCGTCAACCTGGACGAGCTCACGGTTACCGAGGTCGCCACGGGCCAGGTACACCGGATCAAGCCCCTTGGCGATGTCCGGCCGGTCATTGACGCAGGAGGGCTTTTCAACTACGCAAGGAAAACCGGCATGATCGCGAGCAATCCCGGGTGCTGATTTGCGCCGCAGTGCATGTCACGGACATGCCGACCGGTCGGCCGCGACTCACCAAACTGGTCATTTCTGGAAGCCATGTCGGAAGAACAAGCGATCGTTGCTCCCCAGGGCACGGAGCGCAAAACTCTGGATGAGCGGGCCCGAATGTCGGAGCTGGAACGGCTGCGTCATTCGTGCGCCCATGTCATGGCCACGGCAATTCTTCGGCTTTGGCCGGACGCGCAATTCGCCTACGGACCGCCCGTCGAGAACGGTTTCTATTATGATTTGGAATGTTCCCATCGCATCACGCCCGAGGACTTTCCGAGGATCGAGGCGGAGATGCGGAAAGAAATCGAGGCCAATCATCCCTTCGAGCGGATCGAGGTCACGCGGGAACAGGCCATTCGGGATGCGCAAAGCGGGCGGCTGGGGGCCTTGAGCGAGCGGCCCGGACAGCCCAGTCGGTACAAACTGGATCTGATCCAGCAGATTCCGGAGGGTGAGCCCATCACCTATTATCGAAACGGCGATTTTGTGGACCTTTGTGCCGGGCCGCACGTGGCGTCCACGGGCCAGATCGGCGCCTTCAAACTCACCGGGGTGGCCAGTGCGTATTACAAGGGGGATGCCCGCAATCCCCAGCTCCAGCGCATCTACGGCACGGCGTTTTTCACGCGGGAGGAACTGGAGCAGTACTTTGCCATGCTCGAGGAGGCCCGCAAGCGGGACCATCGCAAGCTCGGTCAGGAGCTCGGTTTGTTTGTATTGGACCCCGATTACGTGGGACCGGGTCTGCCGCTGTGGCTGCCGAAGGGGGCGGTGCTGTGCGAGGAACTGGAAAAGCTGGCCAAGGAAACCGAGTTCCGCGCCGGTTACGTGCGGGTGAAAACGCCGCATGTGGCCCGCGAAAAAATGTACGTGACCTCCGGCCATTTGCCGTACTACGCAGACAGCATGTTCCCGCCGATGGAACTGGGGGACGAAGGCGAGCCGGGCGGCCAGGAGGCCTCTCCGCGGGTGCCGTACTACCT
>JAOADM010000323.1 GCA_026417315.1 Limisphaera sp.
CCGCCGTGCCTGGGTGCGGGCCGCCCGCCCCCCCTTCGGGTTCGCATGCCCCGCCGCCGCCACCCCAAATGCCGCCGTCAAATCCAGGTAGCGGCGGCCCTCCACATCCCACACCCAGACCCCGCGCGCCCGCTCCCAGACCACCGGCCAACGCCCGTCCGGATCCACGAACGTCACATTCCGCGCCTCGTACCGCGCCAACCGCCTCAACCAATCAGCGTTGCCGCCCATGGCCGTGGTATTCAAAGCTCCGGTGGCCGCGTCCAGGACACGTCAATCCCCCGCCGACCTTCCGACCGGGGCCGCTCCGATGCCTGCATGAACACGCCTCCGCCACCCTACACGCCCCGTTGATCCGCGGGCCAGATCCACTTGTGCAGCTGGGCCTGAAATCGCACCGGCAACGCATCCGCCAGAATCCGCTCCGCCAACTCTCTCCGTGTCAGCGGCCGGTGCCCCTCCGGCACCGGCTTCAGGCTTGGGTCCATCTGCGCCGGCGTCAGCGGATGGACCCACGAAATCAACACCGGACAACGACGGGCCAGGTCCCGACTCCGGATTTGCTCCCGCGCCCACTCGTAATCCTCGACCGTCCCGATCACGAACTTGAGTTCGTCAGTGGGCCGCAGCCACTCCAGGTTCTCCCATCGATTCCGATCCACCTCGCCACTACTCGGACATTTCACGTCCACGATCCGGTGCACCCGCGGATCCACCCGGGAAATGTCCAGAGCACCACTGGTCTCCAGCAACACCGTGAACCCGTCGTCGCACAGCTCCCGCATCAGAAGCAGCGAACCGGCCTGCGCCAGAGGTTCCCCACCGGTCACTTCCACCAGGGGCAGGCGCACGCCCGGGCCGTCCTCCCGACACACGCGCAACCCCGACCGCCGAAACGGCTCGGCCAACGCGTGCACCCGCTGGCGCACCTCGGCGCGCGTCATGCGGCGCCCCTCCCGAAACGCATAAGCCGTGTCACAATACGAACAGCGCAGCGGACAACCCGTCAGCCGCACAAACACACAAGGCAGCCCCGTCCAGCTGCTTTCGCCCTGGACACTGTAAAAGATTTCGTTGACCACCAGACTGTCGTCCGACATCGGCGCCTACTCTTCCGCAACCGCGGCCGGTTGACAACCGCGAACCCCCCGGGTGCACGCCCCACCGACAGGACAGGGAATCGACCCGCAGCCTCCGCGCCGGCGGCCCCGGTTTGGCGTTCCCACGCCGATCGACCCAGCCCGTGCCACAGCCCTTGCGCTCTGCCCTCGCACCGCCTCACCCCTTGCGCCCGCGGGCAGGTCCCCTAAATTGACGGAGTGAACGTGCCCTGTGAACTGCCGATTATGATACTGCCGGAAGCAACGCTGTTCCCGCAGTCGTTGCTGCCGCTGTACATTTTCGAGCCCCGCTACCGCCAGATGCTGGCCGACGTGTTGGCCACCCACCGCATGTTCGTCGTGGTCATGCAACGCCTCTACACCACGCGCGAGATGCCCCTGCCCGTCGGCGGGCTCGGGCTGGTGCGGGCCGCCGTCACCCACCCCGACGGCACCTCGCACCTGATCCTGCAAGGGCTCAGCCGGGTCAGAATCTGCGAGACCGTCCGGTACAAACCTTACCGAATCCAACGCATCGAACCCTTCCCCAGCGAGCCCGCCCCCGCCGAAGTCCTCAAACCCCTCCTCCAACAAGTCCAGCACCTCGTCCGAAAGCAGATCCAAACCAATCTGGCCCTCAACGGCACCCCGTTCTGGTTTTCCAACGGAGAAAGCACCCCCCTCGGTCCCTGTTCCGAAGTCACCGCACGACAACTTTTGGAATTCGTCTCCCGGTTGCACGACCCCGAATGCGTGGCCGACCTTGTCGGCGCCACTCTCGTTCGTGACCCCTGTATGCGCCAGCTCTTGCTGGGCACCGCCAACGTGGCCCAGCGACTGGAAATCCTGGCCGGGATCCTGCGCGAACAGCTCGCCCAGGGCCCGGGCAAGAAAGGCTGAATCCCCTCGTCGAGACGATGCCCGAGACCGAAACAGCTTCCCAGCACCAGCCCGAGGCCGGTTCCGAACGGCATTCCGTCCTGTTCGCTCGCCTGGTCCTCCAGCTGGCCGATTTGGCCATGGTCATGATGGGACGCGTCCCCAACCCCCAGACCGGCCAAACCCACCGCGACTTCGACGCCGCCCAGATGTTCATCGACCAGCTCGAGATGCTCGAAGTCAAAACCCGCGGGAACCTCTTGCCCGAAGAGTCCCGACTGCTCCGCGACACCCTCATGCAGCTGCGGCTCTCCTTCGTGGATGCGGTGGAACAAGCCGGCGCCCAAACGGAATCCCGAGCCCCCGAAGGTCCGGCCGACGCCCCCGCCCCCGGACAGCCCGCCCCCTCTGCGACCCC
>JAOADM010000324.1 GCA_026417315.1 Limisphaera sp.
GGCCCGTGTCCCGCAACGCCTCGAGCGCGCGCCGAATCGAGGGAACCGCCCCAAACACCTCGAGCGCCTCCGCCACCGTCAGATCCAGCACTTGCGCAATGTTTCGTCCCGCATACAGCACGTCCAGCGTCTGGGGATTGAAGCGCGTGCCCCCACAGGTCTCGCAACGCACATACGCCGTGGGTAAAAAATTCATCTCCAGCTTGACCTGACCGGCTCCCTGACACGCCGGGCACCGTCCTTCCGGACTGTTGAACGAGAACCGGCCCGGCCCATACCCCCGCATGCGCGCCTCCGGGGTCTGGGCAAACAACGCCCGAATCTCGTCGAAAAACCCCACGTAGGTCGCCGGGATGGACCGCGGCGTCCGGCCAATGGGCGACTGATCCACCTCGTACACCGCACGCACATGTTCTGCGCCGCGCAGCAACGGCAATCCCTCGGACTCCGCCGCGGTCGATTCTCCCGTGCCCGCCGCCTTGCGGCCGGCCAGCGCCCGCTGGAGCGCCGGCAACAAACAGTGTCGCACCAACGTGCTCTTGCCCGAGCCGCTGACCCCCGTCACCACCACCAGCCGCTGCAACGGAATCCAAATCGTCAAATCCTGCAGGTTGTGTTTGCGCGCATGACAAAGTTGGAGCCAGGTCACGCCCTCCCCTTCGGTGGCCGGCGGGTCCGGAGGCGGCCAGGGCACGAACCGACGCGCCCCTCGCAGGGGAAACGTCCGCCGCTCCCGCAAGCAACGCCCCGTGACGCTTTGCGGATGCCGAAGGATGTCGCCCAGCCGCCCCGTGGCCACCACCCGGCCCCCTTCCGCGCCCGCTCCGGGTCCCAGGTCAATCAGCCAATCGGCCCGCCGTAACGTCTGCTCATCATGCTCCACCACGACCACGGAATTGCCCCGCGCGCAGAGCCGCTCCAAACAGGCCAGCAACCGTTCATTGTCCCGCGGGTGCAACCCGATGGTGGGCTCATCCAACACATACAACACCCCGCTCAGATTGGAACCCAACTGTGCCGCCAACCGAATCCGCTGGGCCTCGCCCCCCGACAGCGTGGGAACCGACCGATCGAGGTGCAGATATCCCAACCCCACCTCGCGCAGAAAGCCCAGCCGCACGCGGATTTCCGGCAAAATGTCCCGCGCAATCTGCCCCGCCCGACCCGAAAACCGCACCTGACGAAAGAACGACTCCGCCCGTTCCACCGGCAGCCGGCCCAGATCCACCAACGTCGGATTCTCCGGCACCCCGGGCTCCACCCTCCCCACGGGCAAACGCACCGCCCGCGCCAGTCGGTTCAACCGGGCCCCCTCACATTCGGGACAGACCTCACGCTCCGTGGCCCAGCTCCACCACGTTTCCTCGATCTGATCCGCATCCGCCCCGCGTTCCGCCTCCGGCAGGTAAAACAGTTCCCCGAAGCCCCGGCAACGCGGGCACCATCCCAGCGGCGAGGTGTAACTGGAATGCGTGGGATCCAGGGGCGGATAGGACCGACCGCAGCCGGGACAAACCCGTTCGATCGAATGAACGCTCACCGCCCCGTGGCCGTCCACCGCCAGCAGCAGGCCGCGCCCGAGGTCCAATGCGCGATCCACCAGCGCTTCGGCCGATTCTGCCGTCCCGCCCTCGTTTGGCCGGGGCCCGACCCGAATCCGCCGCGGATCCAGGGTCCCCACCACTATCTCCACATCGTGCTCCCGGTACCGATCCAGCCGCGGAAACCGCTCGGCATCGCACCATTGCCCGTCCACCCGCAACTGTCGGTACCCGTGGTCCAGGGCCCATTGCGCCACCTCTGCGTGGAACCCCTTCCGATGCCGCACCACCGGAGCCAGCAACCTGAGGGCACCGCGCCGACGCGCTTCGCGACGCAGCTGCTCGATCAGAGCTTGTCGGGTCTGCGCCTCCACCGGTTGCGCGCAGTCCGGGCAGTACAACACCCCGAGCCGTGCATACAACAACCGCAAAAAATGGTGCACCTCGGTTACGGTGGCCACCGTGCTTTTCCCGCCGCCGCGACTGGTGCGCTGTTCGATGCTCACCGTGGGAGGCAGGCCCAGGATGCGATCCACATCCGGCCGCGGTAATTGCTCCACGAATTGCCGCGCATAGGCGTTGAGAGAATCGAGGAACCGGCGCTGTCCCTCCGCAAAAAGCAGATCAAAAGCCAGTGTGCTCTTGCCGGAGCCGCTTACCCCGGTGATCACCACGAAACACCCGCGCGGGATGACCACCGTCAGGTCTTTCAGATTGTGCTCCCGCGCGCCCTGCACCACGATCGCATTCCGGGCCGCCGCCTCCCAAGCCTCTCTGCCCCGCTTCATGTCCTTCAGTCTTACCACTGCAACCGACCCGACTCAAACGTGCGCCCGGTTTCGGC
>JAOADM010000325.1 GCA_026417315.1 Limisphaera sp.
GCATCAACCGATCCAACACCTGCGCGGCCTCATAGCCGGCCTGCTCGAAGTTGATGTGCACACTGGACAACGGCGGATCACTCAGACCACAGACGACCTCGTCGTTGTCCGCGCCGATCACCGCCACATCGTCCGGCACCGACAGGCCCACCATCTTGCAGGCCGCCACCACCTCATGGCCCAGGTCGTCATTGCAGGCCATCAACGCGACAGGACGGGGAAGCGTCTGCAACCAGCGGGCGATCGCGGGACGCTGATCCTGCCACGGCGCTCCGGTCACCTCGGCCTGGACGCGAAAGACTGTGGCTTCAAATCCGGCCTGACCGATTCGGCGTTGGAAGGCCTCCCACCGGCTTTCCGACCAGGTACAGTCCTTGTACCCGCAAAAGGCGAAGTGTCGCATCCCGCAGGCCAGCAGATGCTCGGCGGCCAACTTCCCAATGACCTCGCCGTCGGTAACGACACTGATGACCCCCTCCATTTCGCCGTGCCGATGACAGACCACCACCGTCGGGAGGCCCCGGGCCAGAACCTGCTCCACTTGACCCGTGTCGCGCATGATCACCCCATCGGCGTCCAGCACCAGGGCCGAAGGCGAAGGATTCTCCAGCCCCCGGGCTTCCCAGTAGAAGGACCACGGCCCGTGGTGGTGCGCGTACCGGGCTATCCCACACAACAAGGCGCGTCCGGCGGCGCGGGAGGATTCGATCAGAAGTGCGACCCGCGGAATGCCGAGCGGGCGGGTTGGTTTGGCACGCGGACGCCGAACCTGCCGCGCCGAGGTATCGGGCCCGGGGTCGAGGATCTGGGATCCAGCCGGCTCTGGCGGTGCCGTGTTCATGGGACCAACCACGCTCTGTGCCTTACAATCCCCGGTTACGCCAGAACGTCAAGCTCCCTTTCACAAACAGGGGTTGGAACGGGAATGTCACCCCGCGGATCCGGACCCCGCCCTGGATCCTCAGGCCGCGCCGGAAACTGCGAGTCCATCAGGGCCCGGGCAAGCCGCGGGTCCCGGTTCGCCCGGACCCACGCGCCGTTGGGTAACCAGGGACCCTGCGGGGCCTGCCCACAGCGCATTGGAACAACTTTACATCCGGGCCTTGAAGTGCCCGACCGCCGCCGGACGAAACAGTCGCGCCCATTGGGAGAAGGCAGGCTCCCGGGCTCGGAGCATGGCCTCCGGCACACCCCGGTAACCTGACGAATCATGTGCCCCGCTGCATCCCGCCGGCGCGGAAAAAATCTCTCAAGTTCGACCGAGGTTGCGCCGATTCTCCCGTTGAGGGAAAGTCGCACCGTGGGCACAGGATCGAGGCGAAACCGTTTCAACCGCGGTTGGAAGAGTGGCGCGTTGGCACGGCGGGAGCGCGCGTTCAAGCGCTCCTCCTTGATGCGTCTCCTCCGGCCGGCCCTGTTGTGCCTTTGGCTCTCCGGTGCGGTTTCGCAGGCTCAACCCCAGCTTCCCGGAAGGGCCTCCAGCCCGGAGGTGTTCCGGCCGGGCGAATGGACCCGGTTGGAGGAGCTGCCTGCGGGTCGGCTCCGTAGCCAGCTCGATCTGCTGCCGCAGGTTGCTCGTGAACGCGCCCGGCAGTGGTTGCAGAGTTTCCAGTTTCCGGCCCACGACGTCGCCTCGCTGCACGCGGATCACGAAGGCGGCATCTACTACGCGTGCCGGTTCGAGCGGGTGCCACACGCGCACGCGGCCCTCGCAGCCACTGCAGAGCCGCAGCCCGGTGCGGCCGCTTTGCCGGTGTCGCCCTTTCCGGATTCGCTGAAGTTTCACAGCCGGCCCGGCGCACCCAACGTGATCTACCTGAATTTCGCCGGCGAAACGGTGACCAACACCCAGTGGAACACCGATCTCGGCCGTGCCGAAATCCCGGCGCTGCCGTTCAGCATGGACGGAGATTACGCCACTTACAGCGAGACCGAACAGGCTGTGATTCGTGCGGTCTGGCAGCGGGTGGCCGAGGACTACGCCCCGTTCGATGTGGACGTCACCACCGAGCGGCCTGCCACGCTCAACAATCGCACCGCCGTGGTCCTCATCACCCGGAACACGGATGCCAACGGGCTTCCCAACCCGGCCAGTGATTCGGGTGGGGTCAGTTACGTCAACGTGTTCGGCACCGTCTTCTACGCCAAGTATCGGCCCGCGTGGGTATACGCGAATAATCTGGGAAACGTGGAATCGTACATCGCGGAGGCCGCCTCGCACGAAGCGGGGCACAATCTGGGGCTCAGCCACGACGGCCGCACGGACGGCATCGAGTATTACGGCGGCCATGGGACCGGCGACACTTCCTGGGGGCCGATCATGGGCACCGGCTACAATCGCAACGTCTCCCAATGGTCCAAGGG
>JAOADM010000326.1 GCA_026417315.1 Limisphaera sp.
GACGTTGGTGAGGGTGGGAGCCCAGGAACTTTGGCCGGGCGGCAAAAAGATTTGGCGATACCAGATCAGCAACATCGGTCAGCAGCTCGAGTTGGGAACGTTTGTCCATGAGAACGGGCACCTGCTGTGCGGTTTTCCGGATCTCTATGACTACGACTACGACTCGAAAGGCGGCGCCGGAGTTTTCTGTTTGATGGGCTACGGGTCCTTTGGGCCGAATCCCGTTCAGGTATGCGCCTATTTGAAGCGTGCGGCGGGTTGGGCCACGGTCACCGACTTGACGCGGACTTCGGCCCTGTTGGCCACGGTGACGGCCACCCCCGGGCCGGGATTCAATCACTTTTACCGGTACCGCAAACCGGGTTCGTCGACGGAATACTTTTTGATCGAAGCACGGTTCCAGACGAATCGAGATGCCCGGTTGCCGGCATCCGGGGTGGCCATCTGGCACATCGACGAACTGGGGAACCGGGACGACCAGCGCCGCGATCCCAACACCCGCCATCAGAATTTCGAGGTGACATTGATCCAGGCCGACAACCGCTGGGATCTCCATCGCAACGTGAACGCGGGAGACCGCGAAGACTTGTATTATGCCGGCAATCCCGCTTCCGGGTATCGAAACGTTTTTTCGGACGGCTCCGCTCCCGCGGCGCGGTGGTGGGACGGGACGGCCAGCGGGTTGCTCCTGCAGCATTTTAGTCAGCCGGCACCGACCATGGAATTCGTGGTGGGGAATCCCCAGCTGGCACCGCGAGTGGTTGTTGCCCCGCAACCGCAAGTGGTTCGGGAGGGGACCAACGTGGCGTTTCGTGTTCAAGCGGAGGGCATCGAGCCTCTGAGTTATCTTTGGCGCAAAGACGGCCAGCCTGTTGCCGGTGCGACCACCAGCCAGTTGGTGCTCGATCCGGTGCGCATGGAAGACGCGGGCTTGTACAGTGTCGCGATCAGCAATCGGTTTGGCGGCGTGACCAGTCCGGACGCGGAACTGGTGGTGTTACCCGCGATGAGTCTGGCGGCGGCGCTCGATGCGGAGGAGCTGGAGTGGCAAACGGACGGTGCGTTTGGCTGGTACGGACAGCATTGGACCACAAGTGACGGCGACGACGCGGCAGCCAGCGGGTTCCTGAGAGACGGCGAGGCCTCCCGCCTCTGGACGGTGTTGGCGGGTCCGGGGACGCTGACGTTTTGGTGGCGAGTGTCCTCGGAACCGGGACGGGATCAGTTGCAATTCCTGTGGAATGGCACGCCGCAAGGGGTACTTTCCGGGGAGGTGGACTGGAGCCGGGTGTCCCTGGAACTTCCGCCGGGCTGGCAAACGGTGGAGTGGATCTACCGCAAGGACGGGACCGGGCGAGCAGGCGAGGATCGGGGGTGGGTGGACAGGGTCACCTTTGTGGAGCGGCCGATGCCCCCGGTGATTCGGTCCCAACCCGCGGATCAGGGAGTTGTGCGTGGTTTTCCGGTTACGCTCACCGTGGTCGCAGAGGGAACGCCGCCGCTGCACTATCAGTGGTTCCGTGAAGGCGGCCCCATTGCCGGCGCAACCGCCTCTGTTCTGGCGTTTGCGGAGATGAGCGAGCGCGAGGCCGGCAGATACACCGTGGTGGTCAGCAACCGGTATGGAACGGCCCTCACGACACCCGCAGCCGTGACGGTAACCCTGACAGGGACCACGGGGGATCATTCCCTGGGACAACGGAGTCTTCCGGCGGGCGCAACGGAGGTGGTCGCCGTGGCGGCCGGCTTGTGGCACTCGGTGGCGTTGCGTGCCGACGGTCGGGTGGTCGCGTGGGGTTACAACCATCACGGACAGTGTGAGGTGCCCTCCGGAATAACGAACGCGGTCGCGGTCGCCGCAGGGGGGTATCACAGTCTGGCCGTGCTTGCGGATGGAACGGTGGTGGGTTGGGGCGCCAACGGGTCCGGTCAGGCCAGCCCCCCATCGGGCTTGCGCGGGGTGGTCGCCGTGGGGGCCGGGCACTGGCACAGTTTGGCGTTGACCGAGGAAGGGCGGGTGGTCGCATGGGGCGATGGAAGTGGGGGACAGCTGCACATCCCGACGGGGCTCCGGGACGTGGTGGCGATAGCGGCGGGAGCGCGACACAGCCTGGCCCTGACGCGCCAGGGACGGGTGGTGGCCTGGGGCGACAATCGCAACGCATTCGGTCAGTGGGTGGGACAGGCCACCGTGCCTGCGGGCCTGTCTGATGTCGTCACGGTGGCGGCCGGTGCGTATCACAGTCTGGCGGTTCGCGCAGATGGCCGCGTCGTGGGCTGGGGGGACAATTCGCAGGGCCAGCTCGCCTTTCCCTCCGATTTGAGAGGTGCCGCCGCGGTTTCGGCGGGACTGGAACATAG
>JAOADM010000327.1 GCA_026417315.1 Limisphaera sp.
CGCTGCACCTCCAGAAGACGCAGGATCCCCTGACCGCAACCCACCAAGACGCCGCGAGGATTCACTTCCAAAACCTCTCCCACTCGCCCGCTGCCCGACTCCACAGTGGCCCGCCACACCTTCAGTAAGACCGGCCCAGCCCAGCGCGGCTTGTCCTCCTCTTCCGCGCTCCCCGCGCCACCCGGCCCACTCGGTTCGCCTCGCCGCCACCACCACGTGAACGTCCCCGGCCACGGGTCGAAAGCCCGAACCCGGAGCCACAAGTCTCGCGCCGAAAGCGCCCAGTCCATGAGCCCATCGGTCTTGCGCAAACGAGGGGCATACGAAACGCCCTCCGCCGGTTGGGGTCGGGGCACGATCTGCCCGGCCAGGTACGCCGGCAGGGTCTCCACCAACAAGTCCGCCCCCAGCACCGCCAGCCGATCCTGCAGCGTGGCAGCGGTGTCCTCCGGCAAAATGGGAACGGCCCGTTGGGCCAGAATCGGCCCGGTGTCCATCCCCTCGTCCATTTGCATGAGGGTCACACCCGTCTCGGTTTCTCCGCGTGCCAGGGCCCATTGGATCGGCGCCGCCCCGCGATACTTGGGCAATAACGACGCGTGCACATTCACACAGCCATGCCGCGGCAGTTCCAGGACCGTCCGCGGCAGGATCTGGCCGTACGCCATCACCACCACCAATTCCGGTTGCCACGCCGCCAACGCCTCGAGAAACCCCGGCTCTCGCACCCGCTGCGGTTGCAACACCGGCAAACCCTGCCCCACGGCCAGCTGTTTCACCGGCGAAGACTGCGGCTGCAAATGACGCCCCGCCGGCCGGTCGGGCTGCGTCACCACTCCGACCCCCTCGACACCACCCCACGCCACCAGGCGGCGCAGGCTCGGGCACGCAATCGCCCCCGTCCCCATGAACACACATCGCACACGTTTCATCTCCCCCAACCAAACGACAAACCCCCGAGCGGCGAAAGTGCAAACCAAAGCTTCGGGCATCCCGCAATCCCCAGCTCATTCGATTGCGCGAGGCTGTCGCCTCAAACGATTCGAAGGCGCCCCGCGTCCCCAGCCGGCCTCTCCATCGGTACGTCCCCGGGGAAGGAAGCGCAAAGCACCGACAAAAAATCGCAACCGACCGGCAGCACCGCGCAAAGTCACTCCCTACGATGAGGGGTATGAAACGAAACGCGCAGACCTTGCACAACCCGAAGGCTCTGTCGGTTTTCGCTGCAGTTCGAGCCGTGGCCTGTGTGGCCACGGCCGCGACCGTTGGCCTGGCCCAGGAGACGCCAGTGCCCGGCGTCCTGCCGCCGGTCATCGTCCGGGGAATCGCCCCTGCGGGCGGCGCCCTGCCCGACGTGCACGGCGTTCAACTTTACCAGGGCAAGAAAACTTCCGTGGCCGACCTCGAGACCCTCCCTGCGGTCGTCAACAACAATTATCGCGAGGCGTTCAGTCTGCTGCCCGGCCTTTTGATCTCCGAAATGCCCACGCCCGGCCACCTGAACGCCACCTATCGAGGCATTGGCGACCCACACGAGTCCGAGTTCCTGCTCAACCTCCAAGATGGCATCCCCATCGCCTCCGACTGGCTCGGCTACAGCACCGCGTACTACACCCCGCCCATGGAAAGCGTCCAGCGCGTCGAAATGATCCGTGGCGGATCCGCCCTGCTTTACGGGCCCCAGCCCGGCCCTGTCCTTAACCACGTCACCATCCTGCCCCAAACCCGAACGCCCTGGGAGATCGACACCCGACACCTGGCCGGCTCATGGGGACTCTATTCCACCCACACCTGTCTCTCCGGGACCCTCTCGCACCTCGGATACCTCGCCACCTTTCATCACCGCCAGGCCGATGGTTTCCGAGATGCGAATGCCGATTATTCCGTCTACCATGGTCAGGCCAAGCTCACGCTGCCGCTGAGCGAATCCTGGCGCCTGACCCTCGATTTCTACGGGTACGGCGCCGAGTCCGGAGAACCCGGCCGTCTCACCCTTGCCCAATACATCGCCAACCGCGAGCAGACCGTTCGCCCCCTGGACCGCCTCTTCGTCGAACGCTACGTGCCCTCGCTCACCTTGGACGGCGCCCTCTCCGAGCAAACCGCCCTTACTCTCAAAGCCTGGGCCGGCCACCAGGACCGCCTCAGCCGCCGCCAAAACAACGCCGGCACCTTCATGAACCTCGACCAGCAAATCTTCGATTTCGTCGGACTCGACGCGCGACTGCGCCACACCTGGGCTACGGGGGCACAGGAACATCAACTCACCGGCGGGTTCGTCGCGTACGCCGCCGACAGCCCCCGCAGCCGCGAGCGGGTCCCGGGCC
>JAOADM010000328.1 GCA_026417315.1 Limisphaera sp.
GGACAAGGACCAGGATCAGGGTCACCGCCTCTACGAGAATCTGGGTCAGCGCCAGGTCGGGCGCGCGGTAGAGTACAAAGTAAAAGGTGATCAAAAAGCCCGCCACCGAGAGACAGACCACCTGCGTCGTCCAGCGTTTCAACACCAGTACCAGGACCGCGGAAAGACCGATCAACCCAGCGGCAAAGCTACGCAACCAGCCGCCGGAATCCTCCATTCCGGCCACCAACTGCGCCGGCAGATTGGCCCGGCCCGTGATCCACACCCAACCCAGCCAGGTCCATTGAAGGCCGACGACCAACCCCAATACGATCGGGAGGTAGCGCGTGGGACGGTCCGCCTGCAGGGCCCGGGTTACCGTCTTCGTCACCCGGCCGAACAGCGTCAGGAACCTTTCAAAGGAATCGTCCAGCCGCATCGCCCTGGGCAGCCCCTCCCACGGCCAGCCGCGTCGGCGGGCCCACACGTACACCACGACCCCTGCGGCCATCAGTGCCAGGCTCAAGAGCCACTCGGGTGTAACTCCGTGCCACAGCGCCAATGGGGGACCGGCGGTGTGCAGGCCCGGGACGGCAAATCGTTCGCGCAAGGCAACCACTCCCCCGGGCGCCAACCCCAACCCCAGGGCAGCCGCGGCCAGCAGCAGCGGAGGGATTTGCATGGCCAGCGGCGGTCGGTGAAAACGAGCAGCCAAACCGGCCGGCTCCGGTCCCAGGAATACCTCCACAAAAATGCGCAAAGCAAAGGCGATTTTGATCAGCGACGTCGCCACCACGCATGTCAGGGCATACCCGCCCAGGGAGGCATGGGTTGCCCGCGCCTCAAGAACTTCCTGAAGCATCACCTCTTTGCTGAGAAAGCCCGTCGTACCCATCCATCCGCCCATGGTCGCGGCCGCCACCGCACAAGCCACACCCACGACCGGCAACCGACGCCAAAGACCGCCAAGCTGCCGAACGTCCTGCACCCCCGTGCTGTGAAGGATGACTCCTGCAATCATGAACAGACTGCCCTTGTAAAACACGTGATTCAAGATGTGCAAATAATCATGGGCCACCCCTCCCGCAGGGCCCAGGCCGTAATAACCGATTAGATAACCCAGTTGACTGACGGTGGACCAGGCCAGGATGGCCTTCAAGTCGTGCGACCGGAAGGCGGCAATCGCCCCGAACAACATGGTTCCAAAGCCCACCCACGACAGCAGCGGCGCCCAGAGTTCCTGTCCGGCAAACAAGGGAAACAGACGCGCACACAGGAACACGCCCAACTTCACCATGGTCGCCGAGTGCAGATAGGCGCTCACCGGGGTTGGTGCCACCATGGCGTTGGGCAACCAGAAGTGGAAGGGAATCTGCGCCGACTTGCCCAACGCTCCCAGGACCAGCAAGAGCAGCGAGACCTGCAGCCATTCCCCATGCCTCGCCCACGGCAATCCCTCGGCGCGCAGGCGATCCCACTGAAAGGTGCCGGTCGCCTGCCCCAACATCACGACACCGGCCAGCAGGCACAAACCCGTCACGCCTGTTACCAGAAGTGCCTGCCTGGCTCCCACGCGGGCCCGCTCTTCCTCATGCAAGAAGCCGATCAACAGAAAGGACGCCAGTCCGGTCAGCTCCCAAAACACAAACAGCAACACCAAGTTGTTGGCCAGGACGGTCCCGAGCATGGCCCCCATGAACAGGGTCAGGTATGCGTAGAAACGCCCGGGATGCTCGCAATGGTCGTCGAGGTAAAAGTTGGCATACCAGAAGATCAGGATGCCCACCCCGCACACCACCAGGCCGAAGAACAGTGAAAGTCCGTCCACGAGGAACGACAGTGACACCCCAAGGGACGGAACCCAGGGCCAGGTCACCACCGTCCCCGCCGGCAACTCGGTCCGGGCCAGCATGCTCAACAGGCAGAGCGTCGAGATCACCGGCAGAATCGACGCGATCCAACCCACGCGCCGACCCAGCCAGCGCTCCAGCAGAGCCAGCCCGGGCGCCGCCATCAAGGGCAGCCCGAGCGCAAGGCCGAGTAGAACCTCCGTCTTCATCGCGAACCGTTCCAGGTCTTCCCCCCGCAATCGGCTTCCCCGGATTCCCCCACTGTCCGCCGCGGGACGTGCGCGTTTCGATCCTTCCGGGGAGCCGTGGCTTCCCGGGCCCGACAACGGGGCCGCGTCTGACCTCCTCCTGCTATAGACAAGAAACCGGCTCCTCGGATTGCGCCCCTTGAGTGTGCCGAGAGCCCATGCACTTCGTCAAACGGAACCGGCTTGACGGGCTTGGTC
>JAOADM010000329.1 GCA_026417315.1 Limisphaera sp.
CGGAAGTTGTCACGCTGGAGGTCCCGCCCGTGGCCGAACGTCGCATGTATGCCGAGGCCGAGGCCAATCCCCAGGTCCAGATCGCATGGCTGACGGTCCCGTTCGGTCACCGCGATTCGTATCCTCTGGCGTTGTTGGCCGAGCTGCTTTCGCACCGCACGGGGCGTCTCTACAAAGGTCTCGTGCTCGGGCGGCAGGTCGCCACCCGGGTCAGCGCCTCCCAGAACTCCCAGAAGTGGGCCGGAAACTTTTTCATCGAGGCCGAGGCACGCGAACCGCATCCCCCGGAAACCGTCGAAAAGGCGATCTACGAAGAGCTGGAACGGCTGCAAAACGAACCGGTCCCGCCGGAAGAACTTCAGAAGGTGAAGAACAACTTCGCCGCCGCCGAGTACCGCAAGCTCACCTCGAACTTCGCCATTCTCGTTCAGTTGCTGATCTATGACGGACTGGGCAACTGGCGGGAGATCAATGAAGCCGGGCCCAGATATCAGGCCGTGACCGCGGAAGACATCCAGCGCGTCGCGCGCAAGTATTTTACGAAAGAAGCCCGGGCCGTGGCGATCTACACGCGAAAACCGGCCTCTTCGAACTCCGCCTCAGCCGGTCCTGCACAACCATGACCTCGAAGCCTGCTCCTTGCATCTTTGCCCGGTCCCGGTGTCCATTGCGAAGATTCCGGGACACCGCGCGTCGGCTTTTTGCACCCGAATGGTCGCGGGGCGCCATGTGGGTTTGGATCCTCGGAGTCGTGCCCTGGTTCTGCGCGCTCGCGCAGTCCCCCGGCCCCGGCAGCCCGATCCCCGACCGCCCCGAGCAACTGCAGTTCCCACCCCTGGTGTACGAGCCGCCAGACCCGGCCCGGTATCGGGTTCCCCTGCGCTCCGGACCCGTGGCATACGTCGTGCCGGACCGCGAACTGCCGTTGGTCAACCTGGTGGTTTTCGTCCGCGCGGGTGCGTATCTGGATCCGCCCGGACAAGAGGGGTTGGCGGATCTGACCGGCTATTTGCTGGCCCGAGGGGGCACGCGGTCCCGGGCCGCGGATGAGTTGGAGGAACGGCTGGCGTTCCTGGCGGCCCTGTTGAACGCCAGTGTGGGCGACACGCAGGGGTCGGTCAGTCTCAACTGGCTGTCCAAGGATCTGGACGAGGGACTTGCCATCCTGCGGGAGGTCCTCGCCTGGCCCCGCTTCCAAGAGGACAAACTGGTTTTGCGCAAGCAACAATTGCTGCAAACGATGAAGGAGCGCAACGATCACCCCGCGGCCATCGAACAACGCGAGATCGGCTTTCTCGCCTACGGGGAGTCCTTCTGGCTCAATCGGCATCCCACCGCGGCCTCCATCGACCGCATCCAGCGCGACGATTTGATCGCCTTTCACCGCCGGTGGTTCTGGCCCTCCAACTTCATCATTGCGGCCAGCGGCGATTTCGACCGCGAAGCGTTCATCGCCAAGCTGGAGCAACTCTTCGCCGACTGGCCGTTCCAAGGGGAGCCACCCCCGCCCATCCCCACCAACGCCTCCTTTGCGTCTCCCGGGATTTACCTTGTTTCCAAGGACATCCCGCAGGGCCGGGTCTCCCTCCTGCTACCGGGCGTCCTCCGGGATCATCCCGACTTTTTCCCGCTCATGATCATGAACGACATCCTCGGCGGCGGCGGGTTCACCTCGCGCATTGTCAACCGCGTGCGCTCGGTCGAAGGCCTGGCCTACGCCGCCGGATCCAGCCTGCCGGGGGGCATCTACTTTCCGCAGCCCTTCCGCGCCGGGTTCCAAACCAAGTCCCGGACCGTGGCCTATGCCACTTCTCTGGTGATCGAAGAAATGCGCCGGATCGCCCGGGAACCCGTCTCCGAGGAGGAACTCCGCACTGCGCAACGGGCCTTCATCGACACCTTCCCGCGCCGCTTCGCTACGAAGGCTCAGGTGGCCAATGTCTTCGCCCAGGACGAATTGACCGGACGCTACCAGCGGGAGCCCGATTATTGGAAACGCTTTCGTCCCCGCGTCGAGGCCGTCACACGACAGGACGTGCTCCGCGTAGCCCGGGCGCACCTGCCCCTGGACCGGCTGGTCATCCTCATCGTCGGCAACAA
>JAOADM010000330.1 GCA_026417315.1 Limisphaera sp.
CTGCTGGGCGGTTCGGTGTCGGGCGTCGGCAGCGGCTCGTAAATGAGCGTGTACTGGCCGGGACTGTCGAAATCGAGCAAGTGCAGGATGTTTTCATACCTGGGCCGCTTGCCCATGCCCAGGAAGGTTCGATCCGTAACCCATACATTTGGGAAGCTGTTTGTGGCCGGGATCAGGACCCCGTCCGAGCGGCGGGCCGCGACGAGTTGGTACCGGCCATCGGCCGGATCCGGCACCCGTAGATAACTCCAGCCCGGAGGCAGGTCGGCCCGGAGTGTAACCTGAAGATTCCCGGGGCCAGGGGTGCCGCTCACGGTGGCGTTGGTCACGAGCGCGACGGCGTTGGACGACCCGTCGCTGAGCCAGAGCGTGTCCGGCAGGTCGCGCGTGTCGGCGATGTCGTTGACAAGGAAGTCCGGCAATCCATCTTCGAAAGGTCCACCCGCCTGCACCATGCGGATCATTTCGTGGATCCGAACCTCGTCAATGAGGGACAGACGCGGGTTGCCCTGGCCATCCAGGTGCTCGAACGTGGCGTTGTAATCGATAAACAGGCCCTGGAGGGTGGAGGTCATCAGCCACCGGGCGATCTTGCGACCGCCGGGCGGGATATCGCCGAAATTGGCCGTAAGTGTCGGCGTCATGCTCTGCCCCGCCACTTCCGTGGCGATGATCTTGAAGTCGATGAGCAAACCCTTCTCGTTTTCCACGATCTCCGGCTGCGCGGAGGTGATCCGGAAGTTGCGCGCCGCCCCGGCGCCCCAGTTGTGGACCATGACCGCAAGGCTGAACGGAATGCTGGGTTCCACGGGATCCGTGAACGGATCGTCCGCGTACACATCGCGCTGGTGGAAATAATCCAGCGTGAGCCGGGCGGTGGGATTGACCGTGATCGGGACGGGTGTCAGGGGCACGTTCACCTGCGCCCCGTTGAACTCGTAGCGGAATTCGCCGGTGACGTAATACACGGTGGGCTCGGTTGGTGCCGCGTCCACCGTGGGCACGATGACCCATCGCGCCGTGCCTTTGCTGCCGCCGGGCACCCGCCCGGTGCCGTTGACATCGGAAAGCCCGCTCAACTCCGGCGGTCGAATGCCAAATCGGTCCGTGGCATCGTTACCCTGGGCGTCCGTCAGCCGCACCACGACGAGGATTTTGTCCACGGCGAAACCGGTGGAATTGTCGATCTCCAGGGTGGCCCGGAACGCCTCGCGGCTGAGCACCGCCTCCTGATCCAGCTTCAGTTTGACCCGGGCGCAGACGCCGCCTCCTTGTCCCTCCTGCAGTCGCTGCCGCACCGTCTCCACCAGGGCCTGGAGCGGATCCTCGAACCCGCGGTTCATGGCCTCGATCTGGTAGGTGCGGACAACCTGGAGCTTGCCGTACATGATCTCGGCGTCGATGAAGTCCAGATCCGCACCCGGCGGCGCTTCGGCCGGCCGCCAGATCTCCTGGCTCCAATTGTCCATGGTCCGGTTCCACCGGTTCAAGAACCGCTGGATCTCCGTGAGCGGCACCCCCGGCGGCAGTTCGCCGCTCAAAAGTTCATCCCGCTCTGCAGCACTGACCCAGCGCCCTTCTTCCGAGTCTTGGGCCACTGCCGCCATGAATCGTGCCCACCATTCGCCCAGCCGACTGTCTGTTTGCTCGTTGAACCATACATCGGAAGCCGTGCCTAGGACTTCTTCCCACAGGCTCAATGAGTCCTTGATACCGCGGGCGAAGTAATTGGCCTGGTCCTGCGGTCCACCGGCAGCGGCCAAGTCCGGAGCCAGTCCCAGACTCTGCTGAATGCAGCGGAGAATTGAATAGGCGCAAGGGATCAAGCTGGCAGGGAACGGAAGGAAGCACCCGATCACCCCCACCACACAGTCCGCTGCTGCCCAAACCGTGTCTCCTACTGTATAGGCGTTGCCGAAACCTACGCTGCAATTGAACCCGGCAAAGAAACAGCCGACCGGACCCGGGACGCAGCCGGCAATCGCCAACACATAGCAAAGCGCATCACAGGGCAGATTGACGTTGATGGCCGGGGCGCTATAGCCGGTGCTGCCCCCACCCCCGCCGCCACCCCCGCCCCC
>JAOADM010000032.1 GCA_026417315.1 Limisphaera sp.
GTTACGGCGTAAAGGCGCCCGTCGGGTCCTTCGGTCAGCGCCCCGATCCGGTTCACGTCCATGGTTTCTCCGACGGCGAAGGCCTGTTCACGGCCGTCGCGAATCCGCACCAGCACGCCCTCGCCGGCAAACCATTGGTCGCCGTTCCGTGCCTGCCAGTAAGCTTCCCAATGAGCCGTGGTGGTGGGACAGCTCAGGCCCGGCTCGCCGGCACTCCAGCCCTGGGCAAGCCAGAACCACACTGCCGGCCCTGGGGCGTCCGGGGGCGCCGGGGCGTGGACCCGCACCACCACGGCGCCGTCGGCACGCACGCCCAGTGCGCGAGCCGGTCCGGGACCTGGCCCCTGCAAAGGTTGCCAGGTTCGGTTCGAGTCTTTCCACAGCCAGAGGCCGTGCCCGGCATCCAGCAGCAAGTCGCGCCCGCCCACTACCCAGAGTCTCGGTCGGGTTGCCGGGTCCCAAGAGGATTCCGCCGGCAACGGGAGGGTTTCCTGCCTGCCTTCCTGCCAGGCATCCACACGATCGGGTCGCAACATCCATAAGGTGCCATCGCCCCGCTCCGCCAGCGCCAAGACGGGATCGCTGTCGTGTCCCCAGGGAGGTCTTCGCCACAAGGGAGGGCTGTATTTCAGCAGACCATCCGAGGTCGCCAGCCAGAAGGTTCCCTCTGCCCCTACTGCCGCATCATAGACCTCGCGCGCAGGGCACGTCTCGTCGCGCTCCCATAAACCTGTGCTGGCGTCCCGTTGCCACAATCCTGTGGAGGTCGCGGCCCACAGGACGTGGCCCGGGCCATGCCAGGTTCGAAACGTGTCTTCGGGCAGTTCCGGCCCAACCCACCATCGGACGCCGTCAAATTCGACCGCCACCAAACGCGCGTCCCGGGACCGGCGAGCCAGCATGACCAGGTGATTGAGCCCATCTTCACTCAGGCCCTGGAATCCACTCAGGCCAAGCTCCACAGGGGCGGGCCAGGTCTGCCATTCGATGTCCGGCCGGGCGTTTCGCGCCGGAACCCGGGCCCGGGCCAGACCTCGATCGGCGCTGATCCACAGACTCCCATCCCGGCTCACCACCAGGTCATGGAGCGGGCCCAGTTTCAAGGCATCACTGGTCACGATCTGTTGAACCTCGATCTCTTCGTCCCGCCCCAATTGAAGAACCAACAACTGCTCGGGCAACAGCACCAGCACCCGCCCCGTGCGCACCGGTCGCAGCGGTGTCTGGGGCCCCAAGGGCGTCACGGCGTTGCCCGAAGGTACCGTCGGAGGCGTCACCGGAAGCCAACGCCAATGGCCGCCCTGCCAGACGTATACGCCCCCCAGGCCCGGCGTCCAAAGCTGGCCCGTGTGCCATTCCCACACGCGCAAGCCGGCGCGCGCCGGCAATTCGATCACCGACGCTTGATAGCCGTCCACGCGTGAGACCGCATTGGTCCGACGGTGTCGAACGACCACATTGCCGCGGCTGGAAACCGTAACGGAAGCGCAAGGGGCCTCCGCCAGACCATCCATGGCCTTGAAGGAACGCCACCAGGGTGTCGGTTGGGCGCCGGCCGGCCAAATGCTCCCGGCGATCACCAGCGCAGCCAGCCACCCTCCGAGCCGGGCTCGTTGCTTTTGTGCCGACATTGCGTCCCACGAGCACAGTAGGCGGCGCAAACTCCCGGGGCAATCCCCGGGACAGCCCCTGTGCATCCAAACGCACACTACCGCGCCAACCGTTTTGGCCCAAGCTGGTCACAGAGATTATGACCGCACAACCTATGGCTCCGCCTTCTTCGGTTCGGGATCGAGCCCTGCGCCCGGCCAAGGCAATCGGCTCTGCGGCTTTTGCCGCCGCTGCCGCGGGGGATTCCCACTCCCTGACCGACCAGTTTCGTCCCATGCCGGATGCTCGGAGCCGCCGGGTCGGCTGCCGCTGGCTCCCCACGGTCCGTTGGCCGGTGCCGGTCCGCATTGCAGGCCGACAAGCACCTCCGCGCCGCGAAGATTGGTCGAGCCGGTGCTAATGTGAACCGGCTGTCGGCCGTGGATCGCAAGCCGGCCTCACACCTCCTGGGCGCGGCGCTTCTGGAGCTTTGCCCTTCAGCCCGCCAGGGATGCTGGCATCGGGCCGCCGTTCGAACGTTCGAAAAACCAACGCTGGGGAAGCCCCTGAGTGCGCTGGCAGCCGAGGCAGCCGGGGCTGGCCCAGGGCCCCCGCCGCTTACGCTGCGCCCGTGGGGCGTTTTCGCCCTGCCACCGGCTTGGTCCCGCCCGCCAGAACCGTCTCGAAATGCGGCGGAGTTTCTTCGCGCGCCACGACGCTGACTTCCACCTCGCGGAAGCCGGTCTCTTCCAGCCAGCGCTGCAGATCGGCTTCGGAAAAGCCGAGCCAACGGTCGCCGTACAACTCCCGCGCCTGCTCGAATTGATGCTGCCGTAAGTCCAGGATCCAAACCTGACCGCCCGGCTTCAAAATCCGCCACGCGCTGCGCACGGCACGCGGTGGGTCTTCCGCGTGGTGGAGTGCCTGGCTCAGCAGCACCAGGTCCACGCTCGCATCCGCAATCGGAGGGTCCTGCAGATCGCCCAGCCGGAATTCCAGGTTTTTCAACCCGATGCGACGCGCTCGTGCGGCGCCATAGGCCACGATGCGTTCGGAGTTGTCCACGGCGATCACCTTCCGGCAGCGTCGGGCCAGCAGTTCGCTCACCAGTCCTTCCCCCGAGCCCAGGTCGGCCACCACCAGGGGCGGCAGGATCCGCAGGAGCAACTGCCCGAGGGCCTGCCAGGACCGCCCGGGGCCATAGACCCGGTCGAATCGGCCCGCCACCTGATTGAAATAGAGCTGCCGTTGATCCTGACGCAGTTGCAGCACCCGCCGAAGATTTACGGCGTCGTGCTCCGCTTCAGGCAATTCGCGGGCCCCGGCCAGCGCCGCCTTCACCAGACTGTCCCGATCCGTTCCGGTTCCGTGCACCAACCGGTAGTACGCCCGGCGTCCCTCTCGACGGCACCGGACCAACCCGGCCTCCTGCAGCTGCGCCAGGTGCGTGGAAATGCGCGACTGGCCCAGATGGGTGATTTCCTGCAGCTCGTGGACGGAGAGCTCCTCTTTTTCCAGCAGCGCCAACAGCCGCAGACGGGTCGCATCCCCCAACGCCCGCAAAGCCCGCAACGTCTGACTCATGCCTGTGTTGCCCTTGTCGTGTGCGTCTCTCCAAAACCGCGAGCGTCTGCCCCGGCGCCGCAAATTCCGGTTGACGCTGGCCACAAGCGATATATCTTCGCATCCTGATTTGTCAATGGAACAAGAGCGCATCGGCAAGGGCAAAACGACCGTCATGAACCCGAGTTTCATCTTCTCCTCGGAATCCGTCGGGGAAGGGCATCCGGACAAGGTTTGCGACACCGTCTCGGACTACGTCCTCGATGCCTGCCTCAGCGTGGATCCCAACAGCCGCGTCGCCTGCGAGTGCTACGCCAAGTCCAATGTCCTCATCGTCGGCGGCGAAATCACCATCCCCAAACTGGGTTCCAAACACCCCAGCGAGGTCATTGATTTTGTCAACATCGCCCGCCAGGCCATCCGCGACATTGGCTACACGCACGACGACGACGTGTTCCATGCCGACCGCGTGTTTGTGCATTTGCTGATCACCGGCCAGTCGCCGGACATCGCCCAGGGCGTGGACGCCCGCAAGGCCAAGGGCAAGAAAACCGCCAAACAGGGCGCGGGCGACCAGGGGATGATGTTCGGCTATGCCTGCGATGAAACGCCGGAACTGATGCCCGCCCCGATCATGTTCGCCCATCGACTCGGCCGCGAGCTGACGCGCATCCGCAAATCCGGCAAAGTGCCCTGGCTGCGTCCGGACGCCAAATCCCAGGTCTCGGTGGCCTACGAGAACGGCCGGCCCGTGGCCATCACCAACGTGGTCATTTCCACGCAGCATACCCCGGACGTGGACCATGATGAGATCGAGGATTTCTGCATCCGGCAGGTCATTCAGAAGGTCCTGCCCCGGAACATGCTCACCCCCAAGACCACGTACCTGATCAATCCCACCGGCCGCTTCGTCGTGGGCGGCCCCCAGGGCGACACCGGCCTGACGGGACGCAAGATCATTGTGGACACCTACGGGGGCATGGGCCGGCACGGCGGCGGCGCCTTTTCCGGAAAAGACCCCACCAAGGTGGACCGGAGCGCGGCCTACATGGCACGCTGGGTCGCCAAGAACATCGTTGCTGCGGGCCTGGCCAAGCGCTGCGAGATTCAGTTCGCCTACGCCATCGGATACCACCAGCCCGTAAGCGTCAGCGTGGACACCTTTGGCACCGGCACCGTGCCGGACGACCGCATCCTCAAGGCGGTTCAGAAAGTGTTCTGTTTCGAGCCGGCCGAGATCATCCGCCAGCTCGATCTGCGCCGGCCCATCTACAAGAAAACCACCAATTACGGCCACTTCGGCAAGGACGATCCCGATCTTACGTGGGAGCGCACGGACAAGGTGGAAGAACTCAAACGCGCCCTTTCCTGAGCTTCTGGTTGCCATCCAAAACCCATGCCTATGCCCACGACGTTCAAATCCTCGACCACAAAGTCAACCGCCGCCCGTCGAACTGCGAACCGCCGAGCCCGGGCGCAGGCGACGCCCAATTTCATCGTCAAGGACCTGAGTCTGGCCGATCTCGGACGCAAAGAGATCGAGGTCGCGGAACACGAGATGCCGGGCCTCATGGCCATCCGGACCAAATACGGTCCCCAGAAACCCCTCCAGGGCGTGCGGATCTCGGGGTCCCTTCACATGACCATCGAGACCGCGGTCCTCATCGAAACATTGGTTGAACTGGGAGCCTCGGTGCGCTGGGCCAGCTGCAACATCTTTTCCACGCAGGATCACGCCGCAGCGGCCATCGCCCGCGCCGGCATCAGTGTCTTCGCGTACAAAGGGGAAACGCTCGAGGACTACTGGCAGTTCACGCTCCATGCCCTCACCCACCCCGGCATGAAAGGCCCCCAGCTCGTGGTGGACGACGGAGGCGATGCGACCCTGCTCCTGCACAAAGGGTACGAAATGGAACAGGGCGACGACTGGGTCCACCGGCCGGCCGAGTCCCGGGAGGAACAGGTCATCAAAAACCTGCTCAAGCGTTGTGCCAGGGAACGGCCCGGCTGGTTCACCGAGGTCGTCAAGGAATGGAAGGGCGTGAGCGAAGAAACCACCACCGGGGTGCACCGCCTCTACCAAATGCTCCAGCAGGGCAGGCTGTTGGTCCCGGCCATCAACGTCAACGACTCGGTCACCAAATCAAAGTTCGACAACCTCTACGGGTGTCGGGAGTCGCTGGCCGACGGCCTGAAGCGCGCCCTCGGCGTCATGATTGCCGGCAAAACCGCCGTGGTTTGCGGCTATGGCGATGTGGGCAAGGGAAGTGCCCAGAGTCTGCGTGGCTTTGGGGCCCGCGTGATTGTCACCGAGATCGACCCCATCAACGCCCTTCAGGCCGCCATGGAGGGGTACCAGGTCACCACCGTCGAAGACACCCTGGGCGTGGCGGACATCTATGTGACCGCCACGGGCAACTGCGATGTCATCACACTGGAGCACATGTTGCAGATGAAGGACCAGGCCATCGTTTGCAACATCGGCCACTTCGACAACGAGATCCAGGTAGACCGTTTGAATGCCCTGCCGGGGGTCCGCAAGGTCAACATCAAGCCCCAGGTCGACCGCTACGATCTGCCCAATGGCCGGAGCATCTACGTGTTGGCCGAGGGACGCCTCGTCAATCTGGGCTGTGCCGAAGGCCATCCCAGCTTCGTGATGAGCAACAGCTTCACCAATCAGTGCCTGGCCCAGATGGATCTCTGGCAAAACCGGGACACCTACAAGGTGGGGGTCTATCGGCTGCCCAAGAAGCTCGACGAGGAAGTGGCACGGCTCCATCTGGAACGTCTGGGGGTGAAACTCACCCGTTTGACGCCCAAGCAGGCGGCCTACATCGGCGTGCCGATCGACGGCCCGTACAAACCGGAGCACTACCGGTACTGAATTTCGTCGGACCCCGCCGGCGCGGCCGGTGGGTCGGGGCCTCTGCGTCCGCCCGCGAAAAACTTCGGACGCAGGTCGAATCCCTTGCGGCCGGTCCCTGATAGACCCCGGGCAACAGACAAGCAGGTTAGGTCGCGGTGCTCAGGCCGGCACGCGCCACCGCGGCTCCCCCGCCACCGGGCCCGGGGATGTCAGCGTCTGCCCGAAGGATGCTCTTCAGTTTCGCCACTGAGCGGCGTTCACAATCCGGGAACGAATCAAACCCGCGAAACGGCCCTCTCCTTCATACCACCAGCCCAGTTGCAGACCGCATCCCCGGCAGAGGCAGTAGCACCAGGCGTACCCGGGAAACCACGTGTGCAACGTCGTGGGTATCCCGGCGGTTCGCCCACCGGGACAATCGGCAAAAAGCAAAATGTGGAATTTGTGGCCCTCCGGATTGCGGAAGACGAATTCGCTTTTGCCTTCGCGGAAGATGCGATCGCGATCCCGTGCCACTCCGCGCAGACACCGAATGCAATACCAGTCCAGGGACGCATCCGTCTCCGCCGGTTTCTCGGCCGGCACCCCCAGTTCGACCACTTGTGCTGTGCCGCTTGGTCCCATCTGCAAATCTCCCTCGAACGTCCCGGTGTTCTCCGTCGGCCGGGATTGTTGGGCAGGCTCGGCCCCAACGGCAAGAGGCGGAAGCACGAGGCGCTGAGGATTCCGCGCGGGCGACTCGAGCAGCTCTCAGGGCATCGCACTGGAAGGGGTCCCTTTTCAAGCGCCCTGCCTCCCCCGCCTCCGGCGGGTCGCGCAACGGTCCGTGCGCCTGGCTCAGGTGGTGAACATCGCCAATTTCGGTTTCACCAGTCGCTCGAAGTCCGACCACGCCATCTTGATCACCTCGGTGTGCGATCCAGCGTTGAAGGCGATTTCCGGATTCTCCCGAAGCGACTCGGCGGCGTACACCTCCATGCCATACAGGTTGCCGAAGGGCGGCATGGCACCGATCTCGCAATCCGGGAATCGTGCCTGGAAGGCCTCTTCCGAGGCAAACCGGGCCCGTTCGCATCCGGTCAACTCGCGCAAGTCTTGCAACACCACGCGCCGGGTGGCCGGCAACACAGCCATCGCCAGTTCGCCGTCCAGATCCACGATGACCACCTTGGCCATGGCCCGGCCCGGGATGTGGGCCGAAGCTGCCACCTCTTGGGCGGTGTAGGCCGGCGAATGGATGATGCTCACATACTTCACGCCGTTGGCGTCGAGGAACTCTTTGAGTTTGCGCACGGGCATAACGGGCTCCTTTCTCTGTCTGGGATTGGGGACTTGTTCGGCTCACCCTCACCCTAGGCCCGATCGGCGGAATTTCAAGATGCAGCCGCGTTGGCCCGATGGGGGCCCGGACCAGCACGCCCCTGCACAGTTCGTCCACGCCCGGAGCATCCTCGAGCCGCGCGGAAGGACCGGGTCTCGCCCTCCTGCATCCCTTTGCAGAATGCAGGAACCGGCATCCGAGGGTTCCCCGAGAAGCGACCGCCAACCTGCAGTGGTCATGACGCCGCCGCTTGCTCTCGAGCTTGAGCGACGGCTCCACCCGGGCTTTATCGTGCCGGTAACAACACCAGGTCTCGTCGGCGCTCCGGCGGTTCGACGACCAGTCGGACCCACCGCCCTTCCTCGAAGCGGCCTTCCACCACGGTGCGTTTCGGGGCATGCAGCCGGAAATCGACGTTCCAGTCGCGGGGCCACGCCGGTAGCAGAAAGATCTGGTCGCTGTCCGTCTGCAGGAGCATGGCCTGAAAGGTGCGCATCAGGACCCCGCCGTGACACTGGTCGGGGGTCCAATCAAAGTTGGGTCCCCAGAAGGCCGGAAACCGCTGCCCGGGGTCGTGGCGTCGGGCGCGGTCCACCACCGCCCGGCGAGTCTCATGCACCAGGCCCAGGTAGGCCATGAACAAGTCGTCCTGACGCCACCCCACATGGCCCCGATCCAGCCGGTGCTCCAGGGCCGCAACGGCCATTTCCACGCCGGACCGATTGAAAGCGAACAACCGGAAGGGGAACACCGGGTACAGCTCCGGGTTCTCGATGTTCCGCTTGTCTGCGAAAAAGGCAGCAGGTGCCAGGGCTGGCCGGCCGTCAATCAGGCGCACGGGGACCGGGGGCAGTTTGGCTCGCAGCCGCTGCGCCAGGGCAAGGTCGGCCGCCGGCACCAGATCGGCCGGCAACCGCAGCAACCGTTCCGTGAGTGCGATGCACCCGGCAACCTCGGGTGCAGCGTTCGTGCAATGCCACCAGGTTTCCAGCGCTTGGGAGGGATGGAACACCATCTCGCCCCGGGCATTGGTGGGATAGTGCCCCTCAAAGAACTTCAAAACCTCACGCGTCACCGGCAGGGCACGGCGCTTCAAGAAGTTGCGGTCGTCCGTGTGCTCATAGTAGTCCAGTGCCAGCCAGGCCAGCTCCAGGCCACCCACCCATTCCCATTTGTGCCAGCGACTGCTCTGCAACTTGTCGGTGCGTTCGGCAAACGGGGTCCATCCATAGGACTCACTGAAGATGGCGCCCCAGAACATCATGCACTCCGGATAGAAGGCGCCGCCGTGGCCCAGATACAGTTGCGTCCGATACACACACAGCGGCAACAAGTCGTCCACGTACATGCGGAAGAGCGGCTCCATCAGATCGAAGTCGCCGGCGGCGCACATCGCGTAGTAGGGCAGTCGCGTGTTCTGCCACCAGTAGCCCGGTCCCCAGCGCCGGTAATCCGGGTCCGCCTCGGTGGGCCCGGGTGGCACGGTGAACAGCGACCCGTTGAACTTGATCGGGTAGCGCCCGCGGCCCGCGGCAGCGGTGATGAACCGCTGCAAATGGTACATTTGACTCACCCAGGCCGCCTCGTCCTCGATGGCGGGCCCGTCGGACCGTGCGACCAGTTGCCCGTTGACGTAGAGGCGGCATCCCGAACGTTTGGGATCCGCTACGGCCACGACGTGGGTCCATTGCCCCGCGGGTGCGGCCTCCGCGCTCCGCAAGGTGTGGGACCCGCAAATGAACCGGAGGCTGTTGCCCGGCCAGGTGTCCAGCAAAAAGCCGTCGTCCACCCCGGGTGTCACCTTGTCCACGATGCGTGCCCCACCCGGACCGAACGCCTCCGGCCGAACCCACGCTTCCACGGTCAAGCCCATGCGAAAATCCCAACTCGTTGAGCTTTCGATGGGGCCGACAACGGGATTGCGCACTTGATGTACCGAAGGAGGCAATCCCTGCGGAAGCTCCTCGGGGGCGGTTCTTGCAAGCTGCACCAGAGCCTCCTCGGACAAGGGTTGGTCCCAGATCGTCAACCGACCGATCCTGCCGGCCCAGCGGTTTCCTCCATCCCGGTCGTGGCCGATCCGTACCGGATGCGCATTGGAAGGCACCAACACGGGCACGGTTGGCGGCGCAGACGTCGCCTGCCAGGCGTGAATCCAACTCCTGTCCCAGAAGGCCGACCACCAGGATTCATGCAGGGCCCGGCGTCGCGCCAATCCGTCCGATTCCGCTTGCCTCAACACCTGCTCCGCGGATGCCAGCCATTCGTCCGGCGTCGCGGGATGCCGGGTCAAGACCACCACCCGAAAATGGTGTCTGCGGGCCGGGCCCGACCGCAGTCGCCGATCATCCAAGCGGTGGGCCGTGTCCGCTGCGACCAGCCCGCCAAAGGTTCGGTGCAGCAACGGGTCCGGCTGCGGATAGTCGGCGAGCCCCTGGATCTCCGCCATGAGCCGCGGTCCAATGGATTTGGCATTGTGATGATACCAGCCGATGCGGTTGTCGAGGCCCGTCACCAGCACATCCGGCTCCAAAACCATGGTCGCTTCTTCACTCTTCGGGCGCGGGTGATTCTTGAAAACGTCGCTGACTTCCACCTGCTGGGAGGGCGTGCGGTTGGTTCGCCACAAATCCACTTCGGCCGTGACCGTAAACGCGTTCACCCCTTCTGCCACCAGGTGCACCACTGGCAAATGGGCGTCCACCCAAAGCTGGATTCGCATGGTCCCGTTGCTGCCGGTCTCGATTTCCATTGTGGCGGTCTGCAGGTCCAGTTCCTGCCGGTACGGTTCCGCGGCCCGGATGGGGTTGGGATCGAAGACGAAACGGACCTTTCCCACCTTGACGAGTCGTGCATAGTCGTCCCAGGCATCGCCCCGGGCCAGGTAACAATGGAGTTGGCCATCCGGCGTCATCCATGCGTTGACGCCGACACTCCCATTGCCCAGGGGCATGGACCCGTGATGGTTGGTGCTGGGGCTTTCCCAGACCACGTCGTACCGGTCCCACGGGCTCGCAGGATGGCCCGCTCCTGACACCGGGCTCGACAACCATGCGCACAGCACCAGGCCGCCCCAGGTTTTGCATGCAGCCGCCATCGCCCGGGCGCACCGGGAGGGTCCGTGCACCCACCCCGGCCGGCCCTTCACGGGCCGCTCCCTCGCATCCCCAGACGGCCGCCGAAGCCATGTGCCTTTCGTCATGCCCCGAATGGTCTGCGAACTCTGGCAGCTCGCAAGCAGGAACGGCCCGGACACACCGCGGCGCTTGACAGCGTGACCCGCGGTGCACGGGCTCTTGTGCTGAACGGCCGCCAGTGACTCGGTCGCAAGCTTGCTCCTCACTGCTCTTCTTGCCTACGTTGGCCGTCCTTGAATGGACCATCGACGCAAGGTGTTGCTTTCCGCGTACGCCTGCGAGCCGGGCCGGGGGTCGGAACCGGAGGTGGGTTGGCGGTGGGCGGTGGAGCTGGCGCGCTACCACGAGGTCACCGTGCTCACGCGCGCGAACAATCAACCCGCCCTGGAAGCTGCCGTGGCCTTGCTCCCCGAGCCACGCCCGCGATTTCTTTATTACGATCCGCCCGGGCCGTGGCTGCGCTGGAAAGCCCGTGGCCTGCCGGTGAGTCTGTTCTACGCCCGATGGCAGTGGGGAGCACGCAAGTGGGTGCAGCCGCGGCTCAAAGAGTTCGACCTGGTTCACCACGTTACTTTCAATTCCTTTCGGCAACCGGGCTATTGGTGGCAAGCGGATCCTCCCACGGTGTTGGGGCCGCTGGGCGGCGGCCAGATTTGTCCCTGGCCGTTTCTTTGGCACTTCGGGCGGCGACTCGTCCCTGAACTGGCGCGCTCGCTCACGGTGCTGATGGCGCCTGCGCTGCCCCATCTCCATTTGAGCTTTCGCGCCGCGGCTGTCATTCTGGTCGCAAATCGAGAGACCGCCGAAAAAATTCCCGCCGTCCACCGTGCCAAGGTCCGCATGATGCTGGAAACGGGCGTCGCTCCCGAGCAGGTTCTCGCGCCGCGTCCCCTGACGACCTCCCCCACGGTCCGCGTGCTCTGGCTGAGTCGGATGGAAAAAATCAAGGCCGGAACGCTGGCCGTCACTGCGTTTGCACGGGCACAAAAGGTCGAGCCCACCCTTCGGTTGAGCATGGCCGGCGACGGTCCGGATGCCGGCGCGATCAAAGCCACGGCCGCCCGCCTCGGCGTGGCCAGTCTCATCCAATGGTACGGCCGCGTGGACCGTCAACAGGTTCCCGACCTTTTACGCGCTCACGACGTGTTCCTCTTCACCAGCCTGCGTGACACTTCCGGCAACGCGTTGCTGGAAGCGATGGCGGCGAGCCTGCCGGCCGTCACCCTCCTCCATCACGGGCAGGCTGAAATCGCCACCGACGCCACCGCCATCCGGATCCCTCCAACTCGCCCGGACGAAACCGCATCTGCCCTGGCGGAGGCGTTGGTGCGACTTGCCCGGGATCCGCAACTGCGCCGGCGCCTGGGGGAAGCCGCCCGTCAGAGGGTGTTGGATCACTACCTCTGGCCCCGCAAAGCCGAGCAAATGAACGCAATCTACCAGGAGGTCTGGGAGCGCAACCAGGCGCGGGCCCGCGCTTCCGAGGCGCCGGCGGTCTGACTCCCGCTGGCCGGCCTCTCGCAGACCGGCCCCTCGCCGAGGCAATTCGATTCTGCTTGCGCCTCTTCCCGGCTACTTTCCATGCTGACGCCGAGCCTATGGGCGCTCAAAGACGCTCCCGCAAAACACAAAATGGATCCAAGGCGGCCCGGTCTTCCAAAAGCGTCCGCTCCCCGCGTGCCGCCCGGTCGCGTGCTGCAACCTCCGAACCTGCCCGGGCTCCACAAACCCCTCCGTCGTCGACCCCGGCGGTACAGGAATCTGGCACTCCGCCTCCGCCCTCCACTTCCGCAGACGAGGTGCTCGTAGAACGTGAGACGGCACCGGAGGTCCTGGAGGCTGAGCAGGAGCGGGACGATCATGAGACCGAGACGGCCTTCCGCCTCTACCTGCGCGAGATCGGTCAGGTCAAACTGCTCACGCCGCAGGAGGAGATCGAACTGGCCGCCCGCATCAAGGCCGGCGACAAAAAGGCCCGCGAGCAGATGATCAAGGCCAACCTCCGGCTCGTGGTAAAAATCGCCCGCGATTACGAAGGCCTGGGACTGCCGCTGTTGGATCTGATCAGCGAGGGCAACATCGGCCTCATGAAGGCCGTGGAGCGATTCGATCCGAAGAAGGGGGGAAAACTCTCCACGTACGCCGCCTGGTGGATCAAACAGGCCATCAAACGGGCCCTGGCCAATCAGGCCAAGACCATCCGTCTGCCCGTGCACCTGGTGGACAAAATCGCTCGCATGCGCCGGGTGGCCATGGAATTGCAGGAAGAACTGGGCCGCGAACCCACTGATGAAGAACTGGCTGCCGAGTTGGGCACCACGCCCGCCCGCGTGGCGCAAATGCGCACTGCCGCCATCCGACCCGCTTCCCTGGACGCCCCCCTGTCCGAAGAGGAGGACTCCAACAGCTTCGGGGAGATCGTCCAGGACGAATCCGCCCACACACCCTACGAGGAACTGGAGGAAAAAACCGTCACGGCGATGCTGCGCGAGCTGCTGCAGCGCCTGGATGCCCGCGAAGCCGCCATCCTCAACCGCCGGTTCGGCCTGGACGGGAATCCTCCTCAGACGTTGGAGGAAGTCGGGGCCCAGTTCGGCGTCACCCGCGAACGCGTCCGACAGATCCAGAACATTGCCCTGCGCAAACTGCGCCGCATGATCGAAAAGCTGGAAAAGGTGAAGGACTGACCCTGCGGAACGACTGACCCCGCCCCTTCCTCCTTCAGCCATGGCCACGGTCACACCCGCCGACATCCAACGCGCCATTCGGAACATCCCGGATTTTCCCCAGCCGGGCATCCAGTTCAAAGACATCACCCCGGTCCTGGCAGACCCCGAGTTGTTTGCAGGAAGCATCGAGCTTCTGACCGCGGGCTTTCAGCCGGGGCAGGTGGACGCGGTTGTGGGCATCGATGCGCGCGGGTTCATCTTCGCCGCAGCGGCAGCTTACCGCCTGCGGGCGGGCTTCGTCCCGGTGCGCAAAAAGGGCAAGCTCCCCTACCTGACGCACGAGCAAACCTACAACCTCGAGTACGGCACCAACACCATTGCCATCCACGTGGACGCCATCCGACCGGGCGCACGCGTGCTCTTGATGGACGATCTGCTGGCCACGGGAGGAACGGCCGCGGCTGCCGCGGAACTGGTCAAAAAAGTCGGAGGCCAGATCCTGGAGATCTCCTTCCTTATCGAGCTCACGTTCCTGAACGGCCGCAGCCGCCTGGAAGGCTACCCCGTGCGCTCCGTGGTCGTCTATTGACCCCGCACTGCGCTGGTTGTCCTTCCACGGCGGTTGCGCACCAGTGAGGGCGCGTCGTTCTGCCGCGGCGGATCCCGGACCTGCCCGGTCGATCAGGGCCCGCATCGTTGAGTCCGGAACCTATCTGTTTCCGACTCCCGGCCCCCTCTCCGTGTCCTTACCAGCGCGGCTTCCAACGCTTTTCGATGCCCTGCCCGACGGTCGTGCATGGGCGGGGCTGCACGACTGCTCGCCGGCATGCATCCAAGCGTGCCGACGTGATCCGACTGGTTCCATGGACATGCGTGCCCGCAAGATGGTTACGGTCGCGCTTGATTTTGTTCGAGGAAGGACCGAGTTTGCCCCCGGTTCGAAGCGGCGAGGGGAAACACATGCCGGCTGCAGCCCAGAGATCGGGAGAGAACCGCACGCTTATGGTGCTGGGCGTGGGCAGTTTCGCCCACAGCACCACGCGGATCCTCCAGGAGGACGGCGCGCGCGTCATGACGTATCTGACGCGCGACTATGCCCATTGGCCGCCGTCGTTGAGCGGGCCCGCCTATCGACACGACGCACATCCCAGTCCCGTGCCGCTGATTCAACGCGAGGGCGTCAACTTGGTGATTCCCCAGTCCATCGACTGGGCGCAGGCCCGCTGGGCGGACGATCTTCTGCGCTGCGGCGTGCCGTTCCTTTGTCCCACCGGCGAAGCGCTGCGCCTGGAGCGCGAAAGGGACTTCGCGCGCAACCTCTGTGAGAGGTTCGGGATTCCGTATCCCCCCTCCGTCTTTGTGCGCAATCGAGCCGAGGCCCTCGAATGGCTGGCCCGACATCCCGCTCCCTATGTCATCAAAAACCCGCTCTGCGGCCCGTTCAGCCCCGTACACACCATCGTGTGCGAAAGCCCCGAAGCCACACGGGCCTGGCTCGAACGCGTGAATGATGCGGAAGGACTCTTTCTTCAGCAGTACATGGGCCGCGCCGAAGTCGGACACATCGTGCTGGTGAGCCGGGGCGAAATTGTTTCCCTGGTCACCAACCAGGAGTACAAGCGCGCCTTCCACGGGAACATGGGAATCGTGGCCGGTGCCCCGTTGGGGGGGCTGGTGGAGGCCGATCCCGGGGATCGCTACGGCCTGGCTCGGGCACTGATTCATCCCCTGCTGCCCTGGTTGCGGGAGTCCCGATTCCACGGGCCTTTGCAGGTGACCGCCGCCTGGCAGGACGACCGTTGGTGGGTGCTGGAATACAATGTTCGGTTGGGCGTCACCTCGGGTGCCATGCTGTTGCGCATGCTCCGCAATCCCTGGGACACCTTGTATCGCACGGCGCGCGATGAGAAACTGGAACCCCGGTTCCACTCGCACCGCCAGTTCGGTTGCTCGGTCACCCTGGCCGGCTACGGCTACCCCTACGTGCAATTGTCCGGCCCGGAACTGCCGCTGGAGGTCCGGCAACCTTTGGAGAATGAAGAGGCCGACGTTTGGTGGAACGAGGTTCGGCAAGATCAGCAGGGTCGGCTTTGGGCCACCGGTCACCGGTTGGCCGACGTCATCGGCTTTGGCCCCACTCTGGAGATCGCGCGCGCCCGGGCCTATGCCAACATCGCCCGCTTGCATTGTCCGGGGAGCTATTACCGGACGGACATCGGCCAGTCACTGTGGCCTCCCGGGTCCGCTTGACCATTCTGCAGACGCCCAATGAATCCATTGCCACCATCCATGGGAACGACTCGGAGTTTGCCCCACACAGAGGCACCAGCGGCGTCCGCCCCGGCCGTGATTCATTCGGAAGCTCCGGTCTCACAACCGCTGCCCCAAGGCTGGCCTGCGGAAAGGCCCCCTCGACCGGCATGGATCGAGATCGACCTGGCCGCCATCGCCCGCAATTTCGAGCGGATTCGACAGGACGCACCCCCGGGGCTTTCTTTCCTGGCCGTTGTAAAGGATGATGCCTACGGTCACGGCGTCCTGCCCGTCGCCCGATTGGCCCTCCGGGCCGGTGTGCGGTTTCTTGCTGTGGCCACCCTGGAGGAAGGGGTTCGGCTCCGGGAATCCGGCATCCGCGCACCAATTCTTCTTTTGGGCGAACGCGCCCCAATGGAATTCCCGTGGGCCGTCAGGTACGATCTGACTTGCGTGATCGGCGAGCGGGCGCTTGCCCTCGATCTTGCCCGGTGCGCCGCGCGCGCAGAAAAACGCGTCCCGGTGCACGTGAAAATCAACACGGGCATGAACCGCTACGGCGTGCGCTGGGACGAGGCGGGGCACATGTTTGAACAGATCCTGTCGCAACCGTCTCTCCGTCTGGAGGGGGTGCTGAGCCATTTCGCCCAGTCGGATGAACGCGACAAGACGTTTGCGCGCACTCAGCTGAGTCGCTTTCAAGAGGTGCTGCAGATGCTGGAAGGCCGGGGTGTCCGGCCCTCTTGGCGCCACCTTTGCAACACCGGCGGCTACCTTGATCTGCCGGAGGCGCACTTTGACATGGTCCGCGTCGGACTGCTGCCCCTGGGGGTTTATCCCTCCCAGGTCTGTCGTCGCATCCCCGATCTGGAACCGGCCATGACCGTCAAAGCCCGCATTGTCGCCCTGCAACAACTCCGGCCCGGCGACACCGTCGGATACGGCATGCACTACCGCTCGGACCGTCCCCGGCGCATCGCCGTGTTGCCTGTCGGCTACGGGGACGGTTTCCCTCGCGTTCGCAACCAGGGGGCGGTCCTCATCCACGGACGGCGTGCGCCCTTGGTCGGGGGCGTGGCCATGGACGCCTTTATGGTGGATGTCACCGACATCCCTCAGGCCCGCCTGGGCGATGAAGCGGTCCTCCTCGGTCGCCAGGGGAATGAGGAAATTACCGCGATGGAACTGGCCGGCCTCCGGCACTCGGTCGTCTACGAAGTGCTGGTAGGGTGGCAACCCCGCCTTCCGCGGGTTTACCGGAGTCTGCCCGGACCGGACAACGCGTCGGCTCCATGAAACTGCTTTTCTCGGAAGGCCGACCCGATTATTCGCACTACCTTTTTCCTTACGTCGTCTGGGCGTTTCCGGAGCCCGGCGAAACTCCGGCCGATCTTTTGGCCGCCGGTTTCCTCCCCTCGTCGCGCCAGCTCGACCGTTTCTACCTCTGCCGGCAGATCCGGGTGCACCTGCCGAGTTTCCGCCCCTCCTCGGAGAATCGTCGGATTTTGCGCCGCGGCGAGGCGTTCGAAGTCACCCTGCTGCCGCGCTCGCAATTCGACTGGACCCCCGAACGACGCGATTTCTGCCTGGCCTACGCCCGGGCCCGGTTCGGTCCGGAGGTCATGACCGGGGCCCGGCTGGACGAGTTGATGAACTCCCCCATGACCACCCATATATGGCAGGTCCGGCTCCGGGCCGGGGGTGCCGAGGTTGGCCTGGCCACCCTCTACCTTGAACCGCCCCGGGCCGCCTACTACTCGTACGCATTCTATGATCTTGGCTGGCGTCAGCTTTCCCTGGGAATGTTCATGATGACCTCCGCCGTGGAGTGGCTGGCGCGCCAACGTTTTGAGTTTCTTTATCTCGGGACCTGCTACTCGCGAAATGCGCTTTACAAGACGCAGTTTGCCGGTGCGGAGTTCTTCAACGGCTTCCGCTGGTCGCGCAACCTGGACGAACTCAAACACCTGCTGGCCCGCGACAGCCGTCCCGCCCTCGAATCGCACCTTCTCGAAAGCCGCGATTATCGGGAGTCATTCTGCCCCGCTCCGCTCTCGAGCCTGGCCGCTCAGCACGGTTTCCGAGCCGTGCCGCCGCATCCACAGGCGCCGGACCGGCCTGACTTCTCCTCTTCCGGCACCCATCATTGACGCTGCCCGGTCGCATCACTAGCATCGCGCTACTGGTGCGCACCATGCTTGAAGCTTTGGAAAAACTGCTGATTCTGCAGGATCGCGATCATCAACTGCGGCGGGTTCGCGACGAGTTGGCCCGGCTCGACCCGGAACGCCAGGCTCTTCAGCAGCGCCTGCAGACGGCCCGCAACGCCGTGGAACAAGCACGGCAACACCTGCGTCAGCTGGAAAACCAGCGTCGCCAACTCGAGTTGGAGGTCGCCGGGAAACAACAACTCATCGAACGCTACAGCCAGCAGCAACTCCAAACCCGAAAAAACGACGAATACCAAGCCCTGGCGCAGGAGATCGAGCGCCTCAAAACTGCCATCCGCCAAATCGAAGACCAGGAGCTCGATTTGATGGAACAGGCAGAGCAGACGCAAAAGGAAATCCATGCCGCCCAGGAGACCCTTCGCCAGACCGAAAGCTTTGTGCAAGAACAACTCGCCACGCTCCAGGCGCGCGAAAAGAACCTCCTGGCCGAAGAAGAACAGTTGGCGGCCGAACGCGAACGTCTGGCGGCCGCCCTGGACCCTGCTCTTCGTCAACGCTATGAACGTCTCCTGCGCAGCCGGGGCGGCAATGTCGTGGTGGGCATCGCTCACGGGGTGTGCGGCGGCTGTCACATGCGCCTTCCCCCGCAGGTCGTTGTCAACTGCCGGTCCGACCAGGAAATCGTAACCTGCACCAACTGCGGACGCATCCTCTATTACAGCCGCGAGATGGACATGGAAGTCGTGGACTAGCTTCCCCCGCCCGCTGGTCGCGCTGCCGAGTCGGTTCTGCCTTTGTTTTCCGCCCCATGTGCCCGCTCTCGAAGCGCCCCCTCGCCGGAAGCGGTTCCCCCCGCGGGCACAAGGCCGCCTGATCCCGCAACCCATCGCATTCGCGCACCGTGCCTTCTGCCCCGCAAAAGAAACAGACCTTGCGCCAGCCTCCCGCGCCGGATCCCGGCCGACCTGCGGCAGTCCCGGCCTTCGGCCCGGAACATTTCCTCAACCGCGAATTGAGCTGGCTGGAGTTCAATCATCGTGTCCTGGAGGAAGCCCTTCGGCCCGACAATCCCCTGTTGGAACGGCTGAAATTCTTTTGCATCGTCAGCAGCAATCTCGACGAGTTCTTCGAAATTCGGGTGGCCGGACTCAAACAACAGGTGGAGACCGGTGTCACAGAACGAAGCCCCGACGGACGGACCCCGCGCCAAACCCTTGCCGCCATCCGGCGGCGTGTCTGCCAAATGGTTCGCGAGCACAATGCCTGTTGGCGCGAGCGGCTGATGCCCGAACTGGCCCGTCACGGCATCCGGTTCCTTCGGCCTGCCGACCTTGACGGGGCGGACCTGGAATGGTTGGAACAGTTCTATCGCACCACCGTCCGTCCCGTCCTGACGCCCTTGGCCATCGACCCGGCGCATCCGTTCCCGCTGCTGGTCAACCGGGCCCTCAATCTGGTTGTCCGCCTCGGGCCCGAGTCGCAAACGCGGGCCGCCCCCCGGCTCGCCGTCGTCGAAGTCCCGCGGGTCCTTCCCCGGCTGGTGCGCCTGCCCCGGCAGGACGGTCGTCAAGAGTACGTGTTCCTCGGCGAGTTGATCGGGCATTTCCTTCCCGATCTCTTTCCCGGCCGCGCGATTCGGGGCTGGTGGCCGTTCCGTGTGACACGCAACAGCGAGCTCTATATCGACGAAGAGGAGGTGGCCAACCTGCTGGCGGCCGTCGAGCAGGAATTGCAGCGCCGCCGCCGCGGCGCCGCCGTCCGACTCGAAGTGGCGAAACGATGCCCGTCCGGAGTCCGCCGGGAACTGTTGCGAAACCTCGGGCTCGGCCCCGAGGACCTTTACCTCATCGACGGGCCCTTGAACCCCGCTCGCCTGATGGTCCTTTATGAGGGGGACCACGCACCCGAGCTGCGATACCCCTCATGGATTGCCCCCACCGCACCCGCCCTGCGGGACCAGGCCGACTTGTTCGCTGCCATCCGCCGCAGCGACATCCTGCTTCACCATCCCTACGAATCCTTTGAGACCATCGTCAGCCTGCTCCAGCAGTCCGCCGCCGATCCCGACGTCCTGGCCATCAAACAAACCCTCTACCGCACCGGAGGAGATCCCCGCATCATCGGCGCCCTCATGGACGCCGTCCGCAACGGCAAAACCGTCGCCGCCGTCGTCGAACTGCGCGCCCGTTTCGACGAGGCCAACAACATCCGCTGGGCCCGTCAACTGGAAGAAGCCGGAGTCCACGTGGTTTACGGGCTGGTCGGCTACAAAATCCACTGCAAGGCAACCCTCATCGTTCGGCGCGAACCGGACGCCATTCGGCGCTACGTGCACCTGTCCACGGGCAATTACAACCCCAATACTGCCCGGCAATACACGGACGTCGGCTTGCTGACCTGCCGGCCCGACATCGGGGAGGACGTCACGGACCTGTTCAACCTGCTGACCGGCATGACGCAGTTCCGCCCGTTGCGTCAGCTGTGGGTGGCCCCGTTTGACCTTCACGCGCGCCTCAAAAGCCTCATCGAACGCGAAGCACGCCACGCCGCTCAGGGACTCCCGGCCCGCATCATTGCCAAAATGAACGCCCTGGTCGATCGCGACATCATCGAAACCCTGTATCGCGCCTCTCAAGCCGGCGTCGTCATCGATCTCATCGTGCGGGGCATCTGCTGCCTGCGGCCCGGCGTCCGCGGGGTCAGTGAGAATATTCGGGTCCGCAGCATCGTGGATCGCTTCCTCGAACACAGCCGCATTCTCTACTTCGAAAACGGCGGGCAACCGGAGGTCTTTCTCAGCAGTGCCGACTGGATGCCGCGCAACTTCTACCGACGCATCGAAACCACCTTCCCGATCCTGGATGGCAACCTTCGCGATCGCGTCATCCACGAATTGCTCGCGCTGCCCCTTGCCGACAACACCCGCGCCCGCATTCTTCAGCCGGACGGTTCCTACCGCCACGCCCGGCCCCGCCCCGGCGAACCCGAACGCCGCAGCCAGTTCGAATTCCTCGCGCGAGCCCGGGCCGCTGCCCAATCGCCCCGAGGTCCCAGCCAGCCCTGGCCAAAACTCCAGGTCCGCCCGCGCCCTGCCTGACCGGGCCTGCCTTTGACAACGCGCAGGATCGGGCCGTTTGTCTCCCCCGGCGTCGCCAAAGCGGATGCGACGGTCCTTTCGAATCTCCTGCTCCGCTCGAACCCTGCCCTCCCGCAAGTCCCGCTGCGCGGGTCCGCTCGGCTCGCGCCAGACCGCAGGTGGCCCGCCCCGAGTTTGGCCCTCCGGGCCCTCGAACATGTCCTTGTGCCCCGCGGGGTGGGCCGATTTGCCCCTGGGCCATCCTCGATCAGGTTCCCATGTCGTCCCCGAGTCCTTCGTACTGGAACACCACCGCCATGTACAGCGCCGCAGTCACGCTGCGCAGGATCCGCGGCCCCAAAGACACCCCCTCCACCCCGGCGCGATCCAGGGCTGCCCGCTCCTCCGCCGTGAAATCGCCCTCCGGGCCCACATACGCCGCGACCGCGCGTGGTAATCGTCCGCCGTGCGCACTTCGATACGCCAAAAGTCGCTGCCTCAATGTGCCACGGGTTCCGTCCAACGTGCCGTACACCTGCCAGTCCCAGCCCTGCGATCGCTCCAGCCAGGACTCCAACGGTTCCGGACCGCCCACCTCCGGCAACCACGCACCTCCGCACTGCTTCAGCGCGTCCACCGCAATCCAGCGCCACTTTTCCAGTTTCGAGGCAAGCGCCTCCGCTTCCAAGCGGACCACAACGCGGCGGGTCCAAACCGGCTGCAAGGCTGTCACCCCGAGCTCGGTTGCCCGTTGCAGGATTTCCTCGAAGGCGGCGCCCTTGGTCAGGCCCACCACCAGTGCCAGACGCCGTTCCGGCGGCGGGAAGTGACGTCGTTCGCACACATGCAACTCCACCTCCCGGCGTCCTGCCCGCACCACCTCGGCTTGCATCACCTGTCCACGACCGTCCAGGAGCTGCACCCGCTCACCCGTGCGCACCCGGAGTACATGCAGCGCATGGTGCGCTTCCCGTGGACACAGCATTATCCGATCGCCCGCGGCCTGTTCCGGCGTGACGTAAAACCGATGCATGGGGAGATCTGATTTTGCGCCTGGTGTTTTGAGGGAGGCATCCCGAGCTCGAAACGCCCTTTTCGACCTTGCGAGCTCGCCTTTCCGGGGCACGCCGGCTGCGGGCCCCCGAGGCCGAGGCGAACTCGTTTGCGTTTTCCGTCCCGCGTTGCCCCGGCGCTCGCGCTCTTCAACGGAAGAACCGTTTCGCCTTCTCGATGAAGCGCTGCACAATCGGGCTCTCCTGCCCGCTGCACAGCGCCGCGAATTCCTCCAGCTTCGCCCGCTGGGCCGGCGTCAACCGCGTCGGCACTTCCACCGTGATTCTGACATGCAGGTCGCCCCGACCGTACCCCTGCACGTTCGGGACGCCCTTGCCTTTCAGCCGGAAGACCGTGCCCGGCTGCGTGCCTGGCGGGATCTTGATCGTGGCCTTGCCGTTCAACGTGGGCACTTCGATTTCTCCCCCCAGGGCGGCCTGGACGAAGCTGATGGGGACTTCGCACAAGAGATCGTCTCCTTCCCGGTGGAAAATCTCGTGGGGCCGCACGTGGACCACCACGTACAAATCCCCGGGCGGGCCCCCGCGCAACCCGGCTTCGCCGTTGCCCGCCGACCGCAGCCGAGCGCCCGTGTCCACCCCGGGCGGGATCCGCAGTTTGATCCGCGTGGAGCGTTCGCGTCGGCCCGTTCCTCGGCACAACCGACACGGCCGCTCGACCACCACGCCCGCCCCCTGACACCGGGGACAGGTCTGGGCAATGCTGAAAATCCCCCGGCTGGGGAACACCTGTCCCCGGCCGTGACAGGCGTCGCAGGTGCGGGTACGGGAACCCGGTTCACGGCCCAGTCCGCGGCAGGCCTCGCACCGCTCCGGCTTGGTCACCGTGATCTCTTTCTCGCAACCGTGAACGGCCTCCTCGAAATCGATCTCCAAATCATACCGCAGATCGTCGCCGCGCTCGGGCGCCAGGGGATCCGACCGGCCGCCTCCGCCGAAAAACTCGTCGAAAATACTGCCGCCGGCCGTCCCGAACACCTCCCGGAAAATCTCGAACGGATCATGGAACCCGCCGCTCCAGCCGGCCCCGGCGCCCGCCCCGGCCGCCCGGGCGCGCGGATCGAACGCCGCATGGCCCATCTGATCGTATGCCGCACGCTTTTGCGGATCGCTCAAGACCTCGTACGCCTCCGCGATCTCCTTGAACTTCTCTTCGGCCGACTTGTCGCCGGGGTTTCGATCCGGATGATACTGCAGCGCCAGCTTCCGGTACGCCTTCTTGATTTCCTCCACCGAGGCGTCCCGGCTCACCCCCAACACTTCGTAATAATCGCGCTTGGCCATGCGGATCCAAACGCCTCAGTTCGCCGCGGGTTGCTCGGCGCGGCCCGGAGGATGCGCCACCACCACACTGGCCGGGCGCAACAGGCGGTCGCGCAACTTGTAACCCTTGCGCAGCTGCCGCACCACCTGGCCATCCGGCACGTCCGTTCGTTCCTCCGTGGCCACGGCTTCATGCAGTGCTGGGTCGAACCGCTGTCCGGTGGCGTCCACCTCCGTCAGGCCCGCCTCCTGAAGTACGGCCCGCAACTGTTGCCATACCAGCTGCACGCCCTGTTGGAGGTTTTGCACGGACTGCGGATCGCCGGCGTTCAACGCGCTCAGGGCCGCCTCGAAGCTGTCAAGCACGGGGATCAGCCGCGTCAACAATGCCTGCTGCGCATAGTCCATCACCTCCTGCCGCTCCCGGGCCGCACGCTTCCGAAAGTTGTCGAAGTCGGCCGCGGTCCGGAGAAGCCGCTCCCAGTGCTCGGCCGCCTGGTCGGCCTTGCGGCGCAGCTCCTCGAACTCCTGCGCGCTCAAGGTCACCGAACCAACGCCAGCCGCCTCCGCCGCCGCGCCGGCGGTTGCTCCCGGGGCCGCCGTTTCTGCGCCCGACCCGGCCGCGGCGCCGGTCCCCGTCTCGGCAGAGGCCGCATCCTCCGGCTTCGGCTCGGCCGCCTCCACTTCATTCACAGGTTGTGCCTTGGGTTCGCTCATGTTCCAAATCCAGTTCCATTTCAAGCAATCAGAGCATACGCGATGCAGCCGTGCGGAGCAATCGTCCCGTCGTCTGCGGGCTTGGCACTCCGACCTGGCCGCATTCGATCCGGAGAATATACTCGCCCGGCTGCCAGCCGTGGAGCCCACCGGGTCGGTCCCAGCTACGAACGGCCGGGGCCGCAACCCGCTCCCTTTCATCGCGCGTTTTCGGGGACAGCCACCCGCCACGGGGAGCTCCTCTGCCCCCACTCCGGGGAGTGAGGTTTCCCTCCCCACCAGTCTGCCTTCCACTTGCAAATCGTTTTCCCCGCACCATCTTTGCCGCGTTTGTTATGGATGAGCCCCTGGTAAGTTACTGTTCGATCGGGGCCGGTCGACAGCCGCTGGCCCCGTGTACGATTGTCATCTTCGGCGCCAGTGGGGATTTGACGCGGCGCAAGCTCATGCCCGCACTCTACCACCTGTTCCACGCCCGGCAGTTGCCGGAGTCGTTCCAGATTATCGGCGTGGCGCGCCGTCCCTACTCCGACCTCCAGTGGCGCGAAGAGCTCCTCCAAAGCGTCCGACAATTCGGCCGACCTCCCGCCCCTGATTCCGAAACCTGGGAGGCGTTTGCGCGGCGGGTGTTCTATTGCGCAGGCGATCTCGAGGACCCGGCCACGTACAGCCGTCTGGCAGCGCGGCTGCGGGCGTCCGAGCCGGCTGAGCTGCGTCACCACATTTTGTACTATCTGGCGACCAAGCCCAGCCAGTTTGCCCGGGTCGTGGAACGTCTGCACGCCGAGAACCTGCTCCAGCCGTCGCCGGCGCACGGTTGGCAGCGGGTGGTCGTGGAGAAGCCCTTTGGCCATGACCTGGCCTCGGCACGCGCCCTGAATCAAATGCTGGCGCAGCACGTGGCCGAGGACCAGCTCTTCCGCATCGATCATTATCTCGGCAAGGAAACCGTCCAGAACATCATGATGTTCCGGTTTTCCAATGCCGTGTTCGAGCGCCTCTGGAACCGCGATGCCATCGAGCACGTCCAGATCACCGTGAGCGAAACCGCCGGCGTGGGCGACCGCGCCGGTTATTACGAGGAGGCCGGGGCCCTGCGCGACATGCTGCAGAACCACCTGCTGCAGGTGCTGGCGTTGGTCACCATGGAGCCGCCCGTCTCCCTCGACGCAGAGGCAATTCGGGACGAAAAGGTCAAGCTGCTCCGGTGCGTGCGGCGCTATACCCCGGAGGAGGCCGCCCGACATGTCGTGCGCGGCCAGTACACGGCGGGAACTCTGGCTGTCTCTTATACACAT
>JAOADM010000331.1 GCA_026417315.1 Limisphaera sp.
GCTCCCAAAGAGTCTCGGGCCCGGTCCAGGTGACGACCAGCCGAAACTCGGGCGTTTCCCAGGTGCTGGCCCGGATCCAACCGGACCAGGACAGCAACGCGGCTGCGTCCACGTCCGACCGGCGCTCGGGCGGACGGGTGTCGAGCAAGATGTCGGGCATCGGGGGAATAGGGTCGATCCGGGTGGGGTCGCTGCTACCGGCGGTCAACGAGGCTTGATGTGTTCTCCGAGACTGCGGCGGCGGTCACGGGGCCCGATTCCGCGTCGGCCGGCTCTACTTGTAAACGTAACGACCAGAGGCTGGGGCGACCCCGGAGCAGGTTGCGCTGCTGCTGCCGAACGTAGCGGCGGAACGAAGGGTCCTCGACACGCGGCAAACGTCGCAGGTATCCGCTCAGATACCCCCAGCCGAGGCCCAGGCCGGCCATCAGGTAGGGTCGATGCAGCCCACGACGAAAGCACTTGGCCAACATGAACAGGGGGTCGTAACAAGCGACATAATTGGCGAGGCCGTTCTTGATCCAGTTCCGCCATCGGCCGTCGGCCGATCCGGTGTCCTTGAGCTGTTCGACTTTCAACTCTGGAAAGGTTCGCGTGCTCCATCCCAACATATTGGCCTTCAGTTCGTCCACGGTGTCCCAACCCGGCAGAGGCAAAAGTCCCCCGATCTGTTCCCAACACGCCCGGCGATAGATCTTGGTCGCTCCACGTACATGGAAGGCCGGATCGTCCGCTGCCTCAACGATCAACCGCTCCCCCACCCTCTTGCAGACCAGCCCTCCGCCGATGCCGAGGCGCGGGTCTTTCTCGAAATGCTCCAGACAACGCGCGAAATAATCGGGGGCAAACGCAAGATCGCCATCCAGTTTGACCAGGTATTCCCAGGACACGTCTGCGGTTAGGATGCACCCCTCATGAAAGGCCTCCATGACGCCGGTGCCCGGCAAACGTCGGCCGCGGTCGGTCCGGTGCAAGACCCGAATCCAATCATGCTCCCGGGCCGCGTCTTCAGCCAACTGCCCGGTGCCGTCGGTGGAGCCGTCGTCCACGATCACCCACCGGGCCGGCCTACGCGTCTGTGCCAGCATGGACGCGATGGTGCGCGGGAATCGCTCGGCCTCGTTTCGGACCGGTGTGATGACGACGTAGTCACTCATGCGAGGTCCGCCGCCCGGCGGAGGCCGGCCGTGCGCAAGCCGCAATGACGGGCGCCCCCATGATGTTCGGCTTCATCCGCCGCAATCGACGACTGAAGGCCTGGAGTGTTCCCACCCAGTCATAGGCGCCCATCAGCTTGGCTCGGAGAAAGGAGACGTCGTCGGCGTCATTGACGGGCAACCGGGGCAGCCGGAACGCCGGACTCGAGGTCCGAACGCGGCCGATCCGCGTGGTCACCGCCGAAGCAAAACCCGCCTGCGCCAGACACTCCACCAGCCGGTCGGCGTAATCCGGTCGCTCGGCCGGAAAAGCATAGGGATGCGCGAAGGTTCGCACCGGACGGGCCAGTCGCTGTTCGATGGTGTCCTTGCTGAGTTTCACTTCTTGTTCGATCTCCGGCCAGGGGAGGCCGGGCAACTCGGGGTGCGTGACCGTGTGGGCGCCCATTTCAATGCCTCCTGCGGCCAGCTCGGCAACTTCCGACCATGTGAGGCAGGGTCGGCCGACCACTCCCGGAATCGTGGAGGCACCGCGCGGCTGAAAGGTCCGGCGATCGTCCCCGATGAAGCCGGTGGCCAGATACACGGTGGCCCGGAAGCCCAAACGGTCGAGCACCGGAAATGCCGCGGTGTAAAAATCCCGGAAGCCGTCGTCGAACGTGATGGCAACAGGCCGCTCCGACGACGCAGACGCGCCGTCTCCCTTACCGTCCCGCAGCCAGGCCAGACCGTCCGACAGGGTCACGCCGCGATATCCATGCTGTTTCAGACATTCCATCTGTGCGGCAAACCGAGCCGGGTGGGGCTGTCCTGCCGCCGCCCCTGGCTCCCGGCACGGTCTCTCCGACTCACGGTGCCACCGGCCAGCCCGGGGCCCCCCTCCAGGCCCCGCCCTCCAAGAG
>JAOADM010000332.1 GCA_026417315.1 Limisphaera sp.
ACCCGTCCGCTGGCGCTCCTGGAGGAAATGTCCCATTACTGGGACGGGCCGGTTGCCGCGTTGCTGGGCAACGTGGAGATGGGCATGGCTGTTCATCGCATGTGGATGGACCCGGTCACCGAAAACCCAAACGTTGGCGACACCGAGGTCTGGGAGTTTTACAACTTCACCGCCGACGCCCATCCGATCCACATCCACGAAATCGTCTTCGAGGTCCTCAACCGCCAGCCCATCAGCTTCGAGGCCGATGAGATGGGCCACGTGCACAACATCCAGTTGGCCGGCCCGGCCCGGCCGCCCGAACCCTGGGAGGGTGGTTTCAAAGACACCGTGACCGCGTTCCCCGGCGAAGTCACACGCGTGCGCGCAAAGTTCGACACACCCGGCCAGTTTGTCTGGCACTGTCACATCGTCGAACACGAGGACAACGAAATGATGCGGCCCTACCGCATCGGTCCCGTGCAACCCGGCCAACCTGCCTGAGCACACGGCTCTCCTGGCCCGGCAGGGGCGCGCCCCGCGACCGTGGTGCATTTCCTGCGAACGCGAGAGTGCTCCGGGGTTAACAGTTCGGATTCCAGCCCTGCGCTTGGCCGGAGACGCTCGAAGGAATCTGCGTTTCATCGTCGCGCGGGGCGCGCAAGCGTGACGTGAAAGTCGTAAACCTCGCCAATCCAGGTCACTGGATCGAAAATGGCGGGAAACCAACCCTTGTCCGGACACCAGGCGGCCTGTACCGCCTCCAGCTCCGCTCGAACGTGTTCGGGGTAGGTGACGATTTTCCACCAAACGAAGAACTCCGCCGAGGTGTACTTTGCGGGGGTGCGCGGGCCGGATGCGGTCGCCCCGGATCCCGAAAACAGGTTTGCAAAGCATTGGCGAACGGACGCATCGGCGCGCTTCCAGGGATCGAGCCAGAAGTTCAGGTAGGCTTTAATCTTGCCGGCCAGATCGCGCTCGCTGCCTTTTTGCAGCGTCGCCTCGAAGAACGAGGCAATCACCTCCGGGCTGAGGATTTTTCGGGCGGGCAGCAGGACAAGCGTGGGGAGACAGACTTCCAAGGGCGTCCCCAGCGGCGTGCCCTCCGTGAAGAGCGGGCGGCATAATTGCTCGATCTCGGCGTCATCCACACTGTTGACCAGGCCGCAAGCGACGTCTGAACGACACGTCGGGTGCGACATCCGGTAATAGAGCACCCAGGGACTGCGGCAGTTTGGCCGCACCAGCGCCAATGACGACAGCGTCGGGCCGAACGGATTGAAGATGCCCCAGGTGAACAGGATGCGGATTTGCGGCGACCGTGACAACGGTTCGCATTCCTCGACCCAGGCGCGTTGGCCGCCGCTGGCTTCCAGCTCGCGGATCAGTTCTTTCCATCCCTTGGCGGTGTCTTTCATGGCGTGTCCTGATGGTTGCGGTAGCCGGTTCGAGGCACGGGTTGAGGTGGGCCCGGTTTTGCCGCGGAGCGGACGCCTCGGTATTGCCGGGCGGCCTGTGCCGCGGCGACCGAAGCCGGTCGGGCCTCGAGCACCCAGGGAATCCAAACGGCGAAGTCGGCAAAACAAAGCACTCTCTCAAGCGCCGCAACGAACGAGCCGGCGTGCTTGGTGTCGAACACCGACTGACAGTACTCCCAAACGGGGCCGAGCAATTGCCGGGGTTGGAGTCCGCCGGCCTGAGCCACGGTTTCGCGCACGACCGAAATGGCCACGGCCTGCTCCTCCGGCGAGCGTTCGGCATAAATTTGTTCAACCTGATTGGGTTGGGACCGCAAGACCTCCCGACCATACTCCATTCCGTCGGCGAGCCAACGCAGCAGGGCGGGGGTGTCACTGGGACACGCGGTTTCGGCCCGGGCACCGAGACGGCGCAATTCGATGCGCAAGAAATCCGCCACCGTGGCCCACTCCCGGCCGCCCCGGGTATAGAACTGGCGGGCAAATTTCAACAGCGGATGCCACATCGGATAGTCGGTCGGACCCTCCCGCGACTCACGG
>JAOADM010000333.1 GCA_026417315.1 Limisphaera sp.
GGCGTTGACAGGTCGCTTCGTGGGGACTGACGGCGATCACCCACGCCGGAAGTCGAAATCGTGCCACGCTCCGGGCCGTGGCGCCGCTGAGGGTGGGCACCAACACCGCCGCCGCTTCCGTGCACGCGAACGCCTCCACCACGACCCGCGCAATCACATCCCGCAGGTCCGCGCTTTGCCCCGGGGGCCGCTGGCACTCGATCTTGCGCCCGCCCACCCGGTCCCATTCCGGCTCCACCGCGCGGGCAATGCGCGCCAGCATGGCCACCGCTTCCACCGGGAATCGTCCGATGGCAGACTCTGCCGACAGCATAACGGCATCCGTACCGTCCAAAATCGCATTGGCCACGTCCGTGGCTTCGGCGCGCGTCGGCAGGCGGCTGGCCACCATGGATTCCAGCATCTGCGTGGCCGTGATGACAGGCTTGGCCGCCTGCACGGCCGCACGGATGATTTGCTTTTGCACCAGAGCCATCCGTTCGATCGGCACCTCCACGCCCAGGTCGCCACGGGCAATCATCAACCCGTCCGCCGCAGCCAGGATTTCGTCGAGATGCTGCAGCGCCAGACCGCGTTCGATCTTGGCAATCACCATGGGTTGGTACCCCCATGCACGGGCCGCCTCCCGGACGGCGGTAACGTCGGCGGCCCGCTGGACAAACGACTGGCTCACGATCTCGATGCCCAGTTGCCATGCCTGCTGCAGGCAGGTCCGATCCCGCTCGGTGAACGCTGAAAGACCCAGGTCCACCCCCGGCACGTTGAGTCCCTTGCGCGAGCGCAGTTCGCCTCCGACGCGGACGCAGCCGTGGACGGTCGTGGGTTCCACCCGCTCCACCTCGATTTGCACCAGGCCGTCGTTCAGGTACAGCATCTGCCCGGGGCGCACGACCCGGGGTAGCGCCGGGAATTCCACCGAAACGCAGTCCCGGGTGCCCGGCAGCGGCTCGGTGGTCAAACAAAACGGGTCTCCCGCCATCAACTCAATGGGCTCCTCGGCCAGCGGGCCGATGCGCAGTTTCGGCCCCGGCAAGTCGGCCAAAATCGCCACCCGGCGTCCCACCGCGGCTGCGGCGGCGCGCAATCGCTGAACGAGCACGGCCTTTTCTTCGAAACTGCCATGGGAGAAATTCAGGCGCGCCACGTTCATCCCTGCGCGGATCATCGCCTCCACCACGGCGGGTTCCGAGGAGGCCGGCCCGATTGTGGCCACGATTTTGGTTTTGTGCGGAGGCAACTCCATGAAATCGACGCTGCCACCGGCGAGCGGGCAAGGCAATGCACATTCTTCGCCGGGGCTTTTGGATGAGCGCGCCCGGAGTCCAAGCCGTGGAGCTCACCGGCGGGAGCCGTCGGTTTCCCAGGTCGTGGCGGATGGCACAGTGGCAGGGCGCATTTCGGTTTTCGAGTGCCACATTCGAGAATCTCAAGGAGACGTCCTTTGCCCCCGACTTTCCTGTGCCGGGGCTGCGCGACATTCCGCCGTGCTTTGCGGATGTCAGAAACCTGCATTGCGCCGGGCCGCAGATCTCCCGCGGCGGGACACCCGGGCTGCACCAACAGGGCAAGCCACAAGCTTCCCGGGCGGCCCCTCGAAATCCATTTCCCGCCGATGACACCCAAGGCTCTAAAGTGCTTCGCGCCTTCAGCGTGCGGCGGGCTTGCCCCAAACAGGGCGCGGGAATCCCGACCCAAGGCAGCACCTCGGGCAACCGGACAGTCTCGAGAATGGGTGAATCGTTACGCTTCGAGCGCGCCCTGTGGTTGCCCCAGCAGGGCGTCAATCACCAACCATGGGCAATGCCCTGGGTGACCGAAGTCCGCATTGCACCCCGTCCTGAAGGGGCGGGATTCGGTGTGGCTACCCCGGCTCTCGCAATCGGGATTGATTGGGTGGTGTCCTTTGAGGGCGCGGTGGGTTTGGGCGACGGTGTAATCGGGGCGTTGCTCGGGGCTGGTG
>JAOADM010000334.1 GCA_026417315.1 Limisphaera sp.
CCCGCGTATGCGCAGCCTCGACACAAGCCATGGACGCCCACAGGGCCAATAGCGCCCCGCAAATCCCCAGGTTGTTCCATTTCGTCTTCACGGCGTCAAACGTAGCCCAAAACGTGAATCGTGCACCCTCGACAAGGACGAGGTCCGTCTACCCGATTCCCCAGGATCGGCCGCACTGCAAACCACCCACGACCTCTGTCCCTCCCCCTCTGATCGGTGCGGTACGGCATCCGTCCCCATGCGCGATGCCTGGTTGCGGCCGGCCTCGCCACAGCCGGGATCCCTCCGGCGCAAAAAGGTTACAAGCGCTCCGGCCGATTGCTGACGTGGGGACCTGCCTTCCACCGCGCCAGAAGGTGCTCCACCTGAGCTTCCGTGGCCGAGAGCGAGCCCTCCGTCCAAATCACATGATGCGCACGCGCCATCTTCTCTTCCACCGGCCATTGCGCCGCCAGGCGAAGTTGGATTTCCTCCTCTGACCAGCCCCGGGCGCGCAGCCGCTCCCACTGGGTGTCCTTCTGACACGCCACGCAAACGACCCGGTCCAATTCGGCCTCCGCTCCCACTTCGTACAACAACGGAATGACCACCATGGCCCGAGCCACCCCGGCGGCCTCCCAGGCCGCCATTTGCTGGTGCCAGCGTTCCCGAATCCGCGGATGCGTGATCGCTTCCAGTCGACGCCGCGCCTCCGGATTCCGAAACACGCGCCGGGCCAGTTCCGACCGGTTCAACCGGCCATCAGGATGCGCGATGTCCCGCCCGAAGGTCTGCAGAATCTCCTCCCAGGCCGGTTGGCCCGGCTCCACCACCTGCCGCGCCAACTGGTCGGTATCCACCACCGGCAAACCGCGCGCAGCAAACATGCCGGCCACCGTGGATTTCCCCATGCCCAGTCCGCCGGTCAACCCGATTCGTTCCATGGCATCGTGGTCCCGCGCAGGGGTTGCCTTGGAGGAAGGCTACCGGGCCTACAAGCTGCGATTCGGAAAAGACGCGGGACGCGTTCCATGCTGCCTTGCAGGCTGTTCTGTTCTTGAACCTCTGTTCGGACGCTCTGCAGCGCACACGGGGCCCGGCGGCATGGCGCTGGCGACAGTCACCGGCCGGCTACCACAGATTTGGCCCCAAAGTGACCGACAACGGCTTGCGGTTCTCTGGATACCCCGGGAAGGCCCGGGCTCCCCTGCCCAGGGCCCACGCATCCTCCTCGCTTGTCCTTGCTCAGATCTGCGAGAGGCTGCCACTTGCGCTCAGTTCGGGAACGCCGCAACCGCGTTGAACAGTTTCAGCGGTATTGCAGGGCCGGCTCCGGTTTCACGGTAGGAGGCGCACTGCCCGGTAGTAGCGCTGCGAGCGACTGGCCGACTCGGGATCGGTGAATTTCACTTCACCGCTCGGCGGCATTACGCGCGACTCCAAGTCCGTCCAGTTCTGCAGGTCCTCCGAAACCTGCAGAACATAGGTTTCGCCCGGTTCACCCTTCAAGGTGAGCCGGAACAGGCCATATTCGAAGCCGCCCTCCAACCGCGGTTCTGCCACCGGAGCCACAGCGACTTCCAATTGCAAAGTGTTGTCGGAAGCATCCACGTCGGTGCTGGTCGACTCCACCGATGCTGCCAGCGTCGCTGTCCCGGGTTGCAACAGACGATACGTGAGCCGGACCTGGGCACTGCCGCCCGGGGCCAGATCACCCAGTTGCGCCTCCACCCCAGACGGTTTGACGCTGGTGCTGCCCTGGGAAACGACGACCTGCACAAGCTCGCTTCCCATCGGCGGTGCCACGTTCAGCACGACTTCCGATGCGGGGGCCGGCCCTTCATTGCTCACTTCCAACGTATAGATGGCAGAGCCT
>JAOADM010000335.1 GCA_026417315.1 Limisphaera sp.
TCCACGCTCAGCTCCCCGATGCCGCCACTTTCCCGGAGGCTGAAGAAGTACAGCGTCACCGGCGTGGTCGGATCCGTCGCCGTAACCCCGCCGCTGGACTCCTCGGAGGGATTCACCCAGAGCGTCGTTTCGGCGGTGTCCACGTTGTAGCGGGTCAGGACGAGGTAGGTGGTGTTGGGTTGCAGATCGCGGGGCAGCACCGCGTTGGGCGTGGGACCGCCGTTGGCGACGCCCACTCGATACGTCCCCGGGGCCGCGCCGTTGGTGGTCACGAAGATGCGTCCCCGGTAATTGATGGTGCCGATGTCGCGGAAGTGCGCGAAATAGTCGCCGTTGGCCGCAGTGGGGAGGCTGGTGAGGTTGAGCTTGAAACTGGTGAAGAGCACGATGCCCTGGCCGACCGCCTGCAAAAAGTTGGTAAACGCACCGCTCACATCCTCGGTTTGGGCCCGGGTCAGCAGCACCCGACCTTGCACCACCTGCAGCTGGCCCGTGGTGCCACTGTGGGTGCTCCAGAACCCGCCCGAGCTTTCGATCAACGGCCCGTCGGGGTAGTCGAAGGGATCGGCCAGGACCTGACCGAACTTCGGATAGAAGGTTACCTGAAAACTCGTGGGGATGTTCCAGGTTCCGTCGCTGAGGGTGAGGGTGATGGTTGCGGTGCCGGAGATGTCGCCAGCCGGGACAATGCGGACCGTCCGTTGCGTGCCGGAGCCGCCGAGCAGGATGTTGCCGGAGGGCACGAGCGCTTCATTGGAGGAGCTGGCCGTGACCACCAGTTGGTTGGGCGTTTCGGCATCCTGCACGGTGAAGGCAAGCGGGCCAATCACCGTATTGGTGGGCGCAACCTGATTGGCCAGCGAGGAGATCGTGGGTTCGCCCACGTAAACGCGGAAGCTGATGCTGCTTTCGAAACCCTGTCCATCGCGCACGGTCACTTGGATCGTGGCCAGGCCCTCCCGACCGGGCACCGGGGTGACGGTCAGGGTGCGTTGTTTGCCCGTGCCGCCCAGCGTCAGATGCTCTGGTTCGTTGGGCACCAGCAGCGGATTGTCGGACACCGCGGCGACCTGCAGCTGGTCGACCGGAGTCTCGACGTCGTCCACTTCGAAGGGCAGCGGTCCGGTGGTGGTTCCGGCGGCCAGATGTTGGTCAGGGATGCCGCTGATGGTGGGTGGGCCGCCCGGGGTGTGAACGTCCAAAAACTCGGTGCCAATGCGAAGATTGTCGAGAGAGAGGCTTCCCATCCCGTTGCCGCCCGAAAGCGCCTGGCGCATGGCCACGAACACAATGGGGACGCTGGTGGTATTGTCCGAGCCCTGCGCGCGGTTCACGGCGGACTCCTCGGAAGACGGATTCAACCACAGCGTGGCCACCGCGGTGGCCACGTCGTAGCGCACCACCAGTTTGTACTCGGTGTCGAGGTCGCAGTCGGTGGGGATGATCACCGGGGTGTTCCCCCCGTTGGCGATGCCGAAGCGGAATTTGCCCGAGCCGGCCCCGGTGGTCGTGGCGAACACCCGCGCGCGGAAATTGAAGGTGCCCGTGTCGCGGAAATGCCAGAAATACGTGCCGGCGCCGGAGGGCAACGCGGTGAAACGGACGGTGAACCCTGCATAAAGCAGCCCTTCGGTAATCGCGGCGCCGGGAACGTTGGTGATCGTCAGACTGATGTCCTCCGATTCGGCTTGGGTCAGGAACGCCGCGCCCGAGACCACGTCCACTTGCCCTGTAGTCCCGCTGTGGGTCACCCAACGGCCGCCGGAGACATCGATCAGGGGACCGTCGGGATAATCGAAGGGTTCATCGACATACACG
>JAOADM010000336.1 GCA_026417315.1 Limisphaera sp.
GTTATGCTGTCCCCACGCCGCGGATGCAGTACACGGCGGGTTCGTTTGCAGCGATCCTGACGCAGTGGTTCGCATGGATCTTGCGGCCTCGACGGGTGGAGCAGCGACCGGAGGGACCGTTTCCGCGCCGGGCCAGGTGGGAAACACATACGCCGGAGACGGTACTGGAGTTCGTGGTGGAACCGATTGGCCGGCTGGTATTGCGGGCCGCCCTGGCCCTGCGGCAGCTGCAGCATGGCCGGGTGCAGGCCTATGTGGGGTATTTGGTGGCCGGACTGCTGGGGCTGGGTCTGCTGGTCTGGGGTATTGCCAGGCAGGGTTGGCAGCCATGTTTTTGACGCTTCCTCAAATCGCGGAGTCACTGGGCGTTTCCGAGGGTGTGATCGAGGACTGGATTCGTCATGAACGCATGCCGCACATGCGGGATGGGAACCGGGTTTTGTTCGACCGGGCCGAGCTCCTGCAGTGGGCGGCGGCACGGGGGCTGGCGCCGCGGGCGGGCTTTTTGGTGACGGAAAACGGTCCGTTGGTGAGTCGTTGGAGCCTGTCGGAGTTGTTGCGCGCGGGCGGGGTGTGGCGGGGCGTAAAGCCGGGGGATGTCCTGGACGTATTGGCGCGGGTGCTGGACCGGTTGCCGGGCGTCACGGCCCCGGTGAGACGCTTGTTGGAGTCACGGCTCCGGGCCGCTGGGGGGATCACGTGGGCTCCGGTGGGAAACGGGATGGCGCTGCCGCACCTGAGTCAACGGGTGGTCCTGGGCGCGGGCTCGGGGTTGGTGGCGCTGCTGCATCTGGAGGAGGGGTTCGAGGCAGCGGGGCCGACCCCGGATGGTGTCGCCGTGCAAAGGATGTTGTTTTTCGTGGCACCGACCCCGCGAGCCCATCTGGATTTGCTCGCGCGATTGAGTCGGGCGGTTGGCAGTGGGCCGTTTCGGCAGGCGCTGCTGGCCGGGGCGGGCGATGAAGCTCTGTTGGCGGCTGCGGCGGAGGTGGACGGGGGCGGCCCAGAAGTCGGAGCCGGGACATGAAAGGAGAGCGAGAAACTTTGTGGATTGGGATTGAGCCGGGCAAGCGGGTTCGCGGGTTCGGCGGGTGGTCCGGCCCGTAGCCGCGAGACGTGGTGACCGGGAAAGGAGCCGATGAAAGAAGGAAGCCTCGAGTGGCTGGCACGACTGGCTGTATGGGTGCTGATGGCGCCGCTGCTGCCGGGTGTGATCAACAAGGTCAAGGCCTGGGTTGCCGGCCGTCGTGGTCCGCCGGTGCTGCAACTGTATTACGATCTGGTGCGTCTGTGGCGCAAGGAATCGGTGCTGAGTGAGGCGGCCTCACCCGGCTTTGTGGGCGTGACCGTGGTGGCGTGGGTGGCGCTGCTGCTGGCGGCGTTCCTGTTGCCGCTGGGGCCGTGGGGAAGCGGCACCGGCTTTTCCGGGGACGTGGTGCTGTGGTTGGGTCTGCTGGCGCTGGCTCGCTTTTGCCTGGCGTGGGGGGCCTTGGAAACGGGTTCTTCGTTCGAGGGCATGGGTGCGGCGCGGGAGGTGAGTTTTGCGGTGCTGGCCGAGGCATCCTTGTTGGCGGCCGTGCTGACCCTCGTGATCCAGAGCCAGAGCCTGAGTTTGGCGACCCTGTTGTGGCCGGCCGCGGGCGCTGCCGCGGGGTTGTGGGCGGCGGGGATGTTTTTCGTGTTGCTGGCGGAGAACTGCCGTGTGCCCTTCGACGATCCCAACACGCATCTGG
>JAOADM010000337.1 GCA_026417315.1 Limisphaera sp.
AAAACTCGCCGCTGGCTCCAACATAGGGATGAAAGTTCGAGTTGGAAAGCACCCCATAGCAGGCCGCGTCGTCGGTGGGCAGGCGGGGTGGCGAATTCCTGAAGGCGCGCGCCGTTCAAGGGCAGCAGTTGGCGAAATGGCAGCCCGCAGAGTGCGATGGTCGGACTTCGCTTTGTTCGGGATGGCGGGAGAGCGGGGTTCGGGCAGAGGCGTCTTCTCTCGGTCTACAGAGCTCGTGGGCCAGTTGGGGTGCTCCGTTGGGGGGCTTTGCAGGCTGACGGTGCGCGGTCTGGTCCTCCCCGAGGGCTTCCCTGCGGTGGGGATTCGCCTTTTTGGCGCAGGATGGCGTTTTCGAACTCCGCAGCAGTTGGTCGCAGGTAGCGCCAAATCCGGTCGGTTGAACCACGCCGTACCAAAGGTCGCGGGCGTTTGGCTTTTGCGGCATTTGAGACCCTCTGGCGCCATTGCGTTTGATGGGCGGGCGGGATCCCCTGGGTGTGCGTCCGTCTGGCGCGGGACCGGGCCGGCGGATTCTGCGTGCGCGCGCGCCCGGATCGGGCTATCCGTGGGATGGCGAGCATGCCGCGCGAGATTCGGAATTTGGCGTTGATCGGGTTCATGGGCTCCGGCAAGACCGCCGTGGGCCGGATGGCGGCCGCGCAACTGGCATTTGAATTCGTGGATACCGATGCGTTGATCGAAGCGGCGGCCGGCATGAGCATCCCGGAGATTTTTGCCCGGGAAGGCGAACCCGGGTTTCGCGAGTGGGAACGAAAGATTGTGCGCACCCTGGCCGAGCGGTCGCGTACGGTGATCGCCACGGGCGGGGGATTGCCCACGTATGGAGACCATTTGGAGCAGCTCAAGCAGCATTCGCTGGTGGTTTGTTTGTGGGCATCACCGGAGGTGTTGTACGAGCGGGTTCGCCATCACGATCACAGGCCGTTGCTGCGAACGTCGGATCCCCTGGCGCGGATCCGGGAGCTGTTGGCTCGCCGCGAGCCGTATTATCGACAGGCGGACGTGTTGATCCAGACCGAACACCGCCCCATCCGCGAAGTGGCGGCCCAGGTGGTGCATGCGTTTCGAATCCATCAACAGAGTGTCGTGTGAGTCCTCCCAGACACCGGCGGCCGGGACGGGTGCGGAGGAGGCTGGCTCGACGGCTGCCACCGCGAATCAAGCCCAAGAGGACGGGGGAGCTGCCGCATGGGAGCAGCTGGAGCGGGCCCGGGAAATCATCCGGGCCCGGGCGGTGGCACTGGGCTTCGACGAATGCCGGTTTACCACGGCGGCGCCTCCGGCGCGTGCGGCCCACCTGGATCGCTGGCTCGAAGCGGGTCGGCATGGCCAAATGCACTGGTTGGCGCGGAACCGCGAGAAGCGGCAGGACCCGGCCCGTGTCCTCCCGGGGGTGCGAACGGTCATTGTGGTGGCCGTCAATTACGCAGCGGAGCCGGCGGCCGTGGCCCGGGATCCGACGACGGTGACGGGGGTGGTGGCCCGGTACGCGCGTGCATTGGACTACCATGACTGGATGGGCACGCGCCTCAAACTGCTGGCGGCGTTTGTGGAGGCGGCCGGTCCGCCGGGGACACGGGCGCTGTGGTATGTGGACACGGGTCCGGTGCTGGAGCGGGAACTGGCCGAGCGTGCGGGTGTGGGCTTTGTGGGGAAACACACGAACC
>JAOADM010000338.1:0-231 GCA_026417315.1 Limisphaera sp.
GCCTGGGAGTGGCGCGCCGGGGGTTGCTCCGAACACCTGCTCGTACACTTCGCGAATTGCCTGCCGCCATTGGGCCAGTGCCGCGCGGAACGCCTCCGGGGTTTCGAACCCGCACCGCACCGACACCCGCCGGTAGGGCGCCGGATCCACCGGCAGGACCGATTCGCCCTCGTAACTCCAGCGGCGTAACACACCTTCGACCCGCCGGAGCCGGCGATAGCTTTCGATGAG
>JAOADM010000338.1:241-1665 GCA_026417315.1 Limisphaera sp.
CCCGGTACAGAGCCCGAAGGGTGTTCGGCTCCCGCCAGCCCTGCTCCAGACAAAAGGCCTGGGCCACAAATTCGGCGTCCATCAGCCCTCCACGCCCCGTTTTGATGGCCAGCTCGTCCTGCCCCGGCGGGGTGCGTTCCTTTTCGATCCGCAGCCGCATCTGGTGAATTCGTTGTTTCCAATCCGGCGACCACGCCGCCAGGCCCGAGGTTGAAGCGCCTCGGCGCCGCCCGGCGGCCGTGCGCGGTCGGTCGCGCCACGGGAACCCCGCCGCTACATGCTCGGCTCGGAAGTTTGTCAACGCTGCCGCCATGGACTCGAACACCCGGCCCAGTTCCAAATCGCCGGCCACGGCGCGGCTGCGGCTCAGCGCCTGGATCTCCCACAACTGGGCGCGCCGTCGATAGTAATCCTCATGCGCCTCCAGCGTGTTCACCAGCAGGCCTTTCTCTCCGTCCGGACGCAGCCGGGCGTCCATCGGAAAGACCAGTCCATGCTCCGTGCGCGTGCCCAGCAGTTCCATCCATTCTGCCGCCCATTTCTGACAACGCGCCAGGTTCCGGGCCGGGACCGAACTCACCAGCAGCACATCCAGATCCGAACCGTAATCGATCTCGCCCCCGCCGAGCTTGCCCAGCCCGATCACGGCAAAGGGTGGCTGCGGCAGCCCATGGCGTCGCATCACCACTTCCACGGCGTACTGCAGGCAGGCCTCGGCCAGTGCCGTGAGCTCCTCCAGGTACTGTTCCGGATCCGCCAGACCCAGGATGTCGCGCAACCCGATCCGCATTTGCTCGGCCTGGTGGTACTTGCGCAACCAGGCCATCTGATCCGGGTCCTCCCGCCCGTGGCGCAGGTCCTGCAAAATCTCGGCAGCCGTCCGACGCCGCTTGAGCCGACCGCTGAGGACCTGGTCTTCGACCAGATCAGGGGTGCGAATGGCCGCCTCGGCCAGGAACTCCGACCGGTCGAACAGCAGCAGCAACAAATCGAACAGTGTGGGGTTGCTGTGCCAGGTCTCGTACAACGTCGCCCGCGCCCCGTAGGCCTGCACGTAACTGTCCAGACGCGTGAGAACCCGGTCCGGGTCGGACAACACCGGCAGCTCGGCCAGCAACTGCGTCTGGGCCGAACCTGCTCTCACCATCTGCCCGGTGCCTCCGGGACAACGCTGCAAAAACCGTTCCACCAGCCGCAGGGCCAGCTCCGAGGTCCGGGCCGAGACATGCACAAACCCCGGTCCCTCCACGAACTCCTGCAAACGACGTACGGCTTGTGCGGGATCGCGGAAACCGTGTCCGGCCAGTAACGCCTGCCATTCTGATTCCCTGCCGCGGAAGCGATCGGGAAACGGCGGGCGGGCCTGGGGGCGGACCTGCGCGGGGCCAAACAACCGATCATAGGCCTCCCGCACCAGCGCCGTG
>JAOADM010000339.1 GCA_026417315.1 Limisphaera sp.
ACGGACATCCTGGCTGTGGACGACCCCGCTCTGGCGCGAGCCCTGCAGTTCATTCGGGATCATGCTCGAGAGCCTTTTCTGGTGGATGACGTGGCGCGGGCGGCTGGCATTTCCCGGCGTGCATTGGAAAAACGGTTCCGGCGCTTGTTGGGGCGGTCGGTCCTCCATGAGATTCGGCGTGTTCGCACGGACCAAATTGCCCGGATGCTGGTGGAAACCGACCTGCCCGTGGCGGAGATCGCGCAGCGGCTGGGGTTTACCGATGTTCAGCACGTGGCCCGATACTTCCGCGCCGCCAAAGGGATGAGTCCGCTGGCCTGGAGAAAACTCCATGGAGGGCGCCCTTCCTGAAGAGGCCCCGCAACTCGCGTTTTGGAATCCAGGCCCGGCCGGCTGACCCGCGGTTCCGCCAACGAGGCGGCCCGCCCGGCTTCCCAGACCACTCCCGTCTTTGGAAAGCGGGCAGCGCCAGGCCCTCCGACTATTCGGAGAATTGGCACCCGGCTGACCGCCCGGTTGCTGTTGGTCGTTCCCCTGTGCTTTCGGAGCTCAACAAACGCTCGAACCGGCTGCCATTCGCCGGCCCGGCGAAGGTGCGGTTCCAATGCAGGGGGCAGCCACGCGGCCACTCCCTGGGAGCAGGAGAGGTGGACCGGGGTCAGCGGTAGGCGATCGCCGGGCCAGCCGTGGTTGCCGTTGCCACCCGGCTCCGGCGCTGGCCTTTTTGTACCGCGAACCTCTCGTGCCTGTCGGTCTTGGGAACTGTGCTGCTCTTCGAACCGGACCCTCGCGGGCCGGGGCTATCCGCACGTTCGCAAAATGGCGAAATCTTTACGCAAAATGGCGTTGCCACGATTCTTAAGAGTCCTTAGTTTGCTTTGGTGTGCTGGTGGGCCGAGCTCCGGCCGGCCGGCCAAACAACCAGACCTTTATGCGAGTAGGGGACCGATCCATGCCTGAAGTCCGCAGTGCTTACCGACGGCGTCATCACGCCTTTACCCTCATTGAGCTGCTGGTGGTGATTGCCATTATCGCCATCTTGGCGGGAATGTTGCTGCCCGCGTTGTCCCGCGCCAAGGAGCGGGCCAAGCGCGTTCAATGCCTCAACAATGTGAAGCAACAGATCAACGCCCTGTTCATGTACGCCAATGACAACAACGATCGGCTGCCCAGCTGGCAAAACAACGGCAACTGGCTCTGGGACATTCCCCAAGCGGTAACCGATCGCATGGGCAATGAAGGGGCCATTCGGGATGTCTGGTATGATCCCGGGTTCCCCGATCAAAACAGTGACGACTTGTGGGGATTTGCCACGAATGCCGCAGGCACGGGCTTTCGCGTCGTCGGCTACGCATTTACCTTCGATGGCACCGGGTTCAGCGGCCAGCCGATTCTTCATCCCACGAACGTAAACAAGCGGATCACGCCACAACCCATCACAGTGGGCAGTCTGACGC
>JAOADM010000340.1 GCA_026417315.1 Limisphaera sp.
CCACAAAAAGAAAGGCGGTTCGGACAAATGGGCATATCAAATTGCCGTCGAGGCTGTAAACGAAGTCGGCAATCCGACAATACTTGCCACGTTTGCCGTCATATTCGCTGTTTTGCCAATGGCTTTCGTCGGGGGCTTAATGGGACCTTATATGCGACCGATTCCAGTTGGTTCAAGCGCAGCAATGTTCTTTTCGCTCGCAATAGCGTTCATTGTCACCCCATGGGCAGCTGTGCGAATTTTAAAACACGACGGGTTGAGCAATAAATCCCCCGCACGGAATCAGGACGAACAGCAAAACTGTAACAGCGGAGAGATTAAACCAGACCTCTCGCATGAAGAGGACGTTTTCACACGATTTTACCGCAAGGTCATGGGACCAATGATTGCCCACCGCGCATGGCGATATATCTTTTTAACTGGCATTGTTATCCTTCTACTTGGTGCAATGGCACTTGTCGGCATCGGCTGGGTGAAAGTAAAAATGCTGCCTTTCGACAACAAAAGTGAGTTTCAGATTATTCTTAATATGCCAGAAGGCAGCGCACTTGAAAAAACTGCCCAGGTTGCTCGCGAGATTGCCGCCGCCGTGCGCGTTGAACCCGAAGTCACTGATTACCAAATCTACATTGGCACAGCCGCACCGTTTAATTTCAACGGACTTGTCCGCCACTACTTCATGCGCCGCGGCTCCCATGTGGCAGACCTTCAAATAAATCTGCTCAACAAGCACGAACGCAAAGCGCAAAGTCACGACATTGCAAAACGGGTCCGTCCCCGCGTTGCCGCAATTGCTGAAAAATACGGTGCCCGTGTGGCTGTTGCAGAAGTGCCTCCAGGACCGCCGGTCCTCCAGACCATTGTAGCGGAAATCTACGGTCCAGACGAAGAAACTCGCATGGCGCTCGCAAAGAAGATGATTCAAATTTTCAAATCCACTCCACGTGTTGTAGATGTGGACTGGTATACCGA
>JAOADM010000033.1 GCA_026417315.1 Limisphaera sp.
CCACGCCAGCCATGCGGCGGGTGCCATGGCCAACCACCGAGGGTTCCATCCGCGCCTGCCGGGCATTGCCCTGAGGCTCAAGCCGAGCGCAAGGGCGACCAAGCCGTACCCTAACGTTAACGGCCACGGGCTCAGCAACCACTCGAACCCGTCGGCAGGCCATGAGACAAAGCCTTCCATGATCACCGGATTCCCGAACTTCACCAGGGCCAGACCACACACGATGCCCCAGCACCGGACAGCCAAGGTCAGGGCCTTGGAATCGGGCCGGGTCGGCGGGTTTGCGCGCGTCCCCGTCTTGTCAGAAGCGCGGTTCCCAGGTTTGCCACCTGATTCCATTGCGGAGCTTGAACCTCGTCAGCCGCGGGACTTGAGGTGCATCGCGGCGTCGTGCTCGCCCAATTCCAGCTGCAGCACGGCGGTTTCAATGGCGAGCAACTCCTGCACGTTGGTTCGGCGGAGCAGGTTTTGGAGGTCTTCCCATACGTTGAGGTTTCGCAGGGCCTCGGCCTCTGTGAGCCGCGAGGCCAGGTGCGACGTTGCCGCCCAACCGGGATAAAACGGCCGTGCCCCTTCCTGCGCACACAGTCGCGCCAGCCAGACATCGCGGAGCCAGCCCTGAACGGCCCCCAGAAAACGGTCTCGTCGCCGACGATACTCCGCTTCGATGGCAGCCTTTTCGGCCGCCTCCGAGCCGCCTGCCGTGGCAGCCGGCCCTTCATCCTCCCCGGCGGGCTCGGCCGTCGGTTCCGTCCGCGGCCCCGACCGCAGGCCGGGTGGTTGCTCGGGGCCCTCGGTCCACCGTGCCTTTACCTCGGCCTCGGCCCGCTCCCGTTCCTGGGCCAGCCGTTGCAGGATCAAATCCACCATGCGGTAGCGGTCGATTACGCCGCGACGCGTCTCCGCCGCCAGTTCGGCGAACCTCCGAACCCACTCGATGGCATCCGCATCCAGGCCGGAGGCCCCTGGCCCGGCGAAGTGCACGCGCATGCAACGGGACACGATGGTTTCGAGCAACCGGGCCGGCTCGGCACTGAGCAGCATCAATACGCACCGCGAAGGCGGCTCTTCCAGGGTTTTGAGCAGCGCATTCGCCGCCTGGAGGTTCAAACAATCCGCATCCACCAGGATGCCCACCTTCCAAGGGGCCTCGTGCGGTTTGAGAAAAATCTCGCGACTCAGGTCGCGGACTTGATCGATGGTTATCACGCGCGATTTGGATTCGGGTCGGACCCAGTGAACGTCCGGGTGCGTTCCGCTGTCGACGCGTCGGCAGCCAGAACAGCGGTCGCAGCAGTCCACGGGTGCGCCCTCGGCCGAACGTTCCGGCTGCTGACACAGGAGGGTCTTGGCCAGGGATCGAGCCACCGGTTCCAGCGCGGCCGGGTCCGGCCCGGTGAAAAGGTACGCATGTCCCAGGCGGCCATGCGCCAAAGACCGCTGCAACAGGGACACGCCAGTTTGTTCCCTCGGCAGGTCGCGAAACGCCACGGCAGAGTTATAAACCGTCCCCTCTGCCCGGGCCACCGGAAAGCGCACTCCGCTCAAGATCCGATGTGGCGCTGTTTGCATGCTGCACCTCGCACGTCCAAGCGAGCGGAACCGGAAGGATGAACCTGGCTCCGGCCCCGGGCCGGTGATCCGGCGGTACCGCCCCCGAAAATGAGCCCGGTCAAGGTTTCTGCCCTGGTTGGGTGGCTCCAGAACTCCGGTCGCGTGCTCGTCCAAGTCGCGAGAAAGCCCGGTCTGTCGGCCAAGCCCCGGCGAGCCTTCACTTCGAGGCCCTTCTGGGCATGTTGCCAGGGAAACGCTGCCACAGTATACGCCGCCGGGGTTGAAGCCCTCGGCGCCAGCGCCGGGGGCATCTGCCTTGGGGGTACCGGCGCAGCTGGATGGCTCTCCGCGGGCTTGCGCGTGCGTCTGCGCATGCATCGCAACGTTCCGGGCCCTGCCGCAAGCGGTGCAGACGCCCAGCGCGCCCGCGTTGACCATCGTTCCGGCGGGTCCCGGCTTTGCCACGATTTCCTGGTCGCCCGAGACCGGCGCCCACTGGGTCCTGTAGGAACGGCTGGATTTGACGACCGGCTCTTGGACCAACTCGCCCAGCGGCTGGACCAATCCGGTCACCGTCCCGGCCACCTGGCTGAGGAAGTTCTACCGCCTGTTCAAACCTCGAGACGCGGTCGGCCGGCCCCGATTGCCGCATCGGCCCGGGTGTTCCAGACCGCGCCGGACGGCGGGGGCCTGCTGCCTTCGGCGCGGACCGCGGAGCAGGGGTGTAAACTCGGGTCGTGCGCAATCGGTTGAGGCACAGACTCCTCTGGGCAGAGTTGTCGGCCGGATCTCCTCGGGCAGCCTGGCCGGGTCCTGCCCTCGTGAGTTGGCGGAGGAGTTGCGCATGACGGCTTGTGCGCAGCAGCACCGGGCCGAAGGGCTGGCCGGAGCCGCCGCGGAACCGGGACCTCGCGCCATCAGCGACGCCACCAACTGGTCTTGGCCTTGATCTGCTGGGTGGCGGACTTGGAGGTGAACTGTTTCACGAGCAGCTGACTGCGAGCCGCCGTGAGAGCCATGATGAGATCGTCATAGCTGAGGAATCGGTCGGACGGGTTCTTGGCCATCATCTTGACGATGGCGTCGCTGGTGGGTTGGGTGATCTCGGGCACGACCAGGTTGGGCGGAGTCAGGGGCGTGTGGACGTGAGCGGCCACCAGTTCCTCCACCGTGGGGGCTTCGAACGGTACGTGCCCGGTGATGGCGTGGTACAGGGTGCCGCCCAGACTGTACATGTCCGAGAGAAACGTCTCGGGCTCGCGTTTGACCTTTTCCGGAGCGACGTAGTAGGGCGTGCCCCAGGCGCCGTCCTCTTCGGTCGCCGGGGCGTCGGCGCGCCGCGCCAGGCCGAAATCCACGAGCTTCGGTTCGTTGTCGGCATTGAACAGGATGTTGCCCGGCTTGATGTCGCGGTGGATCAGGTTGTGTTTGAGCATGAGGTCGAGGGCCGAGGCGATTTTGATGCCGATGTCCAGTACCTGCAGTTCGGGCAGACGATGATGGGCCTCGATGCGGGAGTCGAGACTCCCCTGATCGGCCAGCTCCATGACCAGGTAGAGCTGGCCCTGGTAATTGCCGAAGCTGTAGATGTGAATGATGTTGGTGTGATTGAGGGAGGCGCAGATGCGGGCTTCGCGATAGAAGGCTTCCAGTTGTTTGGGGTCCTCGGCCAGTTCCTTGCGCATCAGCTTGATGGCCACCATGCGTTGCAGGACCGTGTCGTAGGCGCGGTACACCTTGCCCATGCCACCCTTGCCGATGACGCTGCGCAATTCGAAGTGCTCGATCATCATCGGCATCATGATGGGGTGCCCGCACTTGGAGCAAGGGATGGTGGACAGCGGTTCCAAATCACCCGGGATGAAGACCTTGGTCTGACACCCCTCGCAGGTGACCATCTTCAGCGGTTTGCTGGAGGTCTGACTCACGATCGCATTCTAACACCCGGGTGGGAGGGAACAAGCTTGGCGCAGGCGGAGGGGAAACGATCACCTCCGTTGCGCCGATCCGGCTTCATCGCCCTGCGGATCGGCGCCGGGATTCGCAAGCTCGAGAGTTCACTGCACCGGACCGGGACTCTGAGGCTCTTCATTCGCGCCCACCCGCCCGAACGGCTTCAGGACCGGTAGAACCCTAGAGGCCCGGGCCTGAGGTTGGATGGGCTCCGCCCGGCCCGGGCACGGCGAAGAGCCGGCGCCATGGACCTGTCGACCCGGATGAGATCCGGGCCTTTGCGAGTCTCCATCGATCCACCCTGCCCGGGCTCGCGTGCCATGAAGGGGGCCCATCAGCCGACAGGCTGTTCGAACGAAGCCCTGGTGGGTCAGAAGCGATTGCTGCGTTTTGAATGCGCGCCCACGAGCGGTTGGGGGGCGGCGGCAGACGACCCCGGCAACGCGACCCTGGCGAGGTTCTCGGGTGGGTCCGCGGCCTGCAGGCCCCGTCGGCCACCGCGGCTCCCTGGAATGGGGTACTTGTAGAACTGCCGTCCCACGGTGACTGCGCACGGGCCAACGGCTGGGTTCCTTCGATCAGCGAACCTTCGGCTTCCGGCGGGGCGGATTTCGGACTTGCCCCGGCCCGCAGTTCGCCGGCATGCTCTGGCATGGCAGCTACCCAAAAACGAGAGGGCCTCGACGCCCGGTTTTACCTTCCGGCGGATGAGTTTTTTACCGCCAATGCCCATGTGGCGTTGACGTACGACGACGTCACGCTGGCGACGCTTTACTCGGAGATTCTGCCCCGGGACACCCAGCTGGAGACGCGGCTCGCGGAGGGGCTCGTGCTCAACATTCCCATCGTTTCCGCGGACATGGACACGGTGACCGAGTCGCGCATGGCCATTGCCATGGCCCTCAACGGCGGCCTGGGCCTCATTCACTACAACATGCCCGAGCGCCAGCAGCTCTCCGAGGTCAGCCGTGTCAAGTACCACGTGCCCGGCATGATCCCGGATCCCATCAAAGTGGGGCCCGACCAGTATGTCGGGGACGTGGTGAAAATGATCGAGGAGCGGCGCTACGGGTTCAGCACCTTCCCCGTTGTGGACCAGGAGGGGCGGCTGGTGGGATTACTCCCCGGGCATGTGGTGAAACCCAGGTACGCCCAGCGGAAAGTGGCCGAGGTCATGACGCCCCGCGCCCAGGTGCACACCATCAATCGAAAGGAACTCGGCCGCGATCCCATCGCGCGGGCGGACAAGTTTTTCACGGAGCATCCGGGCATTCACAAGCTGCTGGTGGTGGATGACGAGGACAAGCTGCGCGGCCTCTTTACCATGAACGACGTGGAACGGATCGCCCAGGAGCGCAAGTCCCAGTTCAAACCCGCCCGCGATGCACAATACCGGCTGATTTGCGGGGCGGCCGTGAGCGCTGTGCGCAATGCGTTCGGCGAGCTGGATCGCGAGCGCATCCTCAATCACGTCGCCGCGTTGGTGGAACGGGGTGTGGACGTGGTGGCCGTGTCGACGGCCCACGGCCACAGCAAAGGGGTGGGCGACACGGTACGCCTGTTGCGCGATGCCTTTCCGAAGTTGCCCATCATCGCAGGCAACGTGACCAGCGCGGCGGGGGTCGAGTACCTGGCCCAATGCGGCGCCAACATCATCAAGGTGGGGCAGGGACCGGGATCCATCTGCACGACCCGGCTGGTGGCGGGGGTGGGCATTCCGCAGTTGACGGCGTTGTACGTCTGCAGCCGTGCGGCGGCGCGTTTGGGTGTGACGATTCTGGCCGATGGGGGCATCAACAAATCGGGGGACATCGTCAAGGCGCTGACGCTGGCTGACGGCGTGGTTTGTGGGGGGCTGTTTGCCGGCTGCAACGAGGCCCCGGGCGAGATCATCGAGATCAGTGGCAAACTCTACAAGCGGTACCGTGGCATGGGCAGCCTCGCCGCGATGAAGGCCGGTTCGGCCGCCCGCTATGGCCACGAGAACAATCCGAATCAGAAAGTGGCCCCGGAGGGCATCGAGGCTCTGAAAGAGGCCGTGGGCTCGGTGGATCGCGTCCTGGCCCAACTCATCGGAGGCATTCAGGCCGGCATGGGTTACCTCGGCGCGGCCAATCTGGCGGAGCTCAAGAAGAAGGCGCGCTACATCCGCGTCACGCCCGCCGGCATGCGCGAGGCCGCACCCCACGATGTCATCGAATTGAAAACGCAACAATAGGCGGGCTTGATTGCACCGGATCGGACGCGGACCCGGCCCTGCTTCTTGCTGGGTGCGCGGTCCGCAACGCATGTGCGGGCGCGGCGGGGTGCACCGAACGCGGGTTCCCGCCGGGTGCGGGATTCCGGCTTCAGGAATGGCGCCGTGTCCTGTTTCCGGGTTTACGGCCCGCGGGGAACCAAGGGACCGGGGCCCGGTAGGCCGGAGACGGTTTTCGGACGAGCACGAACAGGTCCCGGGGAAACCTGCCTCACGGATCTGGCGCCTGCGCATCGCAGCGTCAGCGGCGATGTGCGCTAAATGACTGATTGCTCTCCCGCATTCCGCGCAGTGCGGGCGACACGGGGAGGAGCTTCAATGCCCGCTGCGCTTCAAGGTGTTACGCGAAACTTCCCGGGCGCATCGGTCTCTCTCCTCCACTCCGGCGCCGAGCCCTGCATCGTCATCGCAGGCAGCGAGTCCGGGTCTGAACGAGGGACACGATTCCCCCGTTCGTTGCCGGCGGCTTGCGGCATGGTAATGTAGTTGACGAATAGCGGTGCGGAGACTGCGTCGAATGGAAGGGATGAGATTGCAATGGTTCAGCTGGGTGGTGGCGGGGGCGCTGGTGTGCCCGGCGCTGACACCCGCTCAAGGGTGGCCCCGTGAAGCCTTCGGGGGGGCAGCCCTGGGTGCGTTGATCGGCGGTCTGGCCGGAGCCGACTGCGGGCAGGTCTTTTCCGGAAACGGCGCCGCCATTGGCGCGGGCATTGGACTGGCCGCAGGTACGTTGCTTGGCCTGAGTCGCGACGTGGCAACCGGGGGATGTGCAAGCGATCCGGGATGCACCTGGCCTGCCGCGTCCACGGTGAGTGTGGGTTACGGGTACACCACGCATCGATCCGGCGGATGGATCGGCTACTCGACGGCGTTTGTTCCCCCGATGGGCACGCCGGCTGCGGCACCCGTGTCAGGACAGAGGCCCAGTTACATCTTGCCCGCGACGTTGGCAGGCGCGGCTTCCGGGGCCTTGATCGGAACAGGGACCCGTGCGGTGGGGCCGGGCCTGGCGATCGGGGCTGCTGCCGGGCTGCTGGTCGGGACCCTGGCCGAGCAACAGGCGCAGGCCAGCACGGGGACCGCGGCGTCCTGTTCTCCCGCGGCTGCGTCGTCGGCACCCCGGGTCACCACCGAACCTCCGACGCCCTCGCTTCCCTCTCCGCACGCTCAAATCACTTCGAGACCCTGTCCCACTTCGACCTACTACTGGACGGCGCCGCCACCGATTCCCGATGCTCCGCGCGTTCCGGAAGCGCCCCGGTTTTAAGTCTGTCCCTGTGTCCGATGGAAAGGAGAGCTTCGCATGAGAACCATTACCCATTGCTGCGGCATGTTGCTTCTGAGCCTGTGGATGACCGGCTGTGCATCCAGCGGCGTCAAAAACCCTTCGGGCGTGCCGGTGACGCGATTGAACCCGGATGAGCAGGGCTTCGTCGCCGGCACCGGGATCGAGTCGCAGGACCTGGTGGCGGTCGCCGACAAGATGGCCCGCAGCATCCTGGCCATTCCGCAAATCGCGCAGGCGGCCACGCCGCCGGTGGTGGTGCTGGATCCCGTGGAAAACAAGACCCGTTTCCCCATCAACAAGGACATTTTCCTGACGCGCATTCGTGCCCAGCTCAATTCGCGGGCGCAGGGCAGGGTCATCTTTCTGGCCCGCGACCGCATGGCCACGCTGGAACGAGAGCGGAATCTGAAACGTGAGGGAGCCGTGACTGCGGCCACCGACCCGAACGTTCAGGAGTTCAAGGGGGCGGACTACTTCCTGACCGGAACTCTGGAGGGGTTGTCGACGCGGACACGGGCGGGCACGAGCGATTACATTCTGTACACCTTCCAGCTCATCGACGCCCGCACCAGCGCCATCGTGTGGGAGGACATGGCCGAAGTGAAAAAGCAGGGACTCGAAGACGCCGCGTACCGTTGATGCGGAGGGTCGCCACCAGCCCCGGGCGGGCGCTGGTCGATTGTTTCATGAAACAGGGTTCCGGCATGCGCGGTGTTGTGCGGAGCGCATCTCCGAGAGGGAGGTCGTGTACTCCGGGAGCGGGGCGGCGGAGTGTGTCCCTGGGGTGGAGCGTGTGTGCCGTTTCTGCGGCGGTCCTGTTGTTGGGTTGTGCTGCCTCCAGGCCGGCCGCCCCGCCCTTGACCGGGGACATCCTGGTGGACGGACCGCGAATGATCGCCGAGGGACCGCCGCGCGACAAAGTGCTCTGGCAGTATCGCACAGCGGCAGCGGCCCTGCGGCAGGGGCGCTTCGACCTGGCCAGGTCCCTGTTGGACGATGCATTGCTGACCTTGCAGGGGATTCACGGTCCCAACCCGGAGGCTCGCAAGGCCCGAAGCCTGTTCCGGCCCGAGTCGGTGAAACCCTTCTTGGGCGAGCCCTATGAACGGAGCATGGCCTACATTTACCGAGGGATCCTGTACTGGCGCGATGGCGAGCTGGACAATGCGCGGGCCTGTTTCCGCAGCGCACAGTTCGAGGACAGCGACACCGAACAGCGGGCCTACGCGGGCGATTGGGTGTTGCCGGATTATTTGGAGGCTCTGGCCACGGCCAAACTGGGTGGCGATCCCACGGATGCCCTCCGGCGTGCCCAGGCCAATGTGCGCGGGGCGAGCCTCCCGCCTTTGGATCCTGCCATCAACACCCTGGTGTTTCTGGAATTCGGTCCGGGACCGCTGAAATATGCGACCGGAGCGTACGGCGAACAACTCCGGTTCCGCACCACCTCTTCTCCGGTTCGATCGGCCCGATTGCAGGTTGCCGGGCTCAGCATCCAGGCCGCGCCCGTGGACGACGTGAACTATCAGGCCACCACCCGCGGCGGACGGGTCATGGACCACATCCTGGGCAACAAGGCAGTCTTCAAGGAGGCGACGGACACTGCCGGTGACGCTGCCATTTTTGGGGGAGCCGTGCTCGCGGCGGCCGGTCAGGGGCGGAAAAGTGCCGTGGACGAAGCCGGCGCGGCGCTGGTCGTGGCCGGGCTTGCCAGCAAACTGGTTTCCGCCGCCACCCGGCCGCAGGCCGATACGCGTACCTGGGACAACCTGCCCCAGTACCTGACCTTCGTGCAATTGCGGCTGCCGCCGGGAGAGCATACGGCCACGATCGAGTTCCTGGGCACCAACGGCCAACCGCTCCCCAACCGCACCAAGACGATCCATTTCCGCGTGCCGACCGACGGTCGGGACGCTGTCCTGTTTGTCAGCGACACTTCCATCACACCTCAGACCCAATGAAAAACCTCCCCTTGCTCTTTTCGTTGGCCGCATGCGCGGTTCTGACCGGATGCCAGACGCACGACAAGGGCCCGTATCTGCCGCAAACGCCCAAGACTCCGGCCTACGAAAGCACCGAGCGTTTCGTGCTGTTGGATCCCGGCACCCAGCGGTCCGTGACCTGCTCCGGGATTCATGAGCGGGTCTTGCCGGATGGCCGACTGGAGGTCATCGCCCAGATTCGCAACCGCGAAAACCGTCGCATCGAGGTGCAGGTGAACTGCGTGTTCAAGGACGCCAACGGTTTCGGCATCGGCGACGAAACCCCGTTCCAGACGTTGATCCTCACCGAGAACGCCACGGAACAGGTGCGTTTCGTTTCAATGAACAACCAGGCGCGAAAATTCACCATTCGCGTGCGTCAGGCGCGGTAGGATTTCGAACGTCTCGCCCGCAAACTCAGCGCCGCACCTCCGGCGGACCCACGGTCGGTCACAACACGCTCCAAAGACCGGAGGGGCGCGCCCCACGGGGAGCCGACCAGTCGGGCTCAGATCGGGTTTCGAGAGCGCACTCGATTCAACGGGAAGCGGCGGGGCTCAAGCCGCGGCGATCCTGCACGCTTGAACGCGTTCAACAGACGGTAGGGCTCGGAGCTGTGGACAGCACTTTCCCGCCCATCTGAAGCCGGCGGCGCAGGCCGGATGCAGTCCCCGGGAACGGAGTCAGGTGCGACTTTTGTTGCACTCGGATGCCGCAGTAAGGGAGTCTGGGACGGCCAATCCATGGACGGGGTTCTTTCTTCGCCATCGACGTCGTGGCCGCTCGCCCGGGAACCTTGAGCCCGGAGCCGGGAAGCCCCGTGCCCTTGCCGGGCCGGTGAAAGACGATCCGGACCACCCCTCGTCGCGTTGGTCTCTTCGGCCCCGCTCCCGGCTTGGGCGTCGAACACGGCCCGGCATGCACCCATTCATGGGGATCAGACGGTGGCCATCACCTCCGGCGCAGGTCAGGATTCCTGGGGGCAACGATTCGCCGTCGGTTTATCCAAGCGAGCCGAACCGAAGTCCAGGGGGCAAGGCCGCGGCGGGGTCAAGGGCTCACCTTCGGCTTGAGCCATTGGCCTGGGCGACTCCAATCCCACGCTGTGGCCTTCCTGCCTCGCGAAAGACAGCCCAAGGTCGCTACCAATGGCGCCACGCCTCGGGCCGCGTCGCCGGGAACCTGCTTGCCGTTGGTCCGGGCACTGATGGGATGAGTGCGAAAAAGGAAATGGTGGCTGGAGACGGAATCGAACCGCCGACACAAGGATTTTCAGTCCTCTGCTCTACCAACTGAGCTATCCAGCCACCTCGAACAGCCGTCATTATTGAAGCCCGGGACCGGCTCCGGTGCAAGAGGGAAATCGGGCCTTGCCCGGCAGGGCCGGGTACTCGATCACTGTCCAGCCGTGGAGCTGCGGGTGCAACGGCCTCCCGCCCAACCGTACCGGGAAGGGGGTGATCCCCGGACCGCGGGGCTGCCGCCGACGTCCCGGGATCGTGCACCTTCCGCACCGCGAGGGCCGTTCAGCCAGCCTCCGCCATGGAGAGTGTCCTGCGACGTTGTTGACCGGTGAACCCTGACAGGGGCAGGTCTCCGTTCCCGGCCGGGGGCGGAGTGCCAGGTTGACGGACAGCGCAAGCAGGCGGCATCGACTCCGGCGAAGGCCACGACCATGTACGGCCTGATCCACGGGAGGTCGCTGCCATTGGCTTGCGGCCCGGTCTGCGAGGCCCCCTTTGTCGGGACTTTCCATCTGCCCTTGGCTGGCCTGACACCGGGCAGCGAAAGCCGTGCCGAATGTAGCGCAGACCGGGTCGAGCCCGCGAACTCCCCGGTCCGATGAACCCACCTTGTGATCACGTGTCCTGATTCTGCGCGACTGAGCCTTTGGATTGCCTCAAAACTGAGGGCCCCGCGGAAAAATAGCTTCCCAATGTTGGACGGCCCGTGCATTGTTTTTGGGCAGTTTGTGACACGTGAGGACGGCCTCGGGAGGTGGGGAGATTCGCAAGGGGGCCTTTCGATCGTCCTGATCGCTGTCGGCAAAGTGGGGAGGAAAACCCTGTTTTTGGCCTGTTTTCCAGGGCTGGAGTCGGGTTGGGCCGTTTGACTCGGGCCGCTACGAGGGGCAGGGCTTCGATCTGACTCGCGCGGTGTGCAGCCTGGCACTGCTGGTGCTCTGGGGAGGAGGACACGCATGAGGACGTGCTGGCCATGCTGCATCGAACGCGTCGCCTGCTGAGTCGGCTGGCTCTGCTGGTGGGGCTCTTGGGAGGTGGGACTCCGGTCATCGCCGGACAAGTCGGTCTTGTGTGGGATCCCAGCCCGGACGAGTGGGTCGTTGGCTACGCCATCCATTACGGCACCGTCAGTGGGGTGCATCCGATTCGCGTCGATGTGGGGAATGTGACCAACACGGTGATCGACGGGCTGGAGCCCGGCGTCACCTATTATTTCGTTGCAACGGCCTATACCGCCGACGGCCTCGAGAGCGAGCCCTCCAACGAGGTCAGCTACACGGTTCCCAATCCCCCCGAACCCACCAACGCGCCGCCGGTGGTCGATGCCGGACCGGATCAGACGGTGCGACTGCCCGGTGGGGCTGTGTTGGTCGGACAGGCGGGCGACGATGGTCTGCCGTTGGTGCCGGGACAATTGACGGCGTGGTGGGAAGTGGTCAGTGGGCCGGTCCCGGTGCAGTTCAGTGCCACCAATGCGCTGGTGGTCCAAGTCGGCTTCAGCGAGCCGGGCGTGTACGTGTTCCGACTGGTCGCCAGCGACGGAGAGCTGAGCGCCGTCGACGAGGTGGTGATCACCGTGCAATCGGTCACTCCGGGGAACCGTGCGCCGGTGGTCCGCGCCGGGCCGGACCAGACGATCGAGGTCACCGAAGCAGCGGTGCTGGTAAGCCGGGTGGAGGACGATGGCCTGCCCTTGGGGGAGGCGGGACTTGTTTTCCGGTGGGAAGTGGTCACCGGACCGGGCCAGGTGGAATTCAGCGCTCCGACGGGTCTGCACACGGAGGCAAGGTTCAGTGAACCAGGCGAGTATGTGCTCCGTTTGGTCGCCTCAGATGGCGAACTCGAGGGTGCGGACCCGGTGACGGTCCTGGTGTTGCCGGCTCCTCCGCCGGACCAGTACGGCCTGGTATGGGAAGCGGAAGACGGCGTGGCGCAAGGCAGCCTGGTGACGCAGCAGACGGGCGCCTCCGACTCGCCCACCAACGCAGCGGCCTACGTTCAGGGAGGCAGTATCGGTTCGGGCCAGGTGACGCATACGGTGCAGGTGCCCGACTCCGGGACTTATATCGTATGGGTTCGTGGCGCCACCGTGGACGGGACGGCTGCGCAGGTGTTCTTGTCCGTGGACGGAGGGGGCGAGATCGCCGGCCAGCTGCAACCCTCGGGGGCGCAAAACTGGGAATGGATGCAATTGCGCGTAGTGCCCACGGGCGGGTTTTACGCACCGCCGGGTGGGACCCTGCCGCCGGTTTCCCTCTCCTTGAACGCGGGTGTGCGGAGCGTTTCGATCCGGCTGATGGATAACCGACTCCGGGTGGACAAGGTTCTGATCACGCGATCGGCCGAGTTTCAGCCGGTGGCTCCGGGAGCCGTCCCCTTGGAACCGGTCCGCTTCGGCGTCGTGCGACAACGTGGGGACACCATGCGCCTGGTGTGGGAGGCCACCCCCGGCGCCGTCTATCGGCTGGTGTATAAGACCCGCTGGGACGATCCGAATTGGCAGATCGCTTCGCCTGACCTGATGGCCACGGGAACCGAGCTGATTTGGAAGGACCAGGCCGACCCGACGGTTCCGATTCGGCTCTACCGGGTGCAGCGGGTGTATTGAGCCCGGGGCGGGTCGCCTCTTAAAGATTCCGAGCACTACGGGCCGTTCCCCGGGGTCGGATCCGGACGCAGTTCAAGCCGGTTCCAACTCGCAGACGTCCAGTTTCACTGCAGCCGCCTGGCCGATGAAGTCCAGACGCAGCAGCACGATGTTGGGCCCGTAACGCTCCTCCACCCATCCCTCCAGGCCGCGGAGGGGGCCACTCTTGATGATGACCCGCGTGCCCTTCCCGATCTTGGGTGCCAGGCGCACCTCGCACCCGGCCTGCAGGGCAAACAGGATCTCTTGCAGCTGGCGCTCGAACAGCTCCTGATCGAACACATCGAGCAGGTTGGCCACGTAGTCGCTGGCCAGCACAGACCGACGTTGGTCCCGTGTCAGCCTCAGGAACACGTAGCCGGGGAAGAGCGGCTTTTCGAAAACGACCACTTTGCCGCGGTACCGATGGGCCGAGGGTACCAGGGGCAGCGTCGCCTCGACGCCTTCGCGGTCGCAATGTTGTTTGAGTTTCTTTTCGCAGCGGGGCCGGGTGTGGGCCACCACCCAGGGTTTGGGTTCCACCGGTTCAGGTTGGGCGGATCAACGCTTCGGGGTCAAGGCTGCCGGGGATGGCTCAAGCGCGCAAGGCGCACCGGGAAAGCTCGGTGTGAATGGCTCCGCCGGGTTGAAGCTGGCTGCGGTACAGGATGACGACATCGACGGACCACGATGCCCCTGGCAGGGAGGGCAGGCGGACGAGGTGTTTCGCCAGACCCTGCCGGGCGGCGGGGCTGCCTTCGCGAACCCGCGCCAGCGTCAGGTGGGCGACAAAGGGTCGTTCTTCGGTTTGTCCCCAGGGCCGGGTCTCTGCCTGGATGCGTTGCTGGAGCGTACTCAACCGCGTCACCTCCCCGCCCAACCCCGCCCACAGCACGCGCGGGCGCTCGAGGGAGGGGAAGCAGCCCAGGTTTTGAAAGGCCAGGGTGAACGGCGGCACCGACGCGCAGGCACGCTGGAGCGCCTCCGTCAGCCGTGACATCTCCTCGCAGGCCACGTCGCCGAGAAACCGCAGGGTCAAATGCAGTTGATGCACAGGCGTCCACCGAAGGCCTTCGGGCAAGTGGCGTTGAGCGGACTGTTGCCAGCGGTGCCAGTCGCGTTGGAGCGGCTCCGGAACTGACAGTGCGATGAATAATCGCCAGGCAGTGACGAAATTCCCGGCGGGCAGAGCCGTGTCGGAATTGGCCATGGGCGGGTCGTTCAAACCAGGGGTTGACGCAGGCGGTCGGGGTCCACCTCCACGCCGAGGCCGGGCCCTTGGGGAACCCGGGCCTCGCCGCTCTCGACGCGGATGGGCTGCTTGAGGATGGAACCCTGTAGGAACTGCGGCCCGTTGAGGGCGGCAGGTCGCTGCAGGCCGTGGGCCGCGTATAGCTGGAGACAGGCAGCCAGGGAAAGGTCCGGGTCGGTCAGACCGCTGCCGAGCCACAGCAGGCCGGATGCTTCGAGCAACTGGATTTGGCGGCGTGCCTCGGTCAATCCCCCGCACCGGGCCACTTTCATGGCTACCCCATCCAGCAGGCCCAGCCGAATGAACTCCTCCAGTTCCACACTCGAGACGATGCCTTCGTCCATGAGGATGGGCAGGGCGCCCTGTTGCCGCAACCGTCGGTAGCCGGTCAAGCGGGCCGCCGGCAGGGGTTGCTCCAACACGGCCACACCCACGTCGGCCAGGCGCGGAGCCACCTCCAGCGCCGTGGCTTCATCGTAACCCCCGTTGGCATCGGCCCACAAAAACCCCTCCGGGACGAGGCGTTTGACCAGCCGGCACAGTTCCAGGTCGAACCGGGGATCTGGCGCAACCTTCACGTTGAAGTGTCGGTAGCCCGCGGCCAGGCCCTCGGCGATGGTTTGTTCCGCTTCGGCCAGCGTGCGCACGTTCACCGTCCAACTGAGTGTGAGGCGCTCGCGTGTGGGGCGGCCCCACTGTTGGGCGGCGGTCTGACCCGTGATCCGTCCCCGCAAATCGAACAGGGCCAGGTCCATGCCCGCTTTGCAGATGGGTTGCCCGGTGGAAAACGACGGTGCGATGATCCGGTTCATCGCAGCCTGAATCGCCTCCGGGTCGAACACGTCGAGGCCGATCAACTCCGGCGCCAAATAGTGCTCGATCGTGGTCTGGACGGTCTCGAGCGTTTCATAGCTCCACCGGTGCAACGGAACGCTTTGACCCCAGCCGACGGCTCCGTTGTCCGCGGTGATTCTGACCACGACCGACGGACGGCCTCCGGGCCGCCCCTTGGGCCCCTCCAGGAACTTGAACCATCCCCGGGTGGGATACACCACGGGGAACGTTTCGATGGCGGCGATGCGGATACTCATGGTTCAGCGACCGGCTCCGATCGGGAGCCGTGGCTGCGCCCACCCGGGCGCCGTCGGTTGCTGGAGTCCCAGCCATGCATGGCGCTTGTTATTAGCCGCGGCATGGGCACGGGTCAAATTCGGGCGGGGGGACGGCTCCGGAGCAAAACTGGAACCCGTCGGGTTCGAAGGCCAGGGGAACACGACGTAGCCGGGCCGGCCTCGGCCGGGCGCCGAGGCTCCTGCCCGGACACCGTCGAAGGCACCGGGCGCGGGCGTGTGGGGATGGCAGGGTCCTTGTACCAGGGGCTTCCATCCGCCGGCCTCTTGGGCCTGGCCGGCGAAAACGCCGCGTGGGTGACGAGCCGAAAGCTTGCTCCCCGGAAGTGGGTGCCCCACTCTGGGGGGCCACGTGCATGACGAGTCGTGAACGGTTTCTGGCGGCCTGCCATGGCAAGGCGGTGGATCGTCCCCCGGTGTGGTTGATGCGGCAGGCGGGGCGGGCATTGCCCGAGTACCGTGCATTGAAGGAGCGATATGGATTCCTCGGACTGGTACGGACTCCGGAGCTGGCCGCCGAGGTGACGCTGCAGCCGATCCGACGCTTTGGTTTCGACGCCGCCATCCTCTTCAGCGACATCCTTGTCGTGAACGAAGGCCTGGGGCAGGCCTACCGGTTTCGCGACGAGGGCGGGATCGCCATGGAATTCGCCCTGGAAGAGCCGCGGGATTTGCAGCGGCTCGAGCCCGGCCGGGTTCGCGAACGCCTGCAATACATCGCCGAGGCATTACGACTGCTTCGCCGGGAATTGGGGGATCGGACGGCTCTGCTGGGTTTTGCGGGGGCACCTTGGACGCTGATCAATTTTGCCCTCGAAGGTGGCAGTGCCGATTCGTGGGATCGAGCCAAACGCCTCTGGTTCGAGGACCGTCGTTGGTTCGACGCATTGATGGAGCTGTTTACGGCGGCCGTCGGGGAGGCGCTGTCGCTGCAGATCGAGGCCGGCGTGGACGCGGTGCAGTTGTTCGACAGCCTGGCGGGGGAACTGCCGCCGCGACTCTACCAGGAAGCCGCCTTTCCCTGGCTGCGCCGCCTCATCGAGCGGGTGGCGGGGCGGGTGCCGGTCATCCTGTTCGCGCGCGGGTTTCATGGCGACTGGTTCGCCCTGGCCGACCTGGGTGCGCAGGTGATCGGCGTGGACTGGCAGGTGGACCTGCCCGTCCTGGCGCGTCAATGGCCGGCTTCCGTGGCGGTGCAGGGCAATCTGGATCCGTTTCTTCTGACGCTGGGGGCCGACATCGTGGGACGTGAGACGCGCCGACTCCTCGAGGCCATGGCCGGTCGGCCCGGCTACATCTTCAATCTGGGCCACGGTGTGCCCCCGAATGCGCGCCTCGACGCCCTGCAGGCCCTGGTCGAGACCGTTCAAGGATTTGCAGGGGCCGCCGGCTCCGATACATTTCGTCGATGACGATGCTGCATGTGGACCTGGATCTGGTGCGAAAGTACAACGTGCCGGGTCCGCGTTACACCTCGTTCCCGCCCGCCAATCATTTCCGGGAGGGCATCCCCTGGAGCGAGGTGGAGAACCGCATTCGTCAAAACAACCAGACGGACCGGGACCTGTCGCTTTACTTCCATATTCCCTTCTGCGAGACGCTGTGCTGGTTTTGCGGCTGTACCACGGTCATCACGCTGAATCACGACAAGGGCCGGGAGTACGTCGAGACGCTGGGTCGCGAGGTCGCTCGCATGGCCACCCTGTTGAACCCGCGCCGGCGCGTGGTGCAGCTCCACTGGGGGGGCGGCTCGCCCACGTTCCTGCGACCGGACGAAATCCGGCGGCTGGGCCAGATCATCCATCAGCATTTCCAGTTGGCGCCGGATGTGGAGGCCGGCGTCGAGGTGGATCCGCGCCGCCTGACGCGCGAGCACCTGGTGGCGTTGCGCGAGATCGGTTTCAATCGCGCCTCCATGGGCGTGCAGGACTTCGATCCGCGGGTTCAACAGGCGGTGCACCGGATCCAGCCGAGGGAACTGACGGAGCAGGTGCTGACCTGGATGCGCGAGCTGGGCTTTCAGTCCATCAACCTCGACCTTATCTACGGGTTGCCGCACCAAACGGTCGAATCCTTCAACCGCACCTTGGACATCGTCCTGGAGCTGAAGCCGGATCGCCTGGCCGTCTTCAGCTATGCGCACGTGCCCTGGATCAAGCCCGCCCAGCGGATTCTGGAAAAGCAGCGGCTGTTGCCCACCCCGGAAACCAAATTGCAGTTGCTGAAGCTTGTGATCGAACGACTGACCCGCGATGGCGGCTACGTCTACATCGGCATGGACCATTTTGCCCTGCCGCAGGACGAGCTGGCGGTGGCCCAGCGGGAGCACAAGCTGCAACGCAACTTCCAGGGCTACAGCACACGGGCCGGCGCGGACATCTACGCCTTCGGCATGTCCAGCATCTCCCAGACGCCCGACATGTACTGGCAGAACCAGAAAGAACTCCCCGCTTACGAACGGGCGGTCCACGCCGGCGAAGTGCCCCTGCACCGGGCCTATTTCCTTACGGAGGAGGACCAACGGCGCCGGGAAACCATCATGCGCGTGATGTGCGATCTTTCGCTGGACTACGCCGCGATGTCCGCCCGGCTGGGAGTGGACTTCGAAAAACATTTTGCCGCGGAGCTGGAGGCACTGACTCCGTTGGAAGCCGATGGGTTGATCCGTCGGCGGCCGGGAGGGTTCGAGGTCACCGATACCGGGCGCCTGTTCATCCGCAACATCGCCATGTGCTTTGACAACACCCTGCCTCCGCCCGAGCAGCGGCGACACTCGCGCACCATCTGACCTGGTCCCGCCGCGGGGGCCGGGGTAGAACAACCGCGCCTCAGTTGGCACTCAGGCGGTAGAAAGCCCGCGCTGCACCGGTCGGTGCCGAGACCTTCCACAGATCCGGGCCGGACACCATCCCGAACACCGCGTTGGTCACCTCGCTCCACGGCCCCTGAGGGGTGGTGGCCGACCAGAGGCGGTAGATCACGCCGGTGCGCGGCTGCGTGACGCGGAAGTTCACTTCGAAACGACCGGCAGCCACCGCGGGACGTCCCTCGAACCTCAGCAACATCGGGGGCAAGGGCTGGACCTGTACTTCGCGCACCGGGCCCCAGGGCAACCATCGGCCCGGCAGTTGAGCCCGGACCCGGAGCAGATAGGCCCCCGCCTGGTCGGGCCGAAACACAAAGGCCGGTGCTTCACCCGTTTCCTGCACAGCCACGAGCTGTACACGATCGGCCCCGGTGAGGAGGATGTCGTCCAACAGCCACCCGACGTCGCTGCTGGTCTGGTAGTAGTACGTGCCGCCCAAATAGTCGTAAGCGAACCGCAGCCGGACCGCGTGACCCGCGAAGGCAGCCAGCCCCAGCGTCACCGTGCCAAACACGGGGTCCCCACTGGTGCCCGTGCCGGCCCGGGACCAGAGATCCGACCAGCTCCGCCCGCCGTCGATCGAGATTTGGACCCGGGCCACCTGATTCGTCGTGGCCCAGCCGAGTCGTGAGGCGAACCGGATCTGCGCATTGCTCCGCACCCAGAACACGGGCGTGAGCTCCAGGACTTGAGCCGATGGCGGGGTCGGATGCGCGAAATGGAAGGCGTAAGTCCCGGACGAGACCCGATCGGTGACCCGCGGGTTGTACCCGGGGGAGAAGTTGAAGCTTACCTGACCGAGGTCTCCTTCCGCGCCTTCCTGGAAGGTGCCCGACAACAGCCGGCTGGTTTCCCACTGGTAGTTGGTGGCGCCGCCGACGGTACCGCAGAGGTACCGGTTGTCGTTGGTGAGCGCAGCCACGTCCGGCCCGGCGGGTTGGGGCGGGGTGTACAAGGGAACAAAATCGACTTTGACGTTTGCCTGGGCCGTCACGGTGGCGGTGGCTTCGTGGCTGAGTCCCGGAGCGCTGAAGTGAATTCGATACGTGCCGTTGGTGGTTACCGGGATCGCGTAGCCGCCGGAAGCGGGGGTCAGGGCATACCACGAACTGCCGGCTGCGGTCACCAGGACCCCGCCGATGCCCTCGCCCACGTCGTAAAAACCGTTGCCGTTCAGGTCGTAGTAGACCACGCCGGTGATCAGGGGAGTTGCGCCCTGCCGCGTGGCGAAATCCTGCGTCACCACTTGGGGCCCCACGGCGGCGTTGGTCAGGTTCACGACGCCGATCCCCACCTCGCGAAAGGCGGCGTGGTGGATGTTGAGACGGTGTCCGGGGGGATCCTGCATGCCGCCGGGGCCGTTTCCCCAGTCCACTTCGAAGCCCGCGTATCCGTGGAAGACGGACTTGGCATAGGCATAAACGTTTTCCCCGTACGTGGACCAGAGATAGCCCGCCCGCGTGATGCGGTCGCCCGGATTGGTGCCGTCGGTGCCGATGTGGCCCTGAAAAGCGTTGGTGGCCATGTCCCGGGCGTGCGCGCGCGCCGCAGCCAGGAGTTGCGCGTTCATGGCCAGGGGCGGCGTCGGAGGCAGGGACGCAAGGTCGGTCTGGAACTTGTTCAGGTCCACATTGAAAAAGGTGTATGCGTTCCGCACGTCGGGGTCGGTGGTGGCGGCCAGTCGCACTGCTTCGGCGACCGGATTGGCGCGGGCCCGGTTGATGAGCTCCAGGTAAAGTTGTTCCTCATCCGTGGGATCGCCTGAGGGCCAGAGCGTGGCGCCGGGCGGCGGTTGCGGCGGACCGGGCTGGGGACCGTGCGCGGGCGCGATTGCAATGGGAGGTGCGGGCGGGGGCGCCTGCGGCACGGTGGGTTGAGCGAACCCGGGCTGACCGTGGCCGCAGAGGAGGCCGATCGTCACCACGGCGAAACCGAGCGGAATGGAACCATATCGGCACTCACCCCTCCGCCCCAGCGGGCCAGGGATGAGCGGTTCAGGCTTTGCGGCCCGCGATTGAAAGTTCGGCTTTCGGGGTGGATTCACAAGCCTTCCATTCAGACTGGCGGTGGTGGCGCAGCCGGTGATTCAACGGCCCAACCTTGGCCTCGGAACGGAGGCGCTGCAAGTGACTTTTGGTTTCCGGTCCGCGCCGAATCGGATCCGCCCTAATCTTTCAATCCGCGGAGGTCCACTTCCCAGGCTTCGTCGGCCTTGAGCATTTCCTCCCAGGTCACCATGCCGCGGCGGTAGGCAGCCGTGCGGCCCAGGATGGCCGTCAGGTTGCTGCGCACGCTGGGCGCCACGGTGGGGTTGGAGAAGTCGCCCTCGACGATGCTACGATGGAAGGTGGCGATGTTCAGCACGGCCCCGTCGGTGTACAGATTCCCCAGCTCCCCGCCGTTGAAGAGGTCGTCATCCGCGCGCACCAGCACCCGCCCGAAATAATGGGTGTCCGCGTAGCCCTTGAACCCGTAGACCCGACACATGATGTCGTCGATGCCCGAGCCGACCTGTTTGGACAGGAAACTCACGAGCAGGTCGCCCGGGAAGTGGAACACGCAGGCGAAATGATCCCAGCAATCGCCCACGAAGTCCCGCTTGCGGCCGCCGGAGCCCCAGGCCCAGAGCGGTGCGGCGTCGAGAAACCACGTGGCCACGTCGATGGCGTGGATGTTTTGCTCCACGATGACATCGCCGCTGAGTTTGCGGTCCACTCCCCAGGCACGGAGTCGGACCTCGGGGTTGTTCGGGTCGCTGCGCAACAGCCGGTCCATGTGTTGCCAGGTGGGCCCGCAGAGGTAGCTGGCCTCCCCGTTGACGAGGCGACCGATCATCCCCTGCTGTACGCGGCGGACGGCCTCCTGGTAGGAGGGATGCGCGCGCGTTTGAAAATCGACCAAGAAACAAAGGCGTTTCTCCGTGGCGCGTCGGCCGGCAGCCTCGATCCGGCGGCAGCCCGGCACGTCCACCGCCACGGGCTTGGCCAGGAAAACGTGTTTCCCGGCTTCGACGGCATCCGCCGCCTGCGCGGGATGAAAATAGGGCGGCGTCTCGATGACCACGGCATCGACCGGCTGTTCCAGAAGCCGCAGGTAGCCCTTCAGACCGGTGAACCGCGCAGTCTCGGGCACGCCGAACTTCTGGCCGGCCTGCGCGACTCGCTCTGCGAAATAATCCGCCACGGCGGTGATGCGATACCCGCCGTGTTTGAGGAACAGATCGCCGATCCACAGGCCGCGACCGCCGCAGCCGATCAACCCGAGCCGGATGGCGCTGTTGGCCGCGGTGCTGCGGATCCAGTTTGGCTGGATCAGGGTCAACCCGGTGACCGCCGCGGTGCCGGCCAGAAAGCGGCGTCGGCTCAGCCCCGGGGTGCCATTCGGTACCCCGGGTTGCGCACCACGGGGATCGGAGGACGTCGGTTGCGGGGTCTTCGGGCCGGGGAGATTGGTGTGCGTGTTCATGGTTGCTGGTCAAGGTTGGCCGGCGGCCGACCCGGCGTGCGGGCCATGCTCACGTGCGCGTCGCGCCGACCGCAGGCGGTGTGTGCGAGAACTTGCCACGGGCCGTCAGCATCAACAAGCCTCCGATCAGGCCAAACGGCGCCATGAAGTAAAAGTAGTTCCCCAGATCCCGGTCCAACAGACGGCCCAACAGCATCCCCGCCAGGCTGCCGCCGAAGTACTGAAACGAGTTGATCAAGCCGAGGGCGAACCCGGACATGCGACGGCCTCCGATGTCCATTGGCGCCGCGCTGCCCAGAATCGAATGCGTCGAGTTGGCGGTGAACGAAATCAAGACCAGAAACACAATGGCGGCCGTGACCCCGTGAAATTGAGCGGCCAGGAGGATGATGGAAGTCTCCAGAAAATAAAGCAGGGCCGCCACCGGCGCGCGCCGCCCTTTGAAAACCGTGTCGGAGAGATACCCGGCCAGCAGCGATCCCGTCGAAGCCATGAACGGGATCAAGAAGGCCAGGAACTGGAATTCGGGAGACCGCAGGTCCACGTGATAAAGATCCTGCATGTAGCGCGGGAACCACTGGTCCACGGCCTGCCGCACCGCACCGGTGCAGGCGTACGCCAGGGCCGTGATCCAAACCACCGGCTTCGTGGCAATCGTCAGCAGAACTTCCCGGAACCCCGCCCGCACATCCGCCCCGGCCGGAGCCGTTTCCCGGAGCGGGCTCGCAGGCGAGGTATCCGGAATTACTCCGGGATAGCCGGCCTGTTCCGGAGTTTCCTTCACCCAGATCGCCACGGCCACCGCTACGACGGCACAAATCACTGACGGCACCCAAAACAGCCAGCGCCAGTGCAGCGGAGGGACCTGGAGCAGACCCCACACACTGAAGCCCGCCAACAAGGCCGGCCCCAGGGTGAATATGCCGAACCGCCCCAGGTTGATCATGAACCCAAAAATGCCGGAAAACCGACCGCGTTCCCGCCGCGCAAACCAGGCGGTGTTGATTTTTACCATGCCCGGGGCCCCGAAGGACTGCAGATACCCGTCCAGTGCCCGGATGGCCACGAACAATCCCAACATCCCCAGGAAAGAGGCGGCGCCGAAGCACAGGTTCATCACCACGGTGCCGGCGGCGCCGATCAGCATGGCCCGTTTGCCCCCCAGGCGGTCGGCCAACACCCCGTTGATGATCTGGCCGAACGCATAGGCCAGCAGAGCCGCGCTGATGATCTGGCCCACCTGTTCCCGACTGAAACCGAACTCTCGACTGATTTCCGGATTGGCCAGGGAGAGGTTGTACCGGCACATGTAAAAGCTCGTGTACAACAGCCCCAGCCAACCCCAGTTCCAACCCCGGCGGAGGCGAAATCCCCGGGGGTAGGACGGACGCGTGGATTCGTCGATGGCTTCGTGACGCATGCGATACCTGGTTCCGCGGCCGCCGCGGACGGCGCGTCAGCTAATCAGAGCCTCATGCCCGGGTCAAAAGCATTCCCACGGCTGCGTCCATGCTCACGTCCGGGCGGCTCGCCGCCTGTGAACGCGACGCCTTCTGCAGACTTCCCTCTGCAGCGGAGGGCAGAACGCGCCCGGGGGAGCCTCGCTCCTGCACTGCTTCGGCAGCCTCTTCGGTCACCCGGAGCCGCGCAGACCCGGGGGCCGGGACACGGTCCCGCCTCGCAGCCGGTTGACGGGATCCCTAGAATGGCCTCCATGAACGTTCAGGTCGCCGTGCTTTGCGACGCCGCCACGGATGATCATGGCAAACTGAATCTGCTCGGCGCCTTCGACACGATTTGCGCCGTGCAGATGCCGGCGGTTCATCCCCAGTGTGCCGTGGCGCTCCGTCTGACCTTCACCACCGCCGATGAAGGGCCCCACCGGCTGAAGCTCATGTTCATGGACGCCGACGGACGCGCGGTCATGCCGCCTTTGGAAATCGGCTTCGAAATCGCCCTGCCGGAAGAAACGCACTTCGCCACGCGCAACTTCATTTTCAACCTTCAGCAGGTTTCCTTTCCCGCGCCCGGCCTGTACGCCGTGGACATCGCCATGGACGACCGTCCGCTCACGAGCATTCCCCTGCAGGTACGGCTCTTGCCGGCACATCGGACGCCCGGCAGTTGATTGCATCGGATCGGTTGGGGCCAACGAGGTGACCCGGCGGAACCGTGCGGGGCGACGGCGAAGCACGACGATGCGGTGGGCCCAGCCACATCCGTGAACCCCGCACCAAGGCGCCAACGGCATGGCCGGCGCGCGGAAGGGCGTGGCCGGGCGGTGCCTGCCGAGGCTCCTCGAAGCTCGACGCCCTCGCATCTCGCGGCGGCGCGAACGGTTGGACGGGCAGGGGGTGTTTCGGTTTTTCAGCCCCCGATTCAAGCCTGCCTCGGAGATGCTGTCTTCCCTGGGCCTTCCCATGCCGCGCAGGCCCGAAGTTCCGCCGGGTTTGCAAAGGTGTCCACAAGCTGAAATCCGGGGGAGTGCGGATCTGCGCCCTTGGGCGCCCACCAGCGGTCTCGGGGGGAGCGACAAGCCTCCCAAGCGGCGCCGGCATAAGTTCCCACCACCGCTATCAAAAGGTTTCGCGCCTTCGGCGCGCCGTGGGTTTGCCCCAACGGGGCGGGAATTCGACAGCCCAGGGCAACGCCCTGGGCTCACCGGGTCCCGCAATTGACCCCGCCCGGTAGGGGCGCAACTCGATGTCGGAGACCGGGGCCTCGCGGATGGGGCCCTCGAGTTGCACCATTTCAGGGCGGGGCGGGTTTTGGGGCACCGAATAACCCTGGGGCGCTGCCTCGGGTTGATGAATCGAATGCGCCTTTGACCCACCGTACTTTCGGAGCGCTGCCCCGAGCCGGGGGAGCGGAGGCGCCTTCGGCGCGCGGATTCGCCCGCGCATTCCGTGGACAGCGGAGGGGGCAGTGCCGTTTTAGAGGCCGGATTCAAGCATCCCAAGGGAATGCCCATTTCCCTGGATTCTCCCGTGCCGAAGCCAGCCCGAAATCCCAGCGATCTCTCAGGTCTCTCCACACTCGAAAATACGCCGACGCGGGCAACCCCGGCCATTTTCCAAGATTGGCCGCGCCTCGATTCTGAGTTACAAGCGTGCCCATGCGCATCGAATCGCTGCACATCGGGATGCGGGTGCGCCATCCGCAATACGGGACCGGCATCGTACGCTCGTTGAACCGGGCGACGGCAGAAATCGAGTTTTCCGACGGCACGCGAGCGGTTTCGCCAGAATT
>JAOADM010000341.1:0-588 GCA_026417315.1 Limisphaera sp.
CTCCACGACGACCCTCGTCCAGGACGCGACCAGGATTCTGGTCGAAACGGGACATGCCGCGCCGGACTGGCCGCGTCTCGATCGCGACGACCCCGCGATCATGGCCGCCTTCGCGGCCGGCGACACCTTCGGGATCTTCCAATTCGAAAGCGCCGGCATGCGCTCGGCGCTCAAGGAGGTGAAGCCCACGCGCTTCAGCGATCTGGCCGCCATCAACGCGCTGTTCCGGCCCGGCCCCATCAAGCACATCCAGGAATTCGCGCGGCGCAAGGCCGGCAAGGAGAGCTTCGCCTTCCCCGCTCCCGCCGAGAAGACCGAACCCATCCTGCGCGACACCTACGGGATCATGGTGTACCAGGAACAGGTGATGGAGATGGCGCGGATCTGCGCCGGCTACTCTCCCGGGGCCGCCGACATCCTCAGGCGAGCCATGGGCAAGAAGAAGCCCGAGGAGATGGCCAGACAGAAGCGGATCTTCCTGCATGGCGACGGCAAGGACATCCCGGGCGCGCTCGCGCTCGGCCTGTCGCGGCAGGATGCCGAACGACTGTTCGAGGACATGGCGAGTTTCGCCGGCTACGGCTTCAA
>JAOADM010000341.1:598-885 GCA_026417315.1 Limisphaera sp.
TCAACAAGAGCCACGCGGTCGCCTATTCGGATCTGGCATGGCGCGCCATGTGGCTCAAGATCAACCACCCGGAAGCCTTCTATTGCGCGCTCCTCAACATCCACCTCTCTGACACGGAGAAGCTGAACGCCATCCGAGAGGACATGCAGGCGCGGAAGATCGACATGCTGCCGCCCGACATCCTGCGCTCGCAGCACGTCTTCGTCGTAGAGCGCGACAACGGGCGACCGGCCATTCGCTTCGGCCTGGGCGGCATCAAGAACATCGGCGAAAGCCAGGACTTCCTC
>JAOADM010000342.1 GCA_026417315.1 Limisphaera sp.
GTCACCGGCTTCTCCATGAACACATGCAACCCCCGCTCCAGCGCATACCCAAAATGCACCCACCGAAACGCCGGCGGCGTCGCCAAAATCACCACATCCCCCGGCCGCAAACACTCCATCGCCCGCTTGTACGCATCAAACCCCAAAAACCGCCGCTCCGCCGGCACCTCCACCTCCCGCGGAAACTGCCGCGACAGATTCTCATAGCTGCTGCGCAGCCGGTCCTCGAACACATCCGCCATGGCCACCAGCTTCACCGGCACCACCCCCGCCTGAATCGCATCACTGACCGCCCCCGTGCCCCGGCCCCCGCAGCCCACCAGGGCCAAGTGCAGCGGCCCGCCCGCCGCCGCATGCACGTGCGGCAGGGCCACCCCCGCCAGGGCCGAGGCGGCCGCCCAACGGCCGGTTTGAATCAAAAACTCCCGTCGATTCGGCAATGAGTTGGTCGAGGACATCTCGTTGTTGGTCGAGGACATCTCGTTCATGGCGGGATCCTCCGCAGAACAGGCCGGGTTTGTCAACGCCCGGCTGAAACCGGGTCCGCCAGCACGGTGTGCCCTTGGAGCCCGCCTGCTTCAGAAAGGCAGCCCCTGCAGGAACGTCCCATGCGGTCTCCGATCGGGCCGGCTGCTCCTCAGGCCGCGTCTCAAGCGCCGCTCAAATGGTTCGCCCGCCCCGGTCCACCGGCACCGGGGCAGGGACCGTTTCTCGTGCACGTTTTCAGTATTCGCGGTTGCGCAGCCGTCCCGGCGTCGGCACCGGGTAGCGCCCGTCCGGACCCGGCTGCAGCGGCGCCGGCGACTCCGCCGTCAACCGGTCCAGCCCCGGCGC
>JAOADM010000343.1 GCA_026417315.1 Limisphaera sp.
TGTCAACGGCAAGACGCTCAAGGAAGGCGATGTGGTCTCCCTCGACGGCGCGACCGGCGAAGTCTACGCGAGCGAGCTGCCCAAGGTTGATCCTGATTTCTCCAAGGAAGTTGAACTGACCACCCTGCTGGGCTGGGCGGACGAAATCAGCGCCACCGAAGGCGCCCGCGTTTGGATGGAAGGCCTCAAGGGCTTCCCCTCCCGCGGCTTGCAGGTCTGGACCAACGCCGACTACCCCAAGGACGCGCGCCGCGCCCGTCAATTCGGCGCTAAGGGTATCGGCCTGTGCCGCACCGAGCACATGTTCTTCGAGCAGGAACGCTTGCCGCATGTGCAGACCATGATTCTCAACGCCGAAGAGGCGCAGAAGCTACTCAATGATGTCGCCCGCTATGAGCGCATCTTGGAAACCGGTAAAGAAGAAGGTCAGGCCATCAAGGAAGAGCGCCGCGCCGAAATTCTTGCCCTCTTAGAGGAAGCGCGCAAGAAGGTGGAAACGTCCGAGGCCGTCAAGGCTTACCGCGAGGCGCTCGACTTTCTGCTGCCCTTCCAGCGCAGCGACTTCTACGGTCTGTTCGAGGCGATGGACGGGTATCCGGTCATCATCCGCCTGATTGATCCGCCGCTGCATGAGTTCCTGCCTTCCCTGGAAGAACTGTTAGTTAAGGTAACCGAGCTGCGCGTGCGCGGCATCACCGGGCCTGAATTGGAAGAGGCCGAGACGATGCTCGAGGCGGTGCAACGGATGCACGAGGCCAACCCCATGATGGG
>JAOADM010000344.1:0-499 GCA_026417315.1 Limisphaera sp.
GGATGTAGGAGATTTCCTTGAGCTTGAGCGCGCCTTCCAGGGCGATTGGCCAGTGCCGGCCGCGGCCGAGGAAGAGGGCGTGGTGGCGGTGGGCGATGTTGTGCGCCCAGGCCTGGATGCTGGGCTCGAGTTCCAGCACGCGGGCGACGGCGACCGGCAGGCGGCGCAGACGGGCCAAGTGGTCGTGCTCGGCCTGTTCGTCGATGCGGCCGCGCAGCTTGCCGACGACCAGGGTCAGCAGGAACAGCGCCGCGAGCTGGGTGGTGAAGGCCTTGGTGGAGGCGACGCCGATTTCCGGCCCGGCGCGGGTGATGAAGCGCAGCGCGCATTCGCGCACGATGGCCGATTCCGGCACGTTGCAGATGGCTAGCGTGCGGGTGTGGCCAAGCTCCTTGGCGTGGCGCAGCGCGGCCAGGGTGTCGGCAGTTTCGCCGGATTGCGAGATGGCGACGACGAGCTGGTCGGGATCGGGCACCGAGCTGCGGTAGCGGTATTCGCT
>JAOADM010000344.1:509-763 GCA_026417315.1 Limisphaera sp.
CCGGCGTGGGCGGTGACGCCCTCGCTCGCCGCGGTCAGCTCGGCCACGCGGCCGGCGAGACGGCGGCGACGATTCCGCACATGGGGGTCAGGCCTTTCCGGCGGCGTTTGCCTTGGCTTTCGCGACGAATTCGGCGACGAAGGCGAGCATCACGCCGCCCATCATTCCCAGTACGGCGGCGAGTGCGAGCACCAGCGCCTTCTTGGGCTTGGAGGGCTTGGCGGGGGCGGTGATTTCGCCAATCAGTTCGGTGG
>JAOADM010000345.1 GCA_026417315.1 Limisphaera sp.
GACCAGAAAAATTTCGTTAAAAAGGTATGGGAGAAGAAACCGAATGTTAAAGTTCGGGTAAATATGCGCTCTGACATTGTAGTGAGCAGTTGTAATGAAAAGATTTATGAAGAAATAGACAGAATCCTTGAGTTAACAAGAGGTTATACTAACTGTATTCTTGGCACTGGAGCCCTGCCCTATGAGACCCCTGTAGAAAATGTGCGTTTAATCAGGGAGTACGTTTCATGAATGGCAATCAACGCGCAAACCGATTCATGGGTGAAAGAATTTTTATTAAAAGTGGCGCATCCGGCAGGACTCGAACCTGCAACCTTCTGATCCGTAGTCAGAAGCTCTATCCAATTGAGCTACGGATGCACCGTTACCTATTTATAATACTTATAATAAAATCATTCGCAAGAAGAAATTATTTTTCGGCTATGGTTATCTCAATTACCTCACCCAATTGGAAAACCAATAAAATTGGGTTGTTGTCTTTTTAATTTTTTTCAAAATTCTGCTTTAAATTTTACAATTTCTTTTTAATTTGGATGGGAACCATTTTAGGGCACTGAAGGCGCCGGGTAATTGCTGTCGTGTTTTGTGGAAGATATTTACAGGCAAAAATGGGAATAAAGAAAATCCCACACGTTTTAATCAGCAGATACTGTCTCTGGCAGTATATTTTGTTATTTAATTTAATTTCTTTTCTCATTTTATTTTTCAGTCATTCCTTCGGCAACGACAAACCGTTTATCAC
>JAOADM010000346.1 GCA_026417315.1 Limisphaera sp.
GGTTGAACGGGCACGCCTGGAGAGCGTGTATATGCCGAAAGGTGTATCGGGGGTTCGAATCCCCCTCTCTCCGCTCCACAATAAGCAAATTGATTTTCTAATATTTTAGTTTTTCAAAGAAGCTTTTAATACAAATTGCATTGTGTGAATGAATTACTTCTATTGTTTTTTCTTCAATTCAAAAACACATCTGACAGGATAGTGGTCGCTTAAATGCGATGTTTCTTCATTATTATCTGTTTCAAAGTCAATATTGCGAAAAGACGAATCGTGAAATATATAATCTATTCTTAAGTAAATTTTATCGTGATAAGTAATACCTAAACCATTTCCTTTTTCAACAAATGCATCGGTGAATTTATTTCTAAAAAGACGCATTAAATATGAATGAGGAATATCATTAAAATCGCCAATTATCAAGGTGGGTAAAGAAGATTGTTGAGAAATAAGTAAAATATTCTCTGCTTGTTGAGTTTTAAGAATACTGTTGTGAAACATTTTTTGAAATATATTCATTCCTTTTGCACTACTATCAAGTGACTCATAAAAACTTTCATTCTCGGTTTTCTGATAAGGTTTCCATTTTTTCTTTTTATATAAATTATAAGATTGTAAATGTAAATTAAAAACACGAATGGTATCGTTATTAAATAAAATATCTGAATAAATACAGCCATTATTTTTAGCATTATTAAAG
>JAOADM010000347.1:0-242 GCA_026417315.1 Limisphaera sp.
ACCTGGCGAACCGGCGGCCGCGCCGACCGCTGCGGGTTGCGTTTGCCACTTGCGGATTTGATCGAGCACCGCGTCGGGCGTGGCCCGCGGCGTGACGTTCCCGTCCATGACCACGGCCGGAGCAATGCCACACGCGCCAATGCACCGGGCCGAAAGCAGCGACACCTTGTTGTCCGGCGTGGTTTCGCCGGACTGAATGCCGACCGCTTTGCCCACAGCGGCGATGATCTTGTCCGCGCCCT
>JAOADM010000347.1:252-669 GCA_026417315.1 Limisphaera sp.
TGTAGGAAATGAACAGCAGCAGGTCGTCCTCCAGATAGCCGAACAACTCCTGCGCCTTGTGAAGCACCTCGATCAGCGCGTCGTGCCGGAACTGATGCCGCTTCATGTGCGCTTCGAGAATCTTGAAGCGCTTGTCGCCGCTGGCGTGGCCGAGCACCGACTGCAACCGCTTCTTTTGCGGAGTTAACAGCGTCGCATTCATGGCCGTCTTTGGCTGCACCACGAGCCCAAAACCTCGCAGTGGAGCGTCAACGGGAACTTGCCGCCGCGCGTTCCGGCTCGCCACTCAAAAATTGTCAAAGGCCTGTCATTTTTTTGAGCGGCGCGGGCCGGGCATCAACTCCGGCTCTCGCGCGATTCTTCTTCCAGCCGGGCGAGCGTTTCCGGGTCGCGCACGTCCACCCAACGGCCCTGGAT
>JAOADM010000348.1 GCA_026417315.1 Limisphaera sp.
CCTCAAGATAGATCACATAGCTTCCGGCATCGGCGATGATCAGGGTCCGCTCAAACTGGCCTGTATTGCGCGCATTGATCCGAAAATAGGTCGAAAGCTCCAGCGGACAACGGACCCCCTTGGGGACATAGACAAAGGTCCCATCGCTAAAGACCGCGGTGTTTAAGCAGGCATAAAAGTTGTCCGTATAGGGGACCACGCTGCCGAAATATTGGCGCACCAGATCGGGGTACTCGCGCAGGGCCTCGGAGATCGAGCAAAAGATCACCCCTGCTTGGGCCAGGGTTTCGCGGAAGGTGGTCGCGACCGAGACGCTGTCAAAGACCGCATCGACGGCCACCCCAGCGAGCGCCTTTTGCTCCTCGATGGGTATCCCAAGCTTGTTATAGGTCTCGATCAAGGCCGGATCGACCTCATCGAGGCTCTTAGGCCCTTCTTTGAGCCCCTTGGGCGCTGAATAATAGGAGATCGCCTGAAAATCGATGGGGGGGTAGTGAACGAACGCCCACCTAGGCTCTTGCATCCTCAGCCAATGGCGATAGGCCTTAAGCCGATGCTCGGTCATGAACTCAGGCTCGCCCTTGCGACGCGAGATCGCCCGAATCACCTCCTCCTTGAGACCAGGCGGCAGGGTATCGGACTCGATCTCGGTGAC
>JAOADM010000349.1 GCA_026417315.1 Limisphaera sp.
CTATGGTGCGATCAGCGGCGAGTGCTTCTTCCGCGGCGTGGCCGGCGAACGCTTTTGCGTGCGTAACTCAGGTGCCACGGCAGTGGTTGAAGGGGTAGGAGACCACGGCTGCGAATATATGACCGGTGGGGTGGCGGTGATCCTTGGGCCGACAGGACGCAACTTCGCCGCTGGGATGTCCGGCGGGATCGCCTATGTCCTCGATGAGGACGGGCGCTTTGCCCAGCGCTGCAATCAGGCCATGGTTGAGCTTGAGCCCATCCCGGAGGAGGATTCGGCGCTTGAGTTAAACAGCCATCAGGGCGGCGATCTCGAGACCCATGGGCTCGTCGATCTGATCCGCGATATGTCGGGCCATGATGCCCTGCGCCTGCGGTGGCTGATCGAACGCCATTATCGCTATACGGGTTCGGCCGTGGCCGAGCGCATCCTTGCGGATTGGGGCCATTATCTACCGCGGTTTGTCAAGGTGATGCCGGTCGACTATCGGCGCGCGCTTGAGCAGATCAAATCCCGTCAACGCCTGCCGCCGCGGGCTACTAAGCCCTTGAAGGGGGTTGTCGAACATGGGTAAGCCGACAGGATTTATGGAATATGCCCGCAACGATCGGCGCTATGCGCCGGTCAGCGATCGGGTGGTGCATTAT
>JAOADM010000350.1 GCA_026417315.1 Limisphaera sp.
ATCCTGTATCAGGAACAGGTGATGCAGATCGCCCAGGTCCTTGCCGGTTATTCGCTCGGGGGGGCAGATATCCTCAGACGGGCCATGGGCAAGAAGAAGCCCGAGGAGATGGCCAAGCAGCGCGCGACCTTTGAGTCAGGTGCCGAGGCGCGAGGGGTCGATCGCCAACTGGCCGCCCAGATCTTTGACCTGATGGAATATTTCTCGGGTTATGGGTTTAACAAATCGCATTCGGCCGCCTATGCCCTGGTCAGTTACCAGACCCTGTGGCTGAAGGCCCATTATCCGGCGGCCCTGATGTCCGCCGTCTTGTCGGCGGACATGGACAATACCGACAAGGTGGTCACCCTCATCGATGAGTGCCGCTCGCTTGGGCTGCGCGTCGAGCCGCCAACGATCAATCGCTCGCACTATCGCTTTAGCATCGCCGGTGACCAGACGATCCTCTATGGGCTCGGCGCCATCAAAGGGGTTGGCGAATCAGCGATCGAGGCCATCCTCCAGGCGCGGTCTGCAGGTGCCACCTTTCGCGACCTCTGGGACCTATGCGCGCGGGTGGATCTCCAGCGGGTCAACCGTCGGGTGCTCGAGTCCCTGATCAGCTC
>JAOADM010000034.1 GCA_026417315.1 Limisphaera sp.
CGCGGGCAGACCACGTAGGCCTGCCGACCCGCCGCCAGCTCGGCCCGCACCCGCGCCCACACCTCCGGAAGCTGCGCCGACGATCGCACGCAGGTGCGCACGGGTTTGCGCCCGGGCGGAAGTTGGTCCAGCAACGACACGTCCAGATCCCCATAGAGCGTCAGAGCCAGGGTGCGCGGGATGGGCGTTGCCGTCATGACCAGCAGATGTGGGTGCCGTCCCTTCCGCACGAGGGTCTCGCGCTGGGTGACGCCGAACTTGTGTTGTTCGTCGATGATGACGAGACCCAGGCGGGGCAGAGAGACCTCGCCGGTCAGCAGCGCATGGGTGCCGACGTAAAGGGCGGCGACCTCGCCGGGCTCGCCCTGCGGGGCACCCGACGCCGATCGCCGCGCAGACCCTTCGACCGGCAAGGGTTCGATTTTGCGGCTTCCGGTCCGCAACCAGACAGGCACTCCCAACGGACCGAACCACTGCTGAAACACGCTGTAATGCTGGTCGGCCAAAATCTCGGTGGGCGCCATGAGGGCCACCGAGTAACCGCTCTCGATCGCCATGAGAGCCGCACAAGCAGCCACCACCGTCTTGCCGCTGCCCACGTCTCCCTGCAACAACCGGCGCATGGGCCAGGGCCCGCCCAGGTCGCGCCGGATCTCCCGCAGGACGCGGGTCTGGGCCTCGGTCAATCGGAATCCGAGCCGGGCCAGAAACGGTTTGATCAGGCGATTCCGATCCCCGGCACAGGGAAGCGCCGTGGCCACCCGTTCGAATCGACGGCGCCGCTCCCACAGGGCCTGCTGCAGGGGAACGAACTCGTCCAGCGCCAGCCGCTGCCTGGCCCATTCCGCCTGCTCCAGCGTGTCCGGGAAATGGAGCCAGCGCAGGGCCTGGGCACGGGTGGGCAGATGCTGCAGTTCCGCGGGGAGTTGCGACCGTGGCCAGGGGTCGGCCACTGCCTCGCCGTACCGCGCCAGCGTGCGCCAAATCAGCGCGCGCAACCAGCGTTGCGGCAGCCCCTCCGTCAGAGCATAGACCGGCGTCAGCCGGTGGAAATGAATGAACGCCTCGGCGTCTCCTTCGATGACCTCGGTCTCCGGATGATCCATCGCAGGGGGCCGGAGCGCGCGCACCTTGCCGTACACCACCACCTCGTCCCCCACGCGAAAGTACCGTTCCATGAAGGGCGAGTTCCACCACCGACAGTACAATCGGCCGGTTTCGTCCTCCAAAACGACCTCGAAGAGCGAACGCGTCCTTCTCCGGAAGGTCTTGAGTCCCATGGCGATCACGCGCCCCCGCGTCAGCGCCGCCTCGCCCACCTGCAACTGGCCAATGGGCCGGAAGTGCCGGCGATCCTCGTACCGACGTGGCCGATGCAGCAAAAGGTCCTCGACCGTCCGAATCCCGAGGCGTGCCAATTGTTCGGCCCGTTCCCGGCCCACGCCCCACAACTCGGTCACAGGGAACGCCAGGGGCCCGGCAGGCTCCGATACCGTCGCATCCATCGGCTCCGCACCTTACGAGACGGCTCCACGCCCCTCAACGGCAAAGCCGGCGAGGGGACGCCCGGAGTCGAAGACAGGCCCCGAGAAGGTCCTCCGCCCGGCGGTCCGGCCCCGCACGGGCACGACACCCGGGGGTCGCGCTGAAGGGCCCGGGTTCGAGTGGGAAACTCTCCCGGACTCGCCCGGTCCTAGACGGTTCGAATCTCCTGCCGCAAGAAGGTGACGTACCCGATCCCGAAGCAGATCAGGGTCAGAGCCATCATCAGGACAATATGCGGCCACACGATGAACATGGACTGGTCCAGCGGCAGAGGACCCCGAAAGCGCTCCAAGGAGAATGCCTCCATCGGCGTGATCACCAGCAGGGATCCGGCACTTCGCTGGAAGGGATCCAGAATGGGACCCGTGGCTTCTCCGTAAAGGACCACCGGAGATACCAGGCTGAACGCATGCGCCAGGCGGTCGTTGGCCACCACCTGTTCCACGTCCCGCCGATTGTACACGGGCCGCAGGGTGTCCGCTGCCATGTCGGCGACGAAGCCCATGAAAAAGGAGAAAAAGATCCACAGCGCCACCGAGGCCAGCGCCGACGTGGCCAGGGAGCGGAACACGATGGAGAACAGAATCGCCAACCCCAGCCAGAACGAGATATACGCGATGCTGATGATGAGATACACGGCCAGCCGCGCGATCTCCTCCCAACCCGGGACCACCCCCAGGGTTACCAGCCCCATCCCGGTCAACAACAACAGCAGGCTCACCATGACCAGCGTCACCGTGATCACGCCGGCCAGAAACTTCCCGTTGATCACCGCGTCCCGAAAGATCGGCTGCGACAAGAGCTTGCCCAGGGTTCGCAAGTGCCGTTCCCGATTGATGGCGTCAAAGCCCATGATGATCCCCAACAACGGCCCGAAAAACGCGACGAACTGTACGAGCGAGAAAAACTTCCCCGGGGTGGTGAACATCATCAGGAATACGTGGGAGGACTTGGGAAACCCCTCGAGCGCCTTGTGCACATTTTCCACAGCCATGTAGGCGGCCACCAGCGCCACCATGAAGATCAGGCAGAACAGCAGCAGGAAACGGGTGGAACTAAAATGGTCCGCCAGTTCCTTGCGGCAGATGGTCCACATGGCTCAGGCCTCCCTGAAGTAACGCATGTAAATCTCTTCCAGAACCGGGCGCCCGCTGTCGGCGCCCTTGCGCCGGGCCAGTTCCTCGATGGTCCCCAGGGCGACCAGGCGACCCTTGATCATGATGCCGACCCGGTGGCAAATCCGCTGCACCTGATCCAGCAGGTGCGACGAAAGCATCACCGTGATGCCCCGGGACCGGTTCAGATCCCGGATCAAATCCAGCATCTTGTTGGTTCCGTCGGGGTCCAGTCCCAGAGTCGGTTCGTCGAGAATCAGCAACCGCGGGTCCTTGACCAGGAGCTCCGCGATCCCCAGCCGTTGCCGCATGCCCCGGGAATAAGCCCCCACCAGCTTGTCCCCTTCGTCGGCCAGGCCCACCGTCCGGAGCGCCGATTCGATTTTTTCCGTGGCCTCGGGTTCAGGGATGCCGTTCAAGTCGGCGATGTAACGGAGGTTCTCCCGCCCGGTGAGGTCATCGTAAAAGCCGACATTTTCCGGTAAATACCCGACCTGGCGCTTGATCGGCAGGGGATCGCGCACCGGGTCGTAACCCAACACGCGCGCAGAGCCCGCGCTGGGTTCGGTCAGGCCCAGCAACATCAGGATGGTGGTCGTCTTTCCCGCGCCGTTGGGGCCGAGAAAGCCGAAGATCTCGCCCTCCTGCACCTCGAGATCGAGCTGCTCGACGGCGGTTTGGCGGCCGTACCGTCGGGTCAGGCCCTGCGTCTGGATGATCGCAGCCATGTCACCGGCGGCCCAAATAGTGAAACGTCACACCCAGGCCCGCCACCACCAGCACGATGATGGCCAGGCCCACCCAGCCCCATGTGGCTCCCGCCCGGATGGTGACCCGGAATTCCAGGTCGCGATTGACCCGTTCCCCATCGATGGCCAGGCTGACCGAGTAATCGCCCACCAGGGCCTGCTCGGCCGGGGTGATGCTGACCTCCACCTGTTTGACCTCGCCCGGTTGCACATTCTCCAGCTTCTCCGGGGAGAACTCGACCTTCCAATTCTCCGGCTTGAAAGATTGAAAACTGATCTCCCGCTGCGGCGCCGAACCGGTGTTCTGGACCAGCAACGTGGCAGTGGTCTTTTTCCCCCGCTCGGTGACCAGCGAGAGCAGCCCGCTCGGCGTGCCGACCTTGAGATCGTAGGTGCCCGTCAACACCACCTTCAGATCCTTCTCGGCTCGCGCCCGACCCGCCTCCACCTCCACCTTGAAATCGTACTCGCCCGCCTGGGCCCGATAGGGCGGGGTCACCTCAAACTCGATCGACCGACTCGAACCGGCATTGATCTGCAACGAGGTGATCTGCTTGGATTCGTACGCGGGCCGGAAGGAGGTCTGCCAGCCCTGGGGCGCCGTGGCCCGGAAGTTGAACACTGCGTCCTGACCGGTCTCGTTTCGCACATCCAGCGAGAACTGGAATTTGTCGCCGCTGGAGCCCCGCAGCGTGGGATACGAGGTTTCCAACGTGATGCGCTCCGGGCCATGCTCGCCCGAGCTGACGGTAACCACCAGCGACGATTCCCGCACCAGGGCGTTGTCCGGAGTATGAGCCCGGATGGCAAAACGGTACGTCCCCTCCGGAAGCCGCTTGAGGTTCCGGTCCTTCGGACGAGCCGTGAAGGTCAGCGTTTGATCCTCTCCCGAGGGCAGGAAAACACCGGTCACGGCCGTGCCGTAGCGGCGAATCTCCACGTTCCAGTCCGCCGGTTGCTCGGTCACCTCCAGCAACACCGTCTCGTCACTGCGGCCGCGGTTTTTCAACCGCACGTCCACGTTGAGGCTGTCCTCCGGACTGAGCCGCACACCCGGATATTGAAACGCCGCTGTGAAATACCGTTCCGGCAGGTCATTGGTGCTGGTGGCAGCCAGAAGCGGGTCGGCACCCGACCCCAGCCACCCCAGCAACCCCACCATCCAACAAAGCTTGGTCACGCGCTTCATAATCCTCCACTTTGGTCCTCCGGTTGGGTCGAAGCGTTCAAACAACCGCAGCTTCCGTCCGGGGCCGCGCCGGCTCGGACAGACTGGACTGGCCTTGTAGGCAGGCGCGCCCGGCGCTGTCAAGCGGAAGGCGCGAGCCGGTCGTCGAAGCCCGGGCAGGTTCTCCGAACCCCCGGCGGTCCTCTGCGGCCAGTCCGCCGTCGTCGGCCGCGAGCCGCCCGGAGGTTGGCGCGCAAAAAGCAGAGCCGGTAACTCCCCGGGAGTTCAGCCGCCGCAATCTCGTGCGCGCGTCCGCAATGCACGGATGCCTGCTTCTGGTACCCTGGTACGAAATGCAGAGCCCAGCCCGGACTTCGCACCCCCTGTGCGGTGGCTACGCCGTCTGAACCCGGGTCCGCTCAACCGAAGCCCACCGCGAGTCGATGCTCGAAGAACACCCAACAAAATTGCATCGCCGGCACGGAACTCTCAGGTCCCGACCCCGGCGGGCAGCCTCTCCGACCTGCGCGGCCGGGCGCGCTTGCGCCTAGAGTCGAGCCGGGGAGCAGACAGGCCGGCAGCTTCGCGCCGTGCAACCAGCCGGCGCCGCGTGTGGCTCGGTCCACCCCGGACCAGCCCCAAACATGTCTGCCCGGCCTTCGGCCGGCCCCCGTATCATGCGCCTTCCATTCAGGCGCGCTCCATTCCGCCCATGTTCAGACCTTGGGCAGCGACCAGGGCGCCCGATACGGCTTGGAAACCCAGCGTGCCAGCTCTGCGTCGCCCACAATCCGCTCCTGATTCGGATCCCAGCGGACCACTTTCCCCGTCCGCACGGCAATGTTGCCCAAATGACAAACCGTGGCCGACCGATGCCCGACCGCCACATCGCAGATCGGCAGCGCCCGCGTGCGAATGCACTCCAGCCAGTTCTGATGATGATTGCGGCTGGCGTACACCCGCAGGTCGTTGTCCCCGATGGATTGCTGCAGAATCTCCTCCGGCCACGTCGCGATCGCACCGCGGTTGATGTACAACAGCCCTCGTTCGCCCTCAAAGATGCAGCCGGTGAATTCGTCGCGCCCGTTGAGGATCTCCCGGGCTTCCTTTTGCCGATCCGGCAACAACTCGGAGACCAGGGCCCGCGGACTCCGACACTCCACCACCACCCCGTTGGCATACCGGTAGGTGATGGAGAAGGACACGGGCACCTCGAACCGTTTCTGCGGATCGTACTGGCCCGTGCCGCGAATCTCCACCGGACCCGAGCCATCCATCCCGAGTCCCCATTGTGCGATGTCCAGATGATGCGCCCCCCAATTGGTCATCTGGCCCCCGGAATAGTCCCAGAAAAACCGAAAATAGTAATGTACGCGGTGTTTGTTGTACGGTCGCCAGGGCGCCGGGCCCAACCACATGTCATAGTCCAGCTCGGGCGGCGGCTCCGAATCCGCTACGGGGGGCTCCTGAGTCCAGTTGACCCCCGTCAAGCCCACCAACACCCGCTTGATGACTCCGAGCCGGCCGTTGCGCACCAATTCGACCGCCTGCCGAAACCGCGCATCGGACCGCTGTTGGCTCCCGGTCTGGACCACCCGACCCGTCCGCCGCGCTACCGCCACCATGACCTGCCCCTCCTCAATCGTCAGCGTCAGCGGCTTCTCCACATACACATCCTTGCCCGCCTCGCATGCGTGGATGGTGGGCAGCGCATGCCAATGATCCGGCGTACTGATGCAAACCGCATCCACCGACTTGTCCTCGAGCATGCGCCGGTAATCCCGATACCCCGCGCAGGTGCGGCCCGTGGCTTTCTCCACGGCTTTCTGCGCTGCTTCCAGGTGGTTCTGGTCCACATCGCAAACCGCCACCGCGTTTTTCATGAGCGCCCGCAGGTTGCTCATGCCCTGGCCGCCCACGCCGATGAATCCCACGCGGATGAATTCCGACGGATTCTGACCCGTGGCCGCCTTCGTTCGGTTGAGGAAGAGGTTGGGGAAGGCCAGCCCCGCTGCCACGACCACGGTGCTTCGCCCGGCCGCTTGCAGAAACTGGCGACGAGTGACACTGCGCCTTTGACTCATGCCAACCATTTGCACGGATCTGGCTGCGCATGTCAATCGAACGAAGTATGGAGTCGTCTCCAAATCACAAACCCAGCCCGCCCCCTCCGAGGGCGCGCGTCAACGCGGTCCTTCCCGGCGGGATCGGCAACGCAGCTCGGCACGATCTGCCCGTGCTTCAACCGAACGATCCGTTCTCGGCCCCGCCCGTTTTGCCCCGCGGAAGAAGCTGGCCGCCGGGCGCCGGTGAAATCGCGGTCGGTTCCGTCAAAGACGTGCGCTCTTCCCCAACCACGGGCTTCAACCCCGACCGCGGCTGCCAAAAGAGCCCGCCCCACAATCCCCATGACAGCCAGTCGGGAACCGGGCAAATGCCTCAGCCCGGGCAAACCGGTACGACCGCGGCCCAGACCCGATTTCCGAACCGGTCCTTGAAAGCTTCCAGCATCCGTTCTCCCGCAGCGACATCCGGAACCACCGCAAACACGGCCGAACCGCTCCCGCTCATCCGCGCCCCGTAAGCCCCGTGGGAGGCGAAAAACTCGCAATACAGCGCCAGCACCGGAAACTTTTCAAAGGCTGGAGCCTCGAACGCGTTGTAAAACTCCGCCCCGGCCTTTCGAGGGTCGTCTCCTTGCAAAGCGACCAACGCCGCCCGGGCCCGGCCCGGCGTCCCATGCAGAACCTCCGGGAACCGACGCAGTTGCGCGTACGCCCAGGGTGTGGCGATCCCAAAGCCGGGATGCACCACCACAAACGCACAGCCCCGCAGGGCGGGAAACCAGTCCAGCCATTCCAGGCATTCCCCCCGACCAGTGGCCAGGGCGGGCACTCCGCGCAGGAAAAACGGCACGTCGGATCCCAGCCGGGCGGCCAGCTCGTGCAACGCGCTCTCTCCCAGTGGCGCCCCAAAACATTCATTGAGTGCCAGCAGCGTGGCGGCCGCGTTCCCGCTTCCCCCGCCCAGTCCGGCACCCTGCGGGAGCCGTTTCTCCAGATGAATGCGTACCCCGGCCCGCACGCCCGATGCCTCGAAAAACATTCGGGCCGCCCTGTACACCAGGTTTCGGTCATCCGTGGGCAGCCGCGGATCCGTGCAGGTAAGCTCGATCCCGTGCGGCCGCGTCTCGAAAACCAGACGGTCCTGCACTGCCAGGGGATGTAGAATGGTCTCCAACTCGTGGTAGCCATCCGGACGGCGACCCAACACGTTCAGCACCAGGTTCAGCTTCGCAGGAGACGGTTTCTGCAGTTCCATGGCAAAACAAAGGCGCGCCGGGACAATTCCCACAGCGCGCCCTTCGCTTCCGGCGAACGCCGCCGGTTTAGCGATCGAAAATCTTGAAACGGCTGTTCGGAATCATGGGCGCCACATCGCCCCCACTGAAGCCCAGTTCGTTCGCCGAATCAAAGGCCGGCACCGCCAAAAGGTCCGGTTTGTAGTTGTCCGGATACACCGGCTCGGGCGACAGATATCGCGTGGCGACCGGCTCGTAGGGTGGGAAAGGCGCCGTCACAATCTCGTACAGGCCCACGCCAAAACGCGCCATGGACCGGTTGAACCCGCGTACCAACCCCGTGGTGTAGGCCTGATCCGGCGAATCGAACAACGCGGTCTGCTCCACCGTGCGGCGCAACTCCCCCCAGCGCACAATCTCCGTCGTGTTCCGCAGGCCCCGCCCCAACTTCTGCTCCGGCCCCGCACAACCGCACAACAGCCCCGTCGCCATCGCCAAACCCACCAGGAATTGGATGCTCGCCTTCATAACGTTCCTTGTCCGCTGCAAGCCTAGTCGCCCCGATCGCCATGTAAAGTGCATTTCACGGGAGGTCGAGAAAGAGGGCGCATGTTCCGCCCCCGATCGTGCCCCTCAAGAGCGTGAGGAGCTGCTCCAGACACCAAAACCACCCCTCACACCGCCCAGGTGACCACGCGTCAACATCCCCAGAGCTCGAGCGCGACCGTCCCAGCGTGTCTTGTGACCCACACCGGCCTTTGCTGTGATCGCACCGAACGCCACTGGCCCACCCAAGAAGTCGTCGGCCCGGCACCGCCGCCACAAATCCAAGCGGTGCGGCCTGCCGCTTCTCGTGCGCTCACCATACCGTCCGCCTACAAACACACCGCCACCAGCCCGCCCAACGCTCCTCCCTGACCCCAAGGCCCCCCAAGCCCGACTCCTGCCTCCGTCCCACCCACCAGCCCTCGAACTCCAGGTTTTCCCGCTCCGTGCATACATCGGTGCCTGCCGCCTGCGTCTCAAACACACCTTCACCTTGCGCCGCAGCGCCAACACCACCGACCGCGTCATCCGCTTGGGTCTTTTCAGCCCGTCACGCAAGAAGCGAGCCTTAAGAAGGCAGTTCCACGGCTGCCATCGCCCCAGTGTGCGGGAGGCTCTGTGGGTTTGGCCGCCGCAGCCCGGCCGTCGGGAAGGGCCCTCCTTGTCGGGCATCAAGGCCGAACTTGACAGGCGCGGAAGAAACGCGCCGGACAGTCCTCGACCGCATTCGTCCAATCCACGATGACGGTGCAGTTGGTAAAGGCGCCCACTTCGACCCACGCCAGGAGGTTCGTGGAGGCTTCGAGCCGGTACGCGCCCGGCTCTGCGAGCAGACGCAGTTTCAGTCGGTCCGGGTCAAGCCAACCGACACTGAGGAACTGCAACGGTTGGCAGCTTTCGTACGCGCCAATGTCCGTGCGGGCTCCGGTGGCGCGGGACAAGCCGCGCTGGTCAACGGTCAATCCGGCCACGTTTTCCCCGGCATCGATGGCCGGGCTGCCGGGGAGCAACCCTAATGTGCAGGTCGGCCCGCCATTGTCGCTCAGTGGACCAAGCATGGGGTCGGTGTTGATCAGGTTGCTGGGCTCCCGAAACGCGCCGCTGGCGTCGGAACACAAGTTGTGTCCGCCATCCATAGGCGCGCCGAAGATGTTCGAGCCTGTGATGCTGTGCGCAATGATGGTGTTTTTGAGCCACAAGAGGCTCTCCAAAACAGCCAGGCCCCCGCCGTTACTGGCGCCGGGCGGGCCCAATACACCCGGGTCCGGGTCGCCCGAGCCAGGGCCCCCCATGGCACTGTTGGCAGCAATGGTGACGTTGGTAAGGCCGGCCCGCCCGCGACTGCACAAGCCCCCGCCCCATGCGTCGCCACCGGCCCCGCCTGAGGAAGCCATCCAGGGGAATCCACCTTGCCCTCCAACCGCCACGTTTTCAAACATCGTCGAGTTGAGGATCGTCATGTGCCCGTTGTTCAAAATCGCGCCCCCCAGACCCTGTCCGCCCGACCACACGAACGGGCTGATTCCCCCGTCGCCGCCACGCGCTTCATTGGCGTGGAACAGGCATCCAGCTATCTCGCAGGGTGCAGTGCTGGCAACGGAAGCACCATGACGCAACGCACCACCGGAGCCCTCGCCCGGCCGTGTATGGTAGCCGCCTCCGCCGCCAGTAGCGCGGTTCGCCCGGAAGGTGCAGTCCCGGATGGCCAACCGGCCACCGGCGTTATGGACGGCGCCGCCTTGACCGGCGGCCCCTCCTCCGCCCTGACAGCGATTTGTCACAAAGGTGCTGCCAACGATCTGAGTCTGGTTGCTGCCCAGGCAAAGGCCCCCGCCCTCGGCAACCCCGCCCCAGCCGTAACGCGCGCCATAGCCTCCTCGCGCCTCGTTGTCGGCAAAGGTGCAACCGGTTACGTGCAGCGTTCCGCCCAGGACCCGGATGGCGCCGCCATGCGCGCTACCGCCGCCGCAGCCGGCCATGGAGACCGGATCATAACCTCCCTGGCCGCCAACAGCGCTGTTGTACTGAAAGTCCACGCCTTCCAACTTGACCTGCCCGCTCACGCTAAACACAGCGCCCCTTCAGCCCCGCCCCCTCCACCGCACACCCCGGCCCGCGCACTCCCGTCTCCGCCCCGCGCCAGGTTGCCCACCAGACGTCCGCCCCGAATGATCAACGTGCCCTGGTTGAAAACCGCCCCGCCATATGCCGGTAATCCCTACAGGCCGTCGTCTGCCAGCCCACCCACGGCCGTATTGGACACAACCTGGCAGTTCACCAGGGTAACTGCCCCACCGATGTTGCGGATCGCTGCACCGCTGGCACTGCGCCCTTCCCGCACCGTCAAGTTCCGAAGCGTGAGTTCCGCAACCGGGTTCACCTCGAAGACACGAACAGCGTTGTTTCCACTGAGGGCAACCGCGTGCTCTCAGGCGTCCACGGAAACGTCCGTGGTGACAACGAGGGTTTGGCTGAGCCCGACTGTACCGTCGCAATCGAAGACAATTCGTCCGCCCCTTGCGATGGCCGCCCGCAGCTCGGCCTCACTGCAGTTGGTGAGCCGAATGTCGGCCCACAGACCGGGTGCAAACGCGTCTCCCGACAGCCATAGAAGAACCAGCCACCACGCCCGAGGCCGCTTGGACTGGATGGGCTCCGGCCCAACCACCCCCGTGGATCTGGTGCATTCTTCGATTTCGAAGCTTTTCTGCAGCCGCCGCAAGATGAGGCCCCGGCCTGGGGCCGAGCGCAGAACAGCTTCTGGCTTTGCCTCCAGGTTCACGATGAAATTAGCAACGCTTTACACCGAAAAGTAATAAATAAATACAACTATTCCACGAATTCTTCGCGGAACCGGCTTATTCCGCAGCCCCCGGAAGTTGAAAGGGGTCAATGCCCGCAGAGACTCCCGGACCATGAACCGGCTGCTGAAGCTGTTGCTTTTCGGGCGAAGCGCCCTGCTCACCAAGAAGTTGGGGGATCCAGTTTCGGCGGTGAAGCCCCTGCTCAGCAGCCCGTGGGTGTTTTTCGATGGTCTTCTGTGAGGCAAAGCAGGAAGGTTCAATCGAACGGCAACGCATGGATGACCCCGGCCCGGGGATCGCGCTCTCCACCGTCTCCATCTTATGCCAACGCGAGGCGAGCCGGTGGCCTACTGAGCGTACATAACTGCGCACATGCCATTCGGGAGGCCACCCGCACCGCGGGCGAGCAGCCACGCCTCCAGGCCCCGACCGGCCGGCCCCAGATACCTGGCTGCCCCACCCCATTCCCGACCTCGACCTTGGTACTCCCTTTCATTGGCTGGCTTTTCAGACCTGTAGAGCCGCCGCCCCAGGTGGTCCAAAAACAGCGTTCGGCGGCTGCCGCACCCCGTCCCGGGCCCGGCTGCGATGCAAAGCCACCCGTCGGCTTTCGCCGACCCTGGACCGGCAGGCTCAGGCAGCGGCCCCAAAAAAGACCGCCCGGCCGCCCGTGGCCTGTCCGCCGTATCGACGCCCGGCCCAACGCCCGAAAGGTCTGGGCCCCGGTCCCACCCCCCGAGCCGTGCCCGTGTGCCCAAAGGGACCAAACCTCTCCGCTCCCGATCCATCCCCAAAGTGCCGCCCCTCACTCACCGAGGGCGTGTCGGCCTGGCATAAAACCCATCCGCGCAGCCGCCGTGGGCCGGTGCGGCATCGCAAGGTTCAGGTGCAGTGCCCCACCGGTCAGCAGCGATACGTTCGGACCCGGGATTCCCCGGGCCTGCTGCTGCGGCCCCACTCCCTACTGGTTCTCGTCGCACCCCTGCGCCGCTGGTTCGCCAGTTCCAACTCCCGACCCACCGGCACTTTGCTCCAGACTTTCAGACCCTCTCGAGCGATGGCCGTGAGCGCTCGGAGCGAGTGCGCCAAACCTGTTAGCCTCTTCGGTCCCGGCGGTTGCACCACTCACACCCGGCCCGAGGGCGATTGCTCCTTGACTGGTTCCGGGCAAGAAGAGTTTCCCTCGGCTCCTGCGCGCGATCTGAGCCCCCCACAGCCATGTCGCACTGGCGTCGATGCACATCAGTCCTCCGCGCCAGTAACGGCCCATGGCGTTTGCGGCCGCGGTCGGCTTCCTCTTGGGGCACCGCCGCGGTGTGAATGCCCGGCATCGCATCCCGGGCCCGTCTGCGCCCCGACCGCAGCCGCCGAAACTCCGCCGTCCAGAGCAGCTCGAGTGCAGCGGCGAAGAAATCCCGAAGGGGAACTCCACCGCCGGTTCCAAAGCCAACGCCGCAGCCGGCACCGCATCCGGGCTGGCCAGGTCCTGGAGCCTAAACAACCACAGACCTCGGCCCCGGTACTTAACCGCCTGGGCAAACACCGAACCCCGGTTCCGGCTCCATCCCAACCCGATTTCATCCCCTCCAACGGACAATTCGCCAACCTCATCCCCTGTGCAAGTTGAGCGAGACTTCGGCCTTGTCAGGCGGCGGCCCGCTGGTAGGCTGGTCTGCCTTGGGATATGAAAGCAGACATTCATCCGAAATACGTGGACGCGGAAATCCGTTGCGCCTGCGGCAACGTGATCAAGACGCGGTCCACCAAACCGGTGATCATCGTGGGCATCTGTAACGCCTGCCACCCGTTCTACACCGGTCAGCAGAAACTGGTGGATACCGCAGGGCGCGTGGACAAGTTCCAACAACGCCAGGCCAAGACGCAGGCCCTGCAAGCGGCGTTGGCGGAAAAGAAAAAGAAGAAACGCTAGCCTGTCGGCTTTGGCGGACCGCCCGTCGATGTGCGCCGTCGCTCGCGCCCGCGGGCGGTTTGCTTTTGGTGTGCCGCATGCGTCACGCAGGCATCCCTTGCATCCGGGCCTCTGGTTCAGTCCCCGGGGCCCATGGGTTGGGGTCGCCAACCGATCGCCGTGTCGGATGGCCGCGCCATCGTCTCGCGTTCAAGTCCGGGGCGGACCGGCCATCCATTTCGCTCCCGAACCGCCGTGGATCTGCGCCCTTACATTGAGCGATTCCGCCGCCGTCTGGCGGATGTGGAGACTGCGCTGGGAGACCCCGGGGTGGCAGCCCAGCCGGCGCGACTCCAGGAACTGGGCCGTGAGTACGCGCGCCTGAAGGATTTGGTCTCCTGCGGAGAGGCTTATTTGCGCGCCCTGGAGGAACTGGAGCGAAACCGCGCGCTGCTGGCCGCCGAGCCGCCCCAATCGGAACTGGCCGACCTGGTGCGGGAGGAGATCGCCCGGCTGGAGTCGGAGATTCCCCGCCTCGCCCGTGCGGTGCAACGCGGGTTGCTGCCCCCGGATCCCGTAGATCAACGGAACATCATCATGGAAATCCGGGCGGGCGCCGGCGGACAGGAGGCCGCATTGTTCGCAGCCGATCTGTACCGCATGTACACCCGCTATGCCGAGGCCCGTGGGTGGCGCACCGAGACCATGGACGCGTCCCCCTCGGATCTCGGCGGGTTCAAAGAGGTGATCTTCCTGATCAGCGGCCAGGACGTGTACCAACGGCTCAAGTTCGAGAGCGGGGTGCATCGGGTCCAACGCGTGCCTGTGACCGAGGCCCAGGGACGCATTCACACCAGCACCTGCACCGTGGCCGTGCTGCCGGAGGCCGAAGAAGTGGACGTGGAAATCAAGCCGGAAGATCTGGAAATCACTGTCTGTCGCGCCTCCGGTCCGGGCGGTCAGGGGGTGAACACCACGGATTCGGCCGTCCAAATCCTGCACAAGCCCACCGGCCTCATCGTGCGCTGCGCCGACGAGCGGTCCCAGCAAAAGAACAAGGCGAAGGCGCTCCGCGTCCTGCGGGCGCGTCTGCTGGACGCCAAACGTGCGGAAGAAAACGCACGTCTTGCGGCCCAGCGCCGCGCCCAGGTCGGAACGGGCGAACGCAACGAACGGATTCGCACCTACAACTTTCCGCAAAACCGCGTCACCGACCACCGAATCGATCTCACGATTTACAACCTCGGCGCCGTCATGGATGGTGACCTGGACCCTGTCATCGAACCCCTACTGGCGCACGATCTCGCGCAACGACTGGAGGCCCTGACGCGCAGCCAGTCCCCCCCGGTCGCGGATCAACCCTGATTCTGCGAGGCAAGCTCACCCCGCAGGTTGCTTGGTCGCGTTCCCCGCCCGACAGCATCCATCCCTCGGTGCAACGATTCGCCCTCCCCCGCGTCTCGGTCGGCCGCCCGCGGCGGGCCATTCAGGCAACCCCTCCCGTCCCCCTCATCGAGCCCTGATGGCCTCAGCGCACTTGCTGCACGGCAGTCCGCCCTGAAGGAGAATTCGCCATTTCGGCCTGACCAACACCGGAGCCGCAGAGGGTGTCCGCCGAAGGGGCATCCAAAAGATCCGTTTCCGGGGTCGCTCCGAAAGCCAGCACGCCGGATCGATCCACCGGCAGCATCTTCGCCACCGCGGGTTCCACTTTCCCGACCAGAATCTGCGGGAGCCAGCCGAAACACAACAATCCCGCGAGCAACAACGCGTACGGCCACCGCCCCGACCAACCCTGAATGTCTTGTCCCAACTGACCCGCCGCCGGCACCGGCCCGTGCACAACCGCGCGCACGGCCCGTAGCATGTACACGGCCCCGACAACCAACGCTGCCCACAAGGCTCCCACCGTCACCGCGCGCAGTTCCTGCACCTGCCAGGCACCCAGGAAAACTGTCACTTCTCCGATGAAATTGGCAAAGCCGGGCAACCCGCAGCCGGCCAGCGCGGCCATGGTCAACGTCGCTCCAGCGAACGGCATCGACCGGCCCAGCCCGCCGAATCGCCGGATCTCCAGCGTGCCGGCTTGCTGGTGAAGATGACCCGCCACCGCGAACGAGAGCGCCGCCAACAACCCGTGCGCCACCATGACGACCACGGCTCCCGTCAAACCCAGGGCATTCCCCGCCGTCAGCCCGAGGAACACAAATCCCATGTGCGCCACGCTGGCGTACCCCAGCAACCGCCCGAGGTCCTGCTGCCGCATGGCCACCCAACCTGCATACAGCAGGTTACCCAGCGCCAGCCAGGCCACGACCGGCATCCAATCTGCGGCGGCATCCGGCAACCAGGGCTGACCGACCCGCAGGAGACCATACAAGCCGAACTTCTTCAAAACGCCCGCGTGCAGCATCGCCGTGGCGGTGGGAGCGGCGGCGTAACCCGGTGGTGCCCATGAATGAAAGGGCCACAAGGAAACCAGGATCCCGAACCCGAACAACAGCATCGGGTAGATCCAGGCCTGGACGCTCGAGGGCAGCGGGTGGTCGCTGAAGTAACGAGTCAGCGTGGGGATGTCGAACGTTCGAAGTTCAGGCGGCACCTGCAGATACAGCGCGACCAGCCCCACCAGCGCCAACAGGGCCCCCGCCGTCAGGTAAAGGGTCATCTGATACGCCGCCGCGGCGCGGTCCGGGCCGCGTCCCCACATTCCGATCATCAGAAAGGTGGGCACCAGCGCGAGCTCATGAAAGAAGTAGAAAAAGAACAGGTCGAGCGAGGCGAACGCGCCCAGGATTCCCCCCACCATGAGCAACAGGAGGAAATAGAACTCCTTGCCTCGGTGTTGAATCTCCCGGGCACAGGCCGCGGCCGCCAGTCCCACCATGGCGGCCATCAACAGCAACGCCACATTGAGACCGTCCACCCCCAGTCGGCACCGAATCCCGAGGCTCGGAGCCCCCAAACCGGGAAGGTCCGTCACCATTCGATACCCGTCGGCATCCGCTGCCGCACCCTCGAAACCTGCAAAAACGCGGAGGCCCAACACCAGCGTGACACTCAGGGCACCCAGCGTGAGCCATCGGGGCACCCGGGCTGCGTCCCGGGGCACGAACAACACCGCCCCTGCGGCCAGCAACGGAATCAGAACCATCCAACCCAGCGCCGTCATCTTGTCCCCCCGTGCGTTCTCCTCATCGGACCCGTGTTCACCCTCCCAGCACCCACCACAGCAGCAGGGCCACGCCCGCCCCGAAGACCAGTGCGTACGTCTGCAAGTTGCCCGACTGCAACAGCCGCAGCGACTGGCCCAGCAGGTCGGTGCCCCCGCGGATCAGGCCGAGACAAAGACCGTTCAACACCCACCGCTCCACCCCCGCTGCAAAGCTTGCCCACGCCTCGTGGAACCAAATCACCGTCTGCGCATAAAGTTCGTCGAAGTACAGCCGGTTCCGGAGCCATCGACTCAGCGCCGGCCAGCGCTCCACCCACGGATCTTCCGCAACGCCCGCGTAGCATTTCCAAGCCAGCGCGAGGCCCAACCCCATGGCGACCAGCCCGCCCGCAGCCGGCAATGGTGCGTGATGAAACGGTTCCGTCAACCGGGCCCACCAGCCCGCGCCGTGGGTGCCCTCCAAACCCGGCAGGATCCCCTGCAACACGGGCTGAATCCCCAGGACACCTGCGACCACGCTCAGAGCGGCCAGCACACGCAAGGGCCAGAGCATCCCCTGGGGAGACTCCTCGGCGTGCGCCGCGGATTCGCTCCGGCCCGTGCCCCCGAAGGCCACCCATACGAGCCGGAACATGTAAAAACTTGTCAGGCCCGCCACCCCCAGGCCAAGGGCGAACAAGGGCAGGTTCCGCTCCCATGCCGCGGCCAGCAGGGCATCTTTGCTGAAGAAGCCGCTCAACGGCCATGCACCCGCCAGGGCCAGCGTACCGACGAGGAAGGTCCAGAACGTGACGGGCATTCGCCGCGCCAGACCGCCCATCCGCCAGATGTTCTGCTCATGGTGCAGCGCGCAGATGACTGAACCGGCCCCGAGAAACAGCAGTGCCTTGAAGAACGCATGCGTCACCAAATGAAACATTCCCGCCGCCGGCGCGCCGAGACCCACCCCCATGACCATGTACCCCAATTGGGAGAGCGTGGAATAGGCCAGGATGCGTTTGATGTCATTCTGCTGCGTGGCGATCGCCGCCGCCAACAGGGCGGTCAAACCCCCGGTCCACGCAACGACCATGAGCGCGTCCGGAGTGAACAGGAAGAAGACCCGGCACAGCAAGTACACGCCCGCTGCCACCATGGTGGCGGCATGGATCAGGGCGCTGACCGGCGTGGGACCTTCCATGGCGTCCGGCAACCACACGTGCAGAGGAAACTGAGCCGACTTGCCCACCACACCGCAAAAAACCAGCAAGCCGGCGACGGTCGCCACGGGGCCCAACGCGGGGATCATCCCGGGCCAGGTCTCTTCCAGCCGGTCGAACTGCAGGGTCCCCGTGAGGCCGTGCAGCAGGAGAATGCCCGCCAGAAAGCCCAAATCCCCCAGTCGATTCGTCAGGAACGCCTTTTGGGCTGCATCCGCGGCCGCCGGGCGTTCGAACCAGTGACCAATCAGCAGGTAACTCGACACGCCCACCAGCTCCCAGAACACAAACATCTGCAGGAAGTTTCCGGCGAGCACAATACCCAGCATCGAGAACATGAACAGACTCAGGCAGGCAAAATACCTTGAATAACCCGGGTCGCCCCGCATGTAACCAACCGAGTAAACGTGGATGGCGCTGCCGACCCCGGTCACCACCAGCAGCATCAACAAACTCAGCGGGTCCACGCGCAGGTCGAACGTGGCCGTCCAGGTGCCGATCTTCCACCAGGTCACCGACACCTGACCGGTGGTCCAACCATTGGCCATCCAGAACAGCAGCGTAAGAGCGAACGAGGCCAGAGCCGCCCCGATCGACAATGTGGCGCTGCGCCGCGGATCCTTCAGCGTCCGCAGTGTGATGCCGACGGCCGCTGCCAGGGGCAGCAGCAGAATCCACCACAACAAACCTTCGAACTTCATGGCACGACTTGCCTGCTGCGGGCGGGGCCCATGCCCATGCCGCGCGGTGATTCGTTCCGACCCGCTCTCTCAGCCGTCACGCGGGGATTCACAGGCGCAACAGGTTGACATCCTCCACATGGGCGGTTTGGCGCTGACGGTACAGGGCCACCAACAGGGCCAGACCCACGGCCACCTCGGCCGCGGCCACGGTGATGACAAAAAACACCAGCATCTGCCCGTTCAGATCGCCACGGAACCGCGAGAAAGCCACCAGGGCCAGATTCGCCGCGTTGAGCATCAGTTCCAGGCTCATGTACATCACCAGCAGGTTCCGGCGCACCACCACACCCAGCAGGCCCAGGCCGAACAACAAAAAGCTGACCGTGAGATAGTGCTCCAAACCGGGTTTCCATTCCATGGATCAATCCTCCGTGAACGGTCTGGTCCGCGGCGCACGGCGCTTCCGCAAGGCCGCCCGGCTCCGGCGCCTCTGGTGTGGTTTGCCCGTGCTCATGGCAGGTCCCGTTTGCTCAGGATGATCACCCCGATCATGGCCACCAGCAGCAACAATCCCATGCCCTGCAAAGGCAGGAGGTAATCCGTAAACAAGAGCCGGCCCAGGGGATGCACGGTTCCCTCCATGGCCATCGACGGCAACGCCTCGCCCGGTCGGTTCTGCCACAGGGCTCGCAGCAACAGGCCCGTGGCCAGCCCCACGGCCACCAGGCCGGTCATCAGCGTGGCCAGGCGCAACCGGCGCCTGGCTTCCTCCCGCAAATCCAACAACATGAGCACGAACAGGAACAGCACCATCACGGCCCCGGCGTACACCAGCACCTGCACGGCCGCTACGAAGTAGGCGCGCAGCAGAACGAACAGTCCGGACAACGCCAGGATGGTGACCACCAAAAACAACGCGCTGTTGACCGGGTTGCGGCTGAAAGGATTCCACACCACCAGCGCCCCGCTCACCAGCGCCACAAGGGCAAACCCATAAAACAAAAGGTCCGGCAGGCTCATGCCTCGAACACCTCCCCCGAGCCATACGGCCCGGCCGGGCCGGCACATAACCCCGGAGACACGGTCCGGTTCACGTCGGCGGCGGGAAGTCCTCTTGAGCGCGTGCCTCTTCCAGCTTGTGTTTCCATTTCTGAATCCCCGCGTGCACCCCTCCCAGGGCCAGCAGTTTCTCCTTGTTGTAAATCATCTCCTGCCGACTGGTCCCCGTCAGCGAATAATCCTTCATGAGGAAAATGGCCTCCTCGGGACAGACCTCCTGACAGAACCCGCAAAAGATGCACCGCAACATGTCGATTTCGAACTCCAGCGGCATCTTCTCGGCATTCGGCCGATCCGCCGGCGGGCCGTCCGGGCCGGGCGGCACGATCCGGATGGCCTTGGGCGGGCAAACAAACTCGCACAACTGGCAGGACACACACTTGGTGTTGCCATCCTGGTCGCGCACCAGATAAGGCGCGCCCCGGTAACCCTCGGGCACCACCCATTTCTCTTCCGGATACTGGAGGGTCACCTTTCTGCGGAAAAAATGCCGCAGGGTGACCTTGAGCCCGCCCCAGACCGCCGGCAGGTAAAGGCGCTCCCAGAGGTTCAATGGCTTGCGTTTGACGACCGTCGTCATGCTACATGAGCCAACGCGTGCCATCGCCGACCCCCGCGACCGGCCCGGTCCCGGGGGCTGTCGACCCCGGCCGCCTCGTCCGTTGGTTGTTGCCCCGACTCATGCTTTCTGTCTCCGGGTTTCGTGCCTCCCCGCCACCGTCAGCCCGCGCGCCACCAGAGCCACACGGCGGTTGCGACAAGGTTGCCCAGGGCCAGCGGAATCAACCGGTGCCAGCTCAGTTGCATCAGTTGGTCGTACCGGAGCCGCGGCCACATCCACCGCACCCAGATGAACACCAGCAAAAACGCCAGCACTTTGCCCAGAAAAATGGCCACGTGCAACAATCCACCCCAGACAGTGGCCGCCGGCCGGTCCAACCCCCCGACGGGCAGGGTCCAACCACCGAAAAACAGCGTCGTCATGAGGGCGGAGGCCAGAATCATGGCGGCATATTCGCCCATGAAAAACAGCGCGAACCGCATCGAGCTGTATTCGATGTTGTAGCCCCCGGCCAGCTCCTGTTCCGCCTCCGGCAAATCGAACGGGGTCCGGTTCGTTTCCGCAAAGGCCGCCACCAGGAACAGGCAAAACGACAGAAACAGCATCGGACTCTGGAACACCAGCCAGTTGGGGACCGGCAACCAGGCGGGAGCCCAATCTGCGCGGCCCGCCTGAACAGCCAGGATCTCGCTGAGATTCAGGCTGCCCACCCACAAAAAGACCGGGACCGCGGACAGGCCCATCAGGACCTCGTACGAAATGAGCTGGGCACCGGATCGCAGCCCGCCCAACAGCGGGTAACGCGAATTGGAGGCATAACCGGCCAGGACAATCCCGTAGACACTGAGGGAGACGATGCCAAACACGTACACCAGGCCCACATTCAGGTCCGCCACCACCCAGGAACCGGAGGTTGTCCCGGGCGCCGAGCCGAAGGGGATCACGGCGAGGTTCAGAATGGCCGGCATCATGACCAGGGCCGGCGCCAGCGTGAACAGCACTCTGCGCACATGCGCGGGAGTGAAATCCTCTTTCAGAAAGGCCTTGATGGCGTCCGCCGCCGGTTGGAGCAACCCCAGGGGGCCGCAACGGTTCGGACCCACGCGATCCTGGATGAACGCACACACCCTGCGCTCGATCAGCACGATGTAGGAAACCAGGAACATCAACACGGCAAACGCCCCCACCGCGCGGAGCACGGTCACCAGGGCCGCCTGGGTTGCCGGGTTCAACTGTTCCCACATGCTCATGCTTCCTCCCCCCTCCGGGACTCGATGAGATTGTTACCAGGGTCCGCGTCGTCCTTCAGACCGGCACCGAGACCCCCAGGTCGCCCAGGCCCGCCCAGGTCAGCCCCCGATAAGCCGGCACCGCTGCCGCCATGGCATCGAACAGCCCGGGCAGATGAGACGGCAGTCGCTGACCCGTCACTTTTTCCACCAGTTCCGCGAGCATTTCCCACTCGGGCCGTGCGTCGCCCGGAGGTGCGATGGCCGCATGGAACCGTTGCACGCGTCCTTGGACGTTGGTGAAGCTGCCGGATTTTTCCGCGGGGGCAGACCCGGGCAACAGATAGTGGGCCAGGGCCGTGGTGGCGTTGGGCAACACATCCGACACAATCAGGGTGTCGAGTTTCTGCAACAGGTCCGGCTCGAAGCCGTGTCGCGTCATGTCTTCTCCGAAGACCAGCAACGTGCGCACGGTGCCCTTTTGCACCTGGTCCAGAATCCGCGGCAGGACGCTGCCCATTTCGGTGTAACAGATCCCTGTGAGCCGTGCGCCCTGGCTGTTCGGGTTGCGGTCCGGGTGCAGCAGCAGGTGATCGCCCTCGCCCTCCCGGGGCACGGCATCGCTCAAGGCACGGAAATGCTGCTTGAGTCGGGCCAGCAACCAGAGTTCTTCGTTGCTCAGGCGGGCGGAAGCCACGATCGCCACCGTGCCGGGGGTGGCCTGGCGCAGCCGCTGAACCATTTCCAGCATGGCGCGCTCCCAGGTCGACGGCTGTCCCTGAATCAGCACCTTTTGCAACCGGTCGGGCCGGTGAATCCACTTGTAATTCAGCCGACCATAATCGCACATCCAATGGCTGTTGACGGCATCGTTGGGTCTGGGGGTGTAGCGATAGATCCGACCCTGCCGGGAGCCGATGAGGATGTTGCAGCCCGTGCCGCAACTGGGACAGATGCTCTTGGTTTCCTTCAGGAACCAGACCCGCATCTGGAAACGGAAATCCCGCGAGGTCAGTGCGCCGACGGGACAAATGTCCACGGTGTTGAGGGTGTAGTTGTTGTCGAACGCCCGGCCGGGCGCCGTGGCGATCGTGTTGTAGCTGCCGCGGTTCAGAATCCCCAGTGCGTCATCGCCCACGATGTCCCGCGTGAACCGAATGCAGCGGGTGCAGAGAATGCACCGCTCCGCATCGAACACGATCCGCGGCCCCAACAACACGGCCTTGGGCTTGTGGACCTTGGCCTCCACGAACCGGCTGCGGCTCTCGCCGTAATCGAGCGCATACTCCTGAAGCTTGCATTCTCCCGCCTGATCGCAAATCGGACAGTCCAATGGATGGTTGATCAGCAGGAACTCCAGCACCCCGGCCCGCATGGCCCTGACACCCGGCGTGTCCGTGTAAATCTCCATGCCCGGACTGACCGGTGTGGCGCAAGCGATGGCCGGTCGGGGCGACCGCACGATCCGCGGGGTGCCGTCCGGATTGAGGATGGGCTGGCGATCCGGCCCCAGTGCCGGCGTCCCGTATTCCACCAGGCACATCCGGCAGTTGCCGGCCACGGGCAACTTGGGATGGTAACAGTAATGGGGCACCGTCACCCCGGCGATTTCACATGCCTGCAGCATCGTGGTGGGCGCGGGCCGGCCCTGCCAGTCCGGCATGGTGCGCGGCACCACGACCTCCTTCCCGTTGACGCGGACGCGCAGGGTCTCCGGAGGAGCCGCGACCGAACCCGCCGAGGTCACCGCAGGATTGGAACTGAGGGAACCAGCGCTCATGATCCGCTAGGAATCGCCACTGGTGGGGGTTGGGCGGTCGCCTCCACCGGGGCCCGGCCCGGCGTCGAAGCGGCTGCCGAAGCCGCCGAAGCCGCGCGTTGGGCAGCCCTTCGCGCTTCGGCCTCGGCCCCGCGCGCCACAAATTGTTCCTTGAATTTCTGCACCGTGCTTTGCACCGGCCACGAACATGCATCGCCAAACGCGCAGATCGTCCGGCCGCCCGGAATATTGTCGGCAATGTGCAGCAGGTCGTCCGCATCCCGGCGCCGGCCTTGCCCCGCCGCCAGCCGCTGGAGGATCTTGGCCATCCACAGGGATCCTTCCCGGCAGGGCGTGCATTGACCGCAGCTTTCGTGGGCGAAGAAGGCGCTGATGTTGGCCAACACCTCCACCATGCTGACGGAATCGTCCACCACGATGATGGCCCCGGACCCCGACATGCTGCCGGCCGCGATCAACGTGTCGAAATCGTACGGCAGATCCAACACGTCCCGTTCCTCAACGGTCTCCTTGCCGTCCAATCCGCGGCGACGCAGGGTCACACGCTCCCCGGCCCGGAAGACCTTGGCGCTCACCCCGCCCGGGATGATCGCCTGTAATTGGCGCCCCTCGCGCAATCCCCCGCCAAAGGCCGGATCGAAAATCAACTCACCCAGCGTGACCTTGCCCGTTTCGATCTCATAACACCCCGGCCGTCGCACGTGCCCGCTCAAGCTGACCAGACGGGTGCCGGTGTTGTTGGGGGTCCCGATCCTGGCAAACTCCGCACCGCCCATGGCGACGATGTGCTTGATGTTGCAGAGCGTCTCCACGTTGTTGACGATGGTGGGGCACATGTACAGCCCCAACACGGCCGGGAAATAGGGCGGCTTGATCCGCGGGTACGGCCGCTTCCCTTCGAGCGACTCAATCAGCCCCGTCTCTTCTCCGCAAATGTAGGCCCCGGCGCCGCGGTGCACGTAAATCTCCAGATCATAACCCGTGCCCAAAATGTTGCGGCCCAGAAAACCGTGCGCCCGCGCCTCCTCCAGCGCCCGCTCCAGAATCCTCGCCCCCTCCACGAACTCACCCCGGATGTAAATGAACGCCAGGTGAACGTCGTTGGCAAAGCACGCCAGGATCATCCCTTCGAGCAATTGATGGGGATCGCGGTAGATGATCTGGCGATCCTTGAAGGTGCCGGGCTCGGACTCGTCGGCATTGCAGATCAGGTAGACGGGCTTGCCGCTCTTGCGGTCCACGAAGTTCCATTTCATGCCGCAGGAAAAGCCCGCGCCGCCACGGCCCCGCAGGCCGGAGCGCAGCACCTCTTCGCGGATTTGCTCCTGCGCACTCAAGACCCGGCCATCGGGCAGGGTCTTGGGCGCCAACGTCAGGCCCTTCCGCAGGGTCTCGTACCCCCCGTGGCGCAGGTAGCACGCCAGGTCCGGCGTGTACCCCGGCTCCGAAGCGTGCTTCAAAATCAGTCGATACTCGGCCGGCATATGCCTAGGGCAGGCGGGCGGGCTGGCCCCTTGACTCCGCGGCACAAACGCGTAGTCTCTCTAGCAGACGGGGGTGCCCGATGGTGTAACGGGAGCACAGCAGACTCTGGATCTGTTTGTCATGGTTCGAATCCATGTCGGGCAGCCAATTC